>DASVXS010000174.1:0-15278 GCA_036392575.1 Thermoleophilaceae bacterium | reverse complement strand
TCGAAGACGCTCTCGACGCCAACAACACGATTGCGCGGGCGAACCGCTCCGACTTAGATCGCGCAAGCGTGAAGGTCGTGAACCTGATGAGCGCGCCGGGTGCAGGCAAGACCTCGCTCCTCGAGCGCGTGCTCGGCGACGTCGGTGACGTGCGCGCGGGCGTGCTCGAGGGCGACGTTCAGGGCAGCCTCGATGCCGACCGCCTGGCCTGGCTCCACGTCCCGGTCACGCAGCTGAACACGGACCCGGGCTTCGGCGGCGAGTGCCACCTCGACGCGAACATGGTTCGCTCCGCGCTGCCGGAGATCCCGCTACCGGAGCTCGACCTGCTCGTGATCGAGAACGTGGGGAACCTCGTGTGCCCTGCGGAGTTCCGCGTGGGCGAGGATGCGCGCGTGATGGTCTCGTCGATCACCGAGGGCGAGGACAAGCCGCTCAAGTACCCGCTCATGTTCCGCACCTGCGAGCTGGTGCTGATCAACAAGATCGACCTGCTGCCGCACCTCGACTTCGACGTCGAGCGCTTCCTCTGCAACCTCGACAAGGTGAACCCCGACTCGCGCCGCATCCTCACGAGCGCGCGCACGGGCGAGGGGGTGGAGCAGTTCCGCGACTGGCTCGTGCAGCTGGCCGCGCGAGAGGAGGCGCGCGTTTGAGCGACGCGGTCGCGGCGCCAAGCGAGCGCACCGAGGCGAACGCTCGCTTCTTCGAGGCTGAGGCCCCGCGTATCGCCGAGCTGTGCCGCCAGATGGCCGAGCGCTTCGCGCGCGGCGGGCGCCTGATCGCGATCGGCGCCACGCCCGCCGCGCGCTCGGACGTCCGTCACATCGCGGTCGAGTTCGTGCACCCGGTGATCGTCGGGAAGCGAGCGCTGCCCGCGATCGGGCTCTCGCTCGAGGGCGGGCCGCTGGCGCCGCAGGTCGAGCTCCTGGCCGAGCCGGACGACATCGTCGTCGGCTTCGGTGAGGACGTCGCAGCGCTGGCCCCGGCGGCGGAGCGCGGATGCCTGACGGTCGCGTTCGAGCACGAGTTTCCGCCCCCCACGCAGGACCCGTTCATCCGCCAGGAGCTGATCGAGACGCTCTACCACGTGCTCTGGGAGCTCGTGCACGTGTTCTTCGACCACCTCGACCGTGGCATGGAGGGAACCGGCGCGTCGAGCTTCCTGTATCCGTTCTTAGGCGAGCAGGAGCACGACCTCGATGCGGTGGTTGCCGACGTGGCGCGCTCGGTACGCATGAAGGCGGAGGAGGTGGGCGCGCTGCGGGTGCAGACCCTCACCGAGGGCGCTTCCGCGCTGGCCGCAGCCGCCGCAGTCCTCCGGCGCTCGTTCGACGCGAGCGGCAAGCTGCTCGCGCTCGGCAACGGCGGCTCGGCCACCGATGCGATGGACGCGGTCGCGGACTTCCGTTCCGCACCGTTCCACTGGCCGGCTCGACCCGCGATCGACCTCACCGAGGACGCGGCGATCCTCACCGCGCTCGCGAACGACATCGGCACCGACGCGATCTTCGCGCGCCAGGTGATCGCCTACGGCCGCGAGGGCGACGTGCTGCTCGCGCTCTCAACGAGCGGCAACTCGTCGAACGTGATCGAGGCGCTGAACGAGGCCCGCCGCCGCAGCCTTCATACGGTTGCGATGGTGGGCTACGACGGCGGGCGCGTGGCAGCCGAGCGGCTCGCCGACCACGTCGTGATCACGCGCTCGCAGCACATCCCGCGCATCCAGGAGGCGCAGGCGAGCGCGTACCACGAGCTGCGCCGGCTCGTGGAGGCCGCGGGGTGAGCGCGGTCGCCCACGCTGTCACGCGCCTTCGCGCGCGCGTGGAGGGCACCGTCCAGGGTGTCGGCTTTAGGCCGCACGTGTACCGGCTCGCCACCGAACTCGGGCTCGGCGGATGGGTGCTGAACGACGAGCGCGGCGTATTGCTCGAGGTGGAGGGGGCGCCCGAGCGCGTGGAGGCGTTCATCTTGCGGCTGACGGCCGAAGCGCCGCCGCTCGCGTCGGTGCAGCGGGTGCTACGAGAGTCCGTGCCACCCGAGGGCTCGCGCGGCTTCGAGATCCACGAAAGCGAGCGCTCCGGCGAGCCCGCCGCGCTCGTCACGCCGGACAGCGCCACATGTGACGACTGTCTCGGCGAGCTCTTCGACCCGGCCGACCGTCGCTTTCGCTACCCGTTCATCAACTGCACCAACTGCGGGCCGCGCTTCACGATCGTGCGCGGCGTTCCCTACGACCGGCCGCTCACGACGATGGCGTCGTTTCCGATGTGCGAGCGCTGCCGGCGCGAGTACGAGGACCCGGCTGACCGGCGCTTCCACGCCCAGCCGAACGCCTGCCCGGAGTGCGGGCCGTGGCTGCGGCTCGTGGACCGGACCGGCGCCGCGGTCACGAGCTCGGACCCGATCCGAACCGTCGCGGCCACGCTTAGCGCGGGCCTCGTGGTGGCGGTGAAGGGGCTGGGCGGATTCCACCTCGCGTGCGTGGCGTCCGACGAGCCGGTGGTCGCTTCGCTGCGGGCACGCAAGCAACGGGAGAGCAAGCCGTTCGCGCTGATGGTGCCGAGCGTGGGTGCCGCGCGTGAGCTGGTGGAGCTTTCGGAAGAGGAGGAGGCGCTGCTGCTCGGACGCGAGCGGCCGATCGTGCTGGCGCGCCGGTGGGACGGCGCACCGGTCGCGAACGCGGTGGCGCCGGGGTTGCCGGAGCTCGGCCTGATGCTGCCGTACTCGCCGCTCCACCATCGGCTCATGTCCGAGTGCGGCGTTCCGCTCGTCATGACGAGCGGCAACGTGTCCGACGAACCGATCGCCTACCGCGACCACAGCGCGCTCGCGCGGCTGCGCGGCATCGCCGACCTCTTCCTGCTCCACAACCGGCCGATTCACATGCGCACCGACGACTCAGTGGTGCGTGTGGTTCACAGCCGCCCGCTGATGCTGCGGCGCTCGCGCGGCTACGTGCCGGCGAGCATCGACCTGCCGCTCGAGACGCCGCCGCTGCTCGCCTGCGGCGCCGAGTTGAAGAGCACGTTCTGCGTCGCGAAGGGGACG
This sequence comes from Thermoleophilaceae bacterium, assembly GCA_036392575.1. Taxonomy (GTDB): domain Bacteria; phylum Actinomycetota; class Thermoleophilia; order Solirubrobacterales; family Thermoleophilaceae; genus JADGHQ01. Next base: position 12,227 of record DASVXS010000174.1, on the reverse strand, counting down.
CGCGCGTGGGTGGGCCACCACATCGGCGACCTGAAGAACTGGGAGACGCTCCGCTCGTTCCGCGAGGGCGTCGAGCACTTCGAGCGCCTGTTCGCGGTCGCCCCGGAGCGCGTCGTGCACGACCTGCATCCCGACTACCTCTCTACCCGCTACGCATCCGAGCGCGAGGGCGTGATGCTGGTGGGCGTGCAGCATCATCACGCTCACCTGGCGGCCTGCCTCGCCGAGCACGGCGAGACGGGACGAGCGGTGGGGGCGATCTTCGACGGCTCGGGCTACGGCACGGACGGCACGGTGTGGGGCGGCGAGATCCTGGTCGGCGACCTCACCGGCTTCGAGCGCGTCGGGCACCTGTGGCCGGCGCGACTGCCGGGCGGCGACCGTGCCGCCGAGCAGCCCTGGCGCATGGCGTGCGCCTGGCTGGTTGAGGCGTTCGGCGACGAGGGCGCGGCGCTGCCTGGGGTCGATCCGGCTCAGTGGGCGGCTATTGGGCACATGGCCCGCTCGGGCTTCTCGTCCCCGCTCACGACCAGTGTCGGGCGCCTGTTCGACGCGGTGGCGGCACTCTCCGGCGTTCGCACGGAGTCGGACTACGAGGGGCACGCCGCCATCGAGCTCGAGGCGGCGGCGGCGCGCGCTGAGCGCGGCGCCTATCCGTTCCCCGGCCTCGACGCCCGAGAGGCGATCCGCGCCGTTTGCGCCGACCTCGCCGGTCGCACAGATCCCGGAGTGGTCTCGGCGCGCTTCCACAACGGCCTCGCGGTCGCGACCGCGCACGCGTGTGCCGAGGCGGCGGAGGGCGCGGGCGTCGACCTGGTCGTTCTATCGGGCGGCGTGTTCCAGAACCGGCGTCTGCTCGAAGCGACGGCCGAGCTGCTGCGCGCCATGCGGTTGCGCGTGCTCGTGCCTGAGCGCCTGCCGCCGAACGACGGCGGCATCTCCTACGGCCAGGCAGCGGTGGCGGCGGCCTGAGGAGCTGCCTGGTGTTACCGAACGTGCACGAGCCGACCGCCGCTCATCCCGACTGAGTTGAGCGCGTCGCTCCGCACACGAACGCGGAAGATCGAGTCGTGGCGGATCCTCATCGGCCGGCTCTTGAAGCTCGAGGAGCCGGCCGTCGCGCCGCGCAGCTTCGTGCGCGTCACGGTGCGCCAGCCGCTCGTGGGCGAGCGTCGCTGGATCGCGACGGTCTTTCCGGGCCGCGCGGGGCGCACCTTGCCGCTGACCGTCACCAGGGCGGCTTTCTTCGCCTTGCGCACCGACACGGTCATCCGCGCGCGAAACGGCACGTGCAGCACGAGCACCTGGCTCACGTATGCGCCCGAGTCGAGCTGAGCCGTGGCGCGGAACTTCTGGTTGTTGATGATGTTCCAGCGCCGGAAGCTGAAGTAGCCGTTGAACTCGGTCGTGGTCGAGCCGATCGGCTGCCACGAGGTGAATGGCCACACCGACTGCTCGAGCGTGACCTGCTTGCCCCGGCGGATCGTTTCATCGGCGCCTTTGGCCACCCGGATGTAGCCGTAGACGTAGGTCAGGCCCCATGGGCGCGGGTAGTGATGCGCGCCGAGGCGCACCTTGATGTCGCCGGCCGCCTGCGCCCCGGCCGTCGCCGGCAGCGCGAGCGCGCATATCGCCATTGCCCCTGCCAGGAGCGCGCCGAAGCGTCCCACGGAATGCGTTCTGCCCCCTGCCATTGCCACTCAAACGATCCGGAGCGCCGGAGGTTGCGGTGTCGGCCTCGTCGTGGCTGTGGCGCGGGATACTGCGCACCATGGAGGAGGGCCCGAGCGCCTCGGTGGTACGCGGGTCGTGGGACGCGTTCCAGACCGGCGGAATCGATGCGATGGCCGAGTTCTGGCATCCCGACATCGAGTGGCGTGCGATGGAGGGTGCCGCCGACGATGCCGGCGTGATGCGGGGCCGCGCGAGGCTACGGCGCTACTACCAGGACTGGCTCGACACGATCGATTACGAGCTGGTCGAGCTCGACGAAGTTGCGCTCGAGGAGGGTGAGCGCGTAGTAGCGCTGGTGCACACGGTCGGGCGGGGACGCCTGAGCGGCGCGCCGCTCGAAGGTCGCTACGCGATCGCCTACACGCTGCGCGACGGCCGCATCGTGAGCGGCCGCGAGTACGGCAACGCCGAAGACGCGATTGCCGCGAGCGATTTGGCGAAGGGCCAGTGAGGCGCGGCCGCCGCCCTCAAGTGCTGTGGCGGCGCGGTTTAGCACTTAGGGGAGCGCGAGCGGGGTGCATAAGGTCCATCTCCGGCGATTCGCCGAAACGAGATGGGAGAAATGCACCCATACGGTGCATAACTTCCATGTCGTCGCTGTGCCGGGGTCGATATGGAACTTTCGAACCCCGGCTCCGGGCGCGGTAGATACTGCACACCAGATGGCCCGCCAGAACGTCGAGCCGGTGCGTCAGCGGCTCTGGGCGCACGAACGGTCGAGCCGGACGCTCGATCAACGCCTCTATCTCCGTTTCCCACGACTCGGAGCGCTGGGTGCTCGCCTGTTCGCTCAGCTGCCGCCGCGCTCGCGTCTCCGCCAAGCCGCGCTGCTGCGAGCCACGCGCCTCTCCCTCGAGGCGTACAACCGGCGCGACCTGAAAGCCGTGGTGGTCGGGTGGGATCCGGAGTTCGAGTACATCCCCGACCGCCAATGGGTGGACGCGGGCCTGGTGGAACCGAGCTATCACGGCCTGGCGGGCTACCGCAGGTTCATCGCGACTGCGGACGAGGTGTGGGGCGAGGAGAACGAGTTGCACCCGATAGAAGTGATCGACTTCGGTGACCGTTTGCTAGTGCGCGCAGACGTGACGATGCGCGCCCAGGTCAGTGGCGTCCCGCTCACGCAGCCGTGGGGAGCGCTCTGCACGCTCAGGAACGGGATGGTCATCAGGCTCGAGGAGCACTTCGACCACGCACGGGCGCTCGCGGCCGTGGGCCTATCGGGCTAGCGATCGAAAGACGCCTGGCGCCTCGCTGCGCAAGCGAGATACTGCGCTTCCGATGGCCCGCCACGACGTCGAGCCCGTGCGCCAGCGTGTCTGGGTGCGCGAGCGATCGAGCCGCACCCTCGACCAGCGCTTGAACCTGCGCTTCACGGGCATCGCGAGGATTTCCGCTCGGCTGGTCGCGAAACTGTCGCCTCGCTCACGGATCCGCCAGGCCGCGCTGTTGCGCGCCGTGCGCCTCTCATTCGAGGCCTACAACCGCCGCGATCTCGACGCGGCGGTCGCGGGATGGGACCCGGACTTCGAGTATTTCCCCGACCGCGACTGGGTTCGGGCCGGCCTCGTCGAGCCAAGCTACCGCGGCGTCGAGGGGTACCGCACATACATCGCGACCGCCGACGAGGTGTGGGGCGGGCAGATCGAGCCGCTCGAGGTGATCGATACCGGTGAGCAGTTCGTGGTGCTCGGCGAGATCGCGGGAACCATGCGCGGCCAGGCGCGTGGCGTGCCGCTCACACAGCAGTACGTAGGCGTGGTCTCCCTGTCGGACGGCATACCCGTCAGGTGCGACGAGTACTTCGACCGCGCCAAGGGCCTCGCCGCGGTCGGCCTCGACGATTAGCCGCGCCGGCCCTCGGCCCGGGCCCCGGCCTTGCTAACCTTACGTTTACGTAAGAAAGAGCATGGAGCCCGCCACGACCACCACCGCTCGAGCACGCGCGCGCCGGCCCGGCGTGCACGCCGAGCACCCGAACTACAAGTGGTGGGCGCTCAGCTGCACGAGCCTGGGCATGCTCATGGCCACGATCAACTCGGGCACCCTGATCATCGCCCTGCCCGATCTCGAGCGCGCGCTCGGCGTCTCGCTGCTGCAGCTCGTGTGGGTGATCCTCGTCTACATGATCGCCAGCACGGTGTTGGTACTCACCGCGGGCCGCCTGAGCGACCTCTTCGGCCGCAAGAAGGCCTACGTGCTGGGCTTCCTCGTCTTCAGCCTGGCGTCACTCGGCGCCGGCTTCTCGACGGGCGCCACCGAGCTGTTGATCTGGCGCGTGCTGCAGGGCATCGGCGGCGCCTTCCTGTTCGCGAACAGCTCGGCGATCGTCACCGACGCCTTCCCGCGCGAGCAGCTCGGCGTGGCCATGGGCACGAACACGATGGTCGCCGCGGTCGGTCTCGTGATCGGGCCGGTGCTCGGCGGCGCGCTCGTCGCGATCAGCTGGCACTGGGTGTTCTGGTTCAACGTGCCGTTCGGGCTGATCGGCTCGCTCTGGGCCGGGCTGGTCCTCCACGAGCTCGCGGGCCGCGACGAGAACCGGGGCCTCGACCTGGGCGGGACAGCCGTCTACGTCGTGGGCCTCACCGGCCTGGTCTACGCGCTGTCGAGGGCGGGCCTCTCCGGCTGGAACGACCCACTCGTGATCGCCGGGCTCGTCGCTGCCGCAATCCTCTTGCCGCTCTTCGTGGTGATCGAGAACCACCAGCGCGCGCCGATGCTCGACCTCAAGCTCTTCAAGGACAAGATGTTCGCGGCCGCTTCCGGCGCCGCGTTCATCAACGGGCTCAGCCGCTTCGCGCTGCTGTTCATCTTCGTCTTCTACTTCCAGGGTCCGCAGGGCGACGATCCGATCACCGCCGGTATAAAGCTGGCGCCGATGGCGATCGGCATGCTGATCTCGAGCCCGATTGCGGGCCTCGTCGCCGACCGCTGCGGGTCGCGGCTGCTCGCGGCCGGTGGCATGCTCGTGACCGCTCTCGGGCTGGCCCTCATGACCACGCTCCAGGTGCACACCGCCTACTGGGAGAGCGGGCTCTACCTGTTCATCGTCGGGATCGGCTCGGGCATGTTCAACAGCCCGAACACCGCCGCCATGATGGGCGGCGTACCTGGCAAGCGCCGCGGCGTCGCCGCCGGTGCGCGTGTGATGCTCCAGAACACCGGCGCGGTCATCTCGATCGCGTTCGTGATCGCTGTCGTCACCAACGCGGTGCCGAAGGACGTGCTGTTCAAGATCTTCTCCGGCCTCACCAAGGGTCTGAGCGCAACTCAACTCGACCCGTTCATCTCGCACATGCACCTGGCGCTGTGGTGCCTGGCGGGCGTGTCGCTACTCGGCGCCTTCGTCTCACTGCTGCGGCCGTCGCACAGCGCGGCCGCCGAGCTGGAGCCTGCGCGCGCATGACCCAGACCGCGCCCCGCACGCTGCGCATCGGCGAGCTGGCCGAACTGACCGGCACCACGCCGCGCACGATCCGCTTCTACGAGGAGATCGGCGTGCTGCCAGCGGCGGAGGATCGCGAGCCGGGCAAGCGCCGGCTCTACTCCGAGGCCGACGTCGAGCGCCTCCGCGAGGTCGTTCGGCTGCGCGACCTGCTCGGGCTCTCGCTCGAGGAGGTACGCGAGCTCGCGGAGGCCGAGAGCGCCCGCGCCCACATCCGCCGTGAGTTCCAGGAGACCGACGACCCAGAGGAGCGGCACCGCCTGCTCGAGGCCGCGCTCCCGTACATCGAGCGCCAGCTCGAGCTTGTGCGCGGGCGGATCGGGGAACTCCAGAAGCTGGAGGAAGAGCTCGTCGCGCGCCGCAAGCGCGTGAGGACCCGGCTGCGGGAGCAGTAATCGTGAGGGAGGGTGTGGACCGCCGGGCGATGGCGGTCCTCTCGACGGGCCACATGATGGCCGACACCTGGCAGGGCGCCGTCCCGGCGCTCCTGCCCTTCCTGATCGACGAGCGCAACTACTCGTACGCCGCGGTGTCCGGCCTGGTGCTGGCGGCCACGGTGGCGTCATCGGTGATCCAGCCCGCCTTCGGCCACTTCTCCGACCGCCGCTCGCTCGCGTGGCTTATCCCACTCGGTGTCCTGCTCGGCGGCGTTGGCATCGCTCTCGTGGGTGTGGCCGAGTCGTACCCGCTCACGTTCCTCGCGGTGGTTCTGAGCGGCATCGGTGTGGCGGCCTACCACCCGGAGGGCTCGCGGTTCGCCAACTACGTTTCGGGCGAGAAGCGCGCCTCGGGCATGAGCCTGTTCTCGCTCGGCGGGAACATCGGCTTCGCGCTCGGGCCGGTGCTGGTGACCCCGCTCGCGATCGCGTTCGGGCTCAGCGGGACGCTCCTGCTGCTCGTCCCGACCGTGCTCGTCACCGCCTGGATCGTGGCCGAGCTGCCACGGCTCGTTCGCTTCCGGCCAAGCGAAGGGCCGGATGCCGAGAGCCCCGGCTCGCCGGACGACGATTGGCCCGCGTTCATCAAGCTCGGCGGCGTGATCGCGTTCCGCACGTTCGCGTACTTCGGGCTGATCACGTTCGTGCCGCTGTACTTCATCCACGAGCTCGGCACGTCGAAGGCCACCGGCAACCTCGGGCTCGCGCTGATGCTGATCGGCGGCGCGGTCGGCACGCTGATCGGCGGCCCGCTCGCAGATCGCATCGGCCGTCGCGCCGTGATCGTCGCCTCAATGGCGCTCAGCCCGCCGCTGATCGTGCTCTTCCAGTTCTTGGGCGAGTGGCCGGCGCTCGTGCTCGCGTTCGTGATCGGCGCCGTCGTGATCTCCACCTTCAGCGTCACCGTCGTCATGGGGCAAGAGCTCCTGCCGGGCCGCATCGGTGTTGCAAGCGGGGTCACGCTCGGGCTCTCGGTCGGGCTCGGCGGCGTCAGCACGCCGCTGCTCGGCGTCGTCGCCGACGCCACTTCGCTCAGCACCGTGTTGTGGATCGTTGCGGCGTTGCCGCTGCTGGGGCTCGCCGTGGCGCTGTGGTTACCGAGCAGACCCGCCGCCCGCAAACGGACGCGTGCACGCTCACAGCGTCGGGTACAGCAACTCCAAGGATAGGGGCCCCAGCGGGAGCCGGGGCCCCAATTCAGCGAGGGAGGTCGCTGATGAATGGCAATGGCCGGGCTCGCAGACGCTGGCTGTACCTCTACCTGCTTGTTCCTTTCGTTGCACTCCTGTGGGTGCCGTTCTATGCGAAAGAGGACCCGAAGCTGTGGGGCATTCCGTTCTTTTACTGGTACCAGTTCGCCTGGGTGATCATCACGGTGCTGCTGCTGGCATTCGTGTACGTGGCAACACGCCCGCCGCGCGAGTACCGCGCACCCAGCCCTGAGTACCGCGCACCGTCGCGCCAGGGTGGTGAGCCGCTGTGAAACACGACACCCATGTCGCTGCGATCGTCATCTTCTGCCTGCTCTTCGGATTCGTGACCGTCCTCGGGTTCGTGGCGTCGCGCTGGCGGCGCGCGCGGCTCGACCACATCAACGAATGGGGCCTTGGCGGCAGGCGCTTCGGCAACATCGTGACGTGGTTCCTGCTCGGCGGGGACGCCTACACGGCGTACACATTTATCGCCGTTCCGGCGCTCGTGTTCGGTGCCGGCGCGCTTGGCTTCTTCGCCTTGCCGTACACGATCATCCTCTATCCGATCGTGTTCCTGATCATGCCGCGGCTGTGGTCGGTGGCGCACCGCCACGGCTACGTCACACCGGCCGACTTCGTGCGCGGCCGCTATGGCAGCGGCACGCTTGCGAGCACCGTGGCCCTGACGGGGCTGCTCGCCACGATGCCGTACATCGCGCTCCAGCTCGTGGGCATCAAGGTGGTGCTCGGGGCGATGGGCGTCCAGGGCGACTGGCCGCTGATCATCGCGTTCGCCGTGCTCGCCGCGTACACGTACAACTCGGGCCTGCGCGCCCCAGCGCTGATCGCCCTGGTGAAGGACACGCTGATTTACGTGACGATCATCGTTGCGATCGTATACATCACCGGCAAGGTCGGCGGCTTCGGCCATATCTTCAATGCCGCCAAGGAGCAGCTGCCGAACCACACGACCGCGACGGGCAAGCCGGGTGCGTTGATCCCGGGCACCCACCAGGCGCAGACCGCCTTCGCCACGCTGGCGTTCGGCTCGGCGATGGCGCTGTTCCTGTATCCGCACATGGTTACGGGCACGCTCAGTGCGAAGAGCGCGGACGTGGTGCGCCGTAACTCGATCGTGCTGCCCGCGTACACGTTCCTGCTTGGCCTGATCGCGCTGCTCGGGTACATGGCGATCGCCGCCGGAATCAAGCCGAGCGATCCGAACTTCACGGTGCCGGACCTGTTCCTGAAGTACTTCCCGCCGTGGTTCGAGGGCGTCGCGTTCGCCGCGATCGCGATCGGCGCGCTCGTGCCTGCCGCGATCATGTCGATCGCCGCGGCCAACCTGTTCACGCGCAACATCTACAAGGAGTATTTGAAGCCCGACGCGTCCGACCGCACGGAGGCGAACGTCGCGAAGATCATGTCGTTGTTCGTGAAGGTGGGTGCGCTGCTGTTCGTGATCCTGCTGCCCACGGACTTCTCGATCAACCTGCAGTTGCTCGGCGGTGTCTGGATCTTGCAGACCCTGCCCGCGATCGTCATCGGCCTGTACACGCGCTTCTTCCACAAGTGGGCGCTGATCGCCGGCTGGGCGGCGGGCATGTCGCTGGGCACGTGGATGGCGGTCGACCTCGAGTTCAAGTCCTCGGTCCACAACGTCACGATCGGCGGCACCACTATCGCGGCCTACTCGGGCCTGTGGGCCCTGGCGCTGAACCTCGTCGTGACGGCTGTGCTCACGGTCGTGTTCCGGGTCGTTGGAGCCCGCGATCGCGGCGAAGATGAGACGCGCGCGGAGGACTACGAGGAAGTCGCCGCCGCGGCGGGCCCGCCCGAGCGCGAGCCGGAAGCCGTTCCGGGTTAGCCTTACTCAGCACTGGTATGGCGGGATAGCCTCACTGCGGTGAGGCTGTTCCGCCGTCGCCAGCCGCCCGTCCTCTACGTCCACCTCGCGAACGACGGGGGCATCTACGTCGCGCGCGGCGAGAGCGGCGAGCGCTTCTGGACCGACGGCGAAGGGCTGCGCGACGAGCTCGTGCGCACGCAGCGCCGGCGCGGCGTGCTGCTCTACTCTCGCGACGATCCCGGCGCCGACCCGCCGCCGCACGTCGAGTCGATGTTCGAATCGATGCTCGACTTCCAGCTGCCGCTGCAGCTCGTGGAGGAGCCGTGGCCGGAGGCGCTCTTGCCGCCCGAAGACCGCGAGTACTGGCCGTAAAGAGGACTGGATTCGGCGCGTGATCCCAGGTATACCCAGCAGCGCGCATGGCGGTCGTCGAGATAGTCACGCAGGATCCCTGGAGACGGACGATCCGGGATTCACTGCCCCCGCTCGAGGAGCGCCTCGCGTTCGGTCGCTCGCTGCGCAACAAGATCCCGCGAAGCGAGCTCGGCAAGTGGAAGCTCTCGCCTGACCGGCCCGATCCGGTCGACCTGATCGAGATCACCAACGTCGGCCGCGTGAAGGAGCTCGTGCCGATCCGCGTGGGTCGCATGGCGGCGTCGCCGCTCGCGTTCCTGCGCGGGGCGGCAGCCCAGATGGCGGCCGACCTCGCGAGCGCGCCGATCTCCGGTGTCGTTTCCTGGATCTGCGGCGACGCTCACCTCTCGAACTTCGGCGTGTACGCGTCGCCCGAGCGCTCGCTCGTGTTCGACCTGAACGACTTCGACGAGGCCGTGCTCGGGCCGCGGGAGTGGGACCTGAAGCGGCTCGCGGCGAGCATCGTGGTGGCCGGCCGGAGCCGCGGCTTCTCCGAAGACGACTCGCGTGAGGCGGTGCTCGACGCTGTGAGGGTCTACCGGCTCGGCATGCGCGAGCTGGCCGGGCTGCCGCTGGTCGACACCTACCGGCTCCGCTGGAAGGAGGACCAGACGGACGTCCTCGGGATCTCGAAGAAGTCCGCGAAGCAGGGGCAGAAGCTGAGGCAGAAGGCGGAGACGCGCACGAACGACCAGGTGCTGCGCAAGCTCACGACCACGCGGAAGGACGGGCGCTGGTGCTTCGACGAGCAGCCGCCCCTGCTCACGCGCCTGCCGGAGAAGGACGCCGAGCGGGTCGCGTCGGCGCTCGAGCGCTACACGAACACGCTGCCGCCTGACCGCCGCGACCTCGTGAATGCCTACGCGGTGCAGGACGCGGCGTTCAAGGTGGTCGGCGTCGGGAGCGTCGGCACGCGCGCCTACGTGGTGGCGCTGGCGGGGAACGGCGATCGGGACGCGCTGTTCCTGCAGGTGAAGGAGGCGCCCGGCTCGCAGCTCGCGCCGTATCTACCCGAACACCGCGTGCGCCACCAGGGCCAGCGCGTGGTGGAGGCGCAGCTGTCGCTGCAGGCGCTGTCGGATCCATTCCTCGGCTGGACCACGATCGGCCGGCGGCACTTCTACGTTCGCCAGCTGCGCGACATGAAGGGCTCGGTCGACATCGAGACGATGCGCGCCCGCGGGCTGATCGACTACTCGAGGTTGCTCGGCGGCACGCTCGCGATGGCGCACGCGCGCTGCGGCGACCCGGCGGTGATCGCCGGCTATCTCGGCAAGGGCGACCAGGTGGATCGCGCGATCGCCGAGTTCGCCTTCGCCTATGCCGACCAGACCGAGCGCGACCACGACGCGGTCGTCAAGGCGATCAACGCTGGGCGGCTGCCGGCCGAGTTCGGCGTCTAGACCGTCTCGACGAAGGCGGCGATTGCGCTCGCGACCTGCTCGGGCTCGTCCTCGACCAGATAGTGCGCGGCGGTGTGGATCTCGGTCGCCTGCGCCTCCGGGAAGAGCTCCTGCCATTGCTCGATGAAGGCGGGCACAAACACGGGGTCGCGCATGCCCCAGATCAGGTGCATGGGGCGGTCGAAGGCCTCGAGCTCGGCGTGGATCGCGCCGATCACGGGCGCGCTCGTGTCGTGCTCGGTGAGCGGGATGTCGCGGATGAAGCCGAGCGTGCCGACGCGCGTCCAGTAGCTCTCGAACGGCGCGCGGTAGGCCTCCATCATCGTGCCGTCGGTGTCGCGGTGGTACATCCCGCCGGGGATCGCCTCGACCGGCACGTTGTTCGCGAGCGCGAGGATCTCGCCGAGGCCCTCGGTGCGAAACTGGCGCAGCCACGGCGGCAGGAAGCTCGGCAGCTCCCAGGCCCAGGTGTTCATGGCGACGATCGCCTTGACCTTGTCCGGACGCTCGAGCGCCGCGCCCAGTCCGATCGGCCCGCCCCAGTCGTGGAGCACGAGCGTCACGTCGTTCAGGTCGAGGCCGTCGATCATCTCGAGCGCGTTGGCGATGTGGTTCGCGAGCACATAGCGCTTCGGCTCGGGCGGCTTGTCGGAGCGGCCGAAGCCCATGTGGTCGAACGCGATGCAGCGGTGCCCGCGCTCTGACAGGCGCGCGATCGGCGTGCGGTACATGTAGCTCCAGGTCGGATTGCCGTGGAGCATGAGGATCGCGCCGCCGTCGCGCGGGCCAACGTCCACGTAGTGGAGGCGCGTGCCGTCGGCGTCGAGATAGCGCGGCTCGTACGGGAAGGTGCCGCCGAAGTCGTCTCCGAGACCGCCGCTCACGGCCACGGTTATAGCGCGCTCGGGTAGTCTCCCGAGCCGCTCGTGTCAGCCCGGGAACAGGTCGCCGCTTCGGAATCTGAGCAGGTGCAGCTGCACGGCGGGCGGCTCGTGGCGCAGCGGCTCGCGGCGCACGGCGTGTCGCACCTCTTCACCCTCTCGGGCGGCCATCTCTTCTCGATCTACGACGGCTGCCGCGAAGAGGGCATCGCGATCGTCGACACGCGGCACGAGCAGGCGGCGGCGTTCGCCGCTGAGGGCTGGGCGAAGGCTACGCGCGCGCCCGGCGTCTGCGCCCTGACGGCCGGCCCTGGGGTGACGAACGGCATGAGCGCGCTCGCCTCCTCGCTGATGAACGGCTCGCCTGTCGTCGCCCTGGGCGGCCGCGCGCCGGCGATGCGCTGGGGGCAGGGATCGCTGCAGGAGATCGACCACGTTCCGTTCGTGGCGCCCCTGGTCAAGAGTGCGCAGACAGCGGGCGCAACCGCCGAGATCCCCGGGCTCGTGGACGAGGCGCTGCGGCTCTCTCTGGAGCCGCCGACCGGGCCGACCTTCGTCGACTTTCCGCTCGACGTCGTGTTCATGGAGGCGCCGCCATCCGACGCGCCTGCTGCTCTGCCGGATCCGATTGCGTTTCCGCCCGCCGACGGCGACGCGATCGACCGCGCCGCCGCGCTGCTGCGCGACGCCGAGCGGCCGGTGATCATGGCTGGCACCGGGCTCTACTGGGCGCACGGCGAGCACGCGCTGCGCGCGCTGTGCGAGGACTTGCAGGTGCCCGTCTTCTTGAACGGGCTCGCGCGTGGCTGCGTACCGGCGGACCACGCGTGCTTCTTCTCACGCGCTCGCTCGCAGGCGCTGAAGGGCG
>DASVXS010000173.1:0-9837 GCA_036392575.1 Thermoleophilaceae bacterium | reverse complement strand
AAGAAGCTCGATGGCAGGTACGTGTCCGTGTCGGGGACCGTGGTCGCCAACGAGCGCGCGGAGGCTCCGGGAGTGGACGTGAGGCGCGAGCTCCAGCTGAAGGACCCGGCGAGCGACGCGCTCGCGTACTGTGCGACAGCCGACGAGCCGGACGCGCCCGTGAAGTCGCGGGCTCGGGTAACGGGCCTGATCGTCGCGTACGGCCCGGTGCGCACCGACGGCGGGCGGTCCGCGCCCGCCGTCTACATGCGCTGCTTCGACGTGAAGCGCTTTTAGGTCTCGACCGGCGCGTGTATGTGGACCCCGTACCGCTCGCTGATCTCCATCAGGCGGGCCATATCCGGCGGTCCCTCCGGCGGCGGAGGTACCACGCGACGGGCGGCGGGCTCACCGGCCTCGGCGAAGAACCGGTCGACACCGCCGGGCGTGTACGCCACGAGCAGGCGCGTCTCCTCCAGCGGCTCGAAGTTCTCCTCGATGCCGGCGGGAACGTGGAAGCAAGACCCCGGCCCGCCCTCGTGGGTCTCGCCGCCGATGTGGTAGCGGATGCGACCGTCGAGCACGCATACGGTCTCGCCGCCGGGGTGCGTGTGCGGTGGCGGCCCCATGCCGGCGGGGATCGTCATCTGCATGAGCGTGAGCTCACCGTCTGACTCGGCCCCGGAGACCTTCACCTCGTACAGCCCACCGAGCATCCAGTAGGCCTCCCCCTGGCCCTGCTCGCGGACGACAGTGCTTGCAGTCATCGTGGTCCTCCTTCGGAAGACCGGCGCCTCTTACCCTTGCGATCCGACCGTACCGCGCGCCGGGCGGGCGGTTCAAGAGGCCGGCGCCCAGAGATTCAGCTCGACGCCCTGGTCGTCGCGGCAGGCGGCCATCCAGCCCGACTCGACCCTCTGCGGCTCGGCTCCCTCGCCGCCGAGCTCGCGCACCCGCTCCACGGCCGCGTGGATGTCGTCCACCTGGAAAAACACCTGGGGCACAGTGCCCTCCGGGTTCTCGAACATGCCGCCGGCGGGATTCGTGTTCTCGATCTGGGAGCCGCCGGGCACGTTGCCCTCGCCGAACCGCCAGCCGAACAGTTCGCCGTAGAAGCGCTTGGCGCGCTCGCCTTGGCGAGTCGGAATCACGAAGTAGACGAGTTCGCCGGCCAAACGCTGCTCCTATGAAACAACGCTACAGCCCCAAGGCGTACACTCAAGGGCGCAAAAGTCAGGGGGGCTCGCGGGAAGGCGGGCTGAGATAGCGCCCTCGACAGGATCGCCCGGCGCTGACCCTTCGAACCTGTGGGGTAATGCCCGCGGAGGGAGCGATGCAGACTGATCTCGAGGCTCCCGCGACGGAGCCTCTCTCTTCTTCGGAAGACGCGGTCGCGGTAAGCGGGCTAGCACGGCGCTACAGAACGCGCCGCGGCGAAGTGAGCGCGCTCGAAGCGGTGGACCTGCGCGTGCGCGAGGGGGAGGTGCTCGCGGTCGTGGGGCCATCGGGTTGCGGCAAGTCGACCCTGCTCGAGCTGATCGCCGGCCTGCAGGAGCCGGACGCCGGCACCCTGTCGGCACTCGGGCACGCCGCCGCGGCGGACCGGCTCGCGGCCTGCGCCTACATGCCCCAGCGCGACCTGCTGCTGCCGTGGCGCGACGGCCTCGGCAACGCCGCGCTCGCGCTCGAGGTTCAGGGTGTCTCCCGCAAGGAGGCGCGGCGCCGCGCGGCCCCCTTGTTCGAGCGCTTCGGCCTGGCGGAGTTCGAGCAGTCGCCCCCCTCCGAGCTCTCGGGCGGCATGCGGCAGCGCGTCGCCTTCCTTCGCACGCTCCTGTCCGGCCGCCCGGTGCTGCTGCTCGACGAGCCGTTCGCGGCGCTCGACTCGCTCACCCGCGGCGCAATGCAGGAGTGGCTCGCCGAGGCGCTCGCGCACGAGCCGCGCACGGTGGTGCTCGTGACGCACGACGTGGAGGAGGCGATCTACCTCGGCGACCGCGTAGCGGTGCTCTCGCCACGTCCCGGCCGGGTGGTGGCCGAGATCGCGGTGCCGCTCGCCCGTCCGCGCGGCCGTCGGCGCGACGCCATCGCGGCCCCGGCTTTCGCAGAGCTTCGTCACCGCGCGCTGGAGGCGCTCGAGGGATGAGGCGCTGGTGGCTCTCGGTGCTGCTGTTCGCAGCGTTCATCGGCCTCTGGCAGCTGGTCGCCAGCCTGCCGGGCGTCGACAACCTCACGCTCGCCTCGCCCGCCGAGACGCTGCGCGCGATCCGCCACGACCACGCGCTGCTGGTCGACAACATGTGGGTGACGCTCGAGGAGGTGCTGCTCGGCCTCGCGATCGCGGTGCTGGCCGGCGCCGGCAGCGCGATCCTCATGCACCTCTTCCGCCCGCTGCGCGAGGCGGCTTACCCGCTGCTCGTCGCCTCGCAGGCGATCCCGATCGTCGTGCTCGCGCCGCTGTTCGTGCTCGCCTTCGACTACGGCATCGGCCCGAAGCTCGCGATCGTCGCGCTCATCTGCTTCTTCCCGATCACGGTGAACGTGCTCGATGGGCTGCGCTCGGTCGACCCCGAGCTGCTCAAGCTCATGCGCAGCCTGCGCGCTTCACGCGTCGCCACGCTAGTGCGCGTGGAGCTGCCGTCGTCGCTGCCTTTCTTCTTCAGCGGCCTGCGCGTGGCGGCGACCGTCTCCGTCATCGGCGCCGTGTTCGGCGAGTGGGCGGGCGCCGACAAGGGCCTAGGGCGGCTCGTGCTGCTCGGCAACAACCAGCTGCAGACGCCGCGCGTGTATGCCGGCGTCGTGATCCTGACCCTGATGGCGGTGGCGCTGTTCGCGCTCGTGACGCTCGTCGAGCGCGTCGCCGTCCCCTGGAAACGAGGAGGAAGTCCCGCATGAGGAGACGTGTGTCCGCGTTCGCGGTCGCTCTGGCAACGCTCGCACTGTGCGTCGGCGCCGCCGGGTGCGGCGAGAAGAAGGAACCGCTCAAGCCCGGCGCGACTGTGCCGTTCGAGCTGATGCTCGACTTCTTCCCGAACGCGGACCACGCCGGGATCTACGAGGCGAAGGCGCAGGGCCTGTTCAAGTCGCTCGGCCTCGACGTGAAGATCCGGACGCCGTCCGACCCGGCCGCGCCGCTCAAGCAGGTGGCGGCGGGGCGCGTCGACCTCGCCATCTCGTACGAGCCCGAGCTGTTGCGAGCACGCGACCAGGGGCTGCACGTCGTCGCGGTCGGCGCGCTGGTGCGCACGCCGCTCACGTCGATCATCTCGCTGCCGAAGGCGAGGATCGACAAGCCGGCCGACCTGGCGGGCAAGACGGTGGGCACCGCGGGGATCGACTACCAGCACGCGTACCTCGAGGCGATCCTGAAGAACGCGAACGTGCCGCCGTCGCGGGTGAAGGAGCGCAACGTGGGCTTCAACCTCGTGCCCGCGCTCGTGAGCAAGAAGGTCGACTCGATCCTCGGCGGATACTGGAACTACGAGGGCATACAGCTCGCTCAGCAGAAGCGGCACCCGAAGATCATCCGGATCGAGAAGGCCGGCGTGCCGACCTACGACGAGCTCGTGCTCGTGGCGAACGCGGACGGGCTCGAGCAGAACGGCGCGAAGATCCGCAGCTTCATCGGCGCGCTCGCGCGCGGCACGCGCGAGCTGAACCGGAATCCCGAGCAGGGGATCAAGGCCCTGCTCGCGGCGAACCCCGACCTCGACGCCAAGCTGCAGCGCGCATCGGTGAAGGTCACGCTTCCCTTCATGCTGCCGCCCAAGGACAAGCCCTTCGGGTACATGAACGGGAAGGAGTGGGACTCGTTCGCCGAGTGGATGAGCGAAAGCGGCATCCTCAATCAGGTGAGCAGCGCGGCGGGCGCGTTTACGAGCAAGTACCTGCCCGGGGCAGGGATCTAGCCACGGGGAACGAACCCGTTGGAGTGCAAACCGAAGCCTTCAAGGTCTGGCGCAACCAGCCTGATGAGACGGCGCCGGTAGAAGATCCCTGGCTGGGGCAGCTTTTCGACGCGATCGACTCCCACATCGGCTCGATGGCGGAGCACCTGGAGCGCGTGCTCGTGGAGGAGCTCCGCTCCGCGGCGGCCGTCGCGGTCGCCGATCTCGACGACCGCCCGGTGGTGAACGAGCGACACCGCTCGCTCGCGCACTT
The DNA here is from genome assembly GCA_036392575.1 of Thermoleophilaceae bacterium. Lineage (GTDB taxonomy): Bacteria > Actinomycetota > Thermoleophilia > Solirubrobacterales > Thermoleophilaceae > JADGHQ01. The sequence goes on along the minus strand of DASVXS010000173.1, from coordinate 5,700 downwards.
CGCGTTCGGCGAGTCCGAGCACGCGGAGCGCTTCCTCAAGCGCGCGGGCCAGGAGGACATCGACCTGCTCGAGGCGTGGTACGCGCTCTCGACCGCGCGCCCACCGGGATTCATGGCGCGCGCACGGCGGCTTCTGAAAAGCGGTTAGCGCCTTGACGCGGCCCGTCACTATGTGAGTGACGTGGCTGTAGACGCGACAGCAGAGGCGACGCCTCCAGCGGCGCGGCGCTTTAGCGAAAAGACGGCGTGGGCGCGCAACCTCACGGCGCCGCTTCGCGACTACCTGAACACCGAGACCGGCGGCGCACTGGCGCTGCTCGCCGCCGCGGTCGCGGCGCTCGTGTGGGCGAACTCGCCGTGGTTCCACTCCTACGAGTCCGTCTGGACCACCACGTTGTCGATCCGGATCGGCGACTCGGGGATCTCGCAGGACCTCCGGCACTGGGTCAACAACGGCCTCATGACCCTCTTCTTCCTCGTCGTCGGCCTCGAGGCCAAGCGCGAGCTCGACGTAGGGCAGCTGCGCGAGCGCCGGCGGGTCGGGATCCCGCTCGTCGCGGCCCTCGGGGGCATGGCGCTGCCGATCGCGATCTACCTCGCCTTCAACGCCGGCGGCGCCGGCGCGAAGGGCTGGGGCGCGGCGATGTCCACCGACACCGCTTTCGCGCTCGGCGTGCTGGCCTTGCTCGCTCCGGCCGGGACCCGCCTGCGCGTGCGGCTGCTCACGGTCGCAGTGTTCGACGACCTGGTGGCCCTGATCGTGATCGCCACCGTGTACACGAAGCACGTCAACGTCACGTCGCTGCTCGCCGGCGTCGTCATCTTCGGCTTGCTGCTCGCGTCGCGGCACGCCCCGCAGGCCATCCGCGGCCCGATCGCGGCGGTGCTCGGGGTGGCCCTGTGGGTGGCGCTGTACAAGTCAGGGATCGATCCGGTGATCTCGGGACTGCTGATCGGGCTCGGGACCACCGCCTACACGCCCGAACGCGGCCGCCTCGAACGCGTGGTCGAGCTCACGCGCTTGTTCCGCGAGCAACCGACGCCCGAGCTGGCGCGCTCGGCGCAGCGCGGGGTGGCCTCGGCCATCTCGGCGAACGAGCGCCTTCAATACGAGCTCCATCCGTGGACCAGCTTCGTCATCGTCCCGCTGTTCGCGCTCGCCAACGCGGGAATCCACATCAATGGCGACCTGCTCGGGCGGGCTTACACCTCCCCCATCACGCTCGGGATCATCTTCGGATACGTGCTCGGCAAGCCACTGGGGATTCTCGGGGCGACTTGGATCGCGACGCGGCTGGGGCTGCGCCGCAGCCTGAGCTGGCCGGCGATCACCGCGCTCGGGGCCGTGGCGGGTATCGGGTTCACGGTCTCGCTGCTGATCTCCACCCTCGCCTTCCACGGCGACACACTCGAGGAGGCCAAGATCGGCGTTCTCACTGCGGCAGTGCTCGCTGCCCTGATCAGCTGGGGCGTGGTCAGCCTGTACAAGCGGACGCCCACGGAGGTGCGTGCGCGGCGGATCGCCGGCACCCTCGACGAGCTCGTGGACCTGGCCGAGGACATCGATCCCGAGCGCGATCACATCCGCGGCGACCCGGACGCGCCGGTGACCCTCGTCGAGTACGGTGACTACCAGTGCCCGTACTGCGGGCAGGCGGAGGTCGTGGTGCGAGAGCTGCTCAACTCGTTCGGGGACGAGCTCCGCTACGTGTGGCGCCATCTCCCTCTCAACGACGTGCACGCGAATGCCCAGATGGCCGCCGAGGCATCCGAGGCCGCCGCCGCGCAGGGCGCGTTCTGGGAGATGAACGACAAGCTCCTCGCCCACCAGGACGAGCTCGGACCGAAGGATCTCGGGCGCTACGCGGAGGAGATCGGCCTCGATCTCGACAAGTTCTGGGACGACATCCGCCACCACAGGCACGCCGAACGGATTTCCGACGACGTCGCAAGCGCCGACGCGAGCGGCGTGGCCGGGACCCCGAGCTTCTTCATCAACGGCACCCGTCACCAGGGCGCATATGACGTCGACACCCTCACTCGAGCGGTCCGCGCTGCGCAGGTGAGGGCCGACGCCATGAGGGCCAACCAGCCAGCGGCGGCGGGTTAGGGCTGAGGGTGGCGGTCGGACCGCGCCGCGCGCTTCGTCGGTTAGCAGTGAGGGTGCCGCGTCGCCACTCAGGGTGAACTACTCACCCCGAACGACGACGTTCGGGTCGAAGCCGCCGGATGTCGTCGATCTCTTCCCACTATGGGATGAAAGTGACGACGTATGGGCCGAGCCGCCACACGTGTCGACAGCGCCTGAGCGACCGAACATGCCGTGGCTGTACTCAGCCAGCCCTCTGCGCATTAGCACATACCGAATCACGCTCGCGACCGCGAATACGACTACGAGTGCGACCGCAAACGCGAGGTTCCGGGTTTACCAAACGGCTATTGCGCCGACCACCCCACCTGCCATGAATCCCCAAGGTTTCTCACCACCGTTCTTTACTCCCTCAGAGCCTCCGTCGATAGAGATATCGCCCGGTTAGAACGACTCCCACGCCGAACGTGGCAACAACGAGAGCCGCGGTGTCTTGGCCGAGGAAACAGCAGGGCGATCGTCGTCGCCATCAACGCCCAGCTGAGCCAGCGAAACTCTCGAGACATCGAGCGCTGACCGCCTATCCCCTCGCCCGCGAAAGCGCGTACACGCCCGCGAGCCCCTCGTACGGCGCGTACGGGGCGAAGAACTCCCGCACCTCGTCGACCGTCGCGCGGCGGCCGAGGCCCGCGAGGCGGCCGACTGCCTTGATGTACGCGAGATCGCCGGCGGGCAGCATGTCGTCGCGTCCCTGGCCGAAGAAGGCGAGCTTCTCAACCGTCCAGTGGCCGATCTCGCGGATCTTGAGCAGCCGCTGCCAGGTGGGCTCGTGGTGCTCGAGGTCGGCGCGTCCGGACGCCACCTCGCGCCCCACTCGGACCATCGCGATCGCCCGCTTGCCGGCGAGGTCGCAGCTCTCGAGCTCCGCGGGCGCCCTGGCCGCGAGCTGTGCGGCCGACGGCGCGTCGCGCCAGCTGCCGCAGTTGCTCACGCGCCCGTAGCGCCACACCAGCCGCCGCTGGATCGCCTCCGCGCGCTCGACCTCGATGAGCTGCTCGGTGATCGCCCACGCAAGTGCCTGGAACGGGTCAGCAATCCGGCCGGGGCGCAGCCACGGACGGCGGCGGATGACGGGACCGATCAACGGATCCGCGCGGAAGCGCCGGTGGAACGGCCGCAGGTCGTGATCGACGCCGAGCGCGAAGCGCATGCGGTCGATCGCAAACGCCGCCGCGAGGCGCGTCTCGGCCTCGGCGTGGATCCGCACCGCGCCCCCGCACGGCCGCGCGCTCACCACGGCCGGCTCATCGCCATGGTGGATCAGCCGCACCAGCGCTCGGTCGTGCTTTCGGCGCCGCAGCACGCCGTCGCGCCCCGCGCGCGGCATCCGGTAAGCGCCGCAGGGCACCACGTCGCGCTCGAGCGCGACCACCTAGCGCTTGATCAGGTGGACGTCGACGAGGAACGAGCGCGTGCCGGCAATCTCGATGGAGCGCCCGCGCCGCCTCGACCGCCGTGCGGGCAGCGAAGCGCGCCGGCCCCCGCGGAGCACGCGCACCAGCAGGAAGGTCGCGACTCCCGCGAGGAAGCCTCCCGTCGCCGCGGCGAGCGGAGCCGGCATGCCCAACACCACCGGCAGCTGCTCCTGCTCCGCGGGGCGCTCGATCGGCCGTGCCTCGGCCGGCTCCGCCAGCACCGGCAGATGCCGGCCGTTCTCGCTGTTCTCAGCCTGTTCGGACATGAGTCGCGGATGCTACCCGCCCGGTCGGAAGGTCTTCTCGTAGATGCGGTAAGTCTTGACGATCTTGCCGCCCATGCCCTCCATTGCCTTGTTCATGGCGGTGTTGCTTTCGAGGATCCAGCCCATCTCGCCGCCCGTCTGGGGAGTGGCGGCCGCCATCGCGAAGTGTTCCGCGTATAGCCCCGCGGCCACGCCGGTGTGCTGGTACTCCGGCTTCACGCCCAGCGCGAACACCCTCACCGTGTTGATCTCCTTGCGCTTGCGCAGCGCCTTCAGCCATCCGAGCGGCAGCAGCCTGCCGTCGAGGTGCTTCAGCACCTGGTTGTAGTCGGGCAGCGTCAGCGCGCAGCCCACGATCTCCCCGTCGCCGTTCTCGGCCATCATCGCCCAGTTCGGGTCGAGCACCGGCCGCAGGTCCTTCGCGTACTGGACCAGCTCCGCGTCAGTGAGCGGGACGAACGCCCAGTTCTTCTCCCACGCCGAGTTGTAGACGTCCATGAAGCGCTTCACCTCGTTCTTGAAGTCGCGCTTGCTCATGTGCCGGATCCGGATCCCGTGCTCAGGCTCGAGCTTTTCGGCGAGCTGCCAGATGATCGGGTGCACCTTCTCCCGGTCCTGGATGTAGAGCTGCCACTTGTAGAGATCCATCGCCTTCGCGAGGCCCCACTCCTCGAGCAGCTTCCCGTAGTAGGGGTGGTGCCACAGCTCGAGGATCTGCGGCGGGCGCTCGAAGCCGTCCACGAGCAGGCCGCACTCGTGGTTGGTGCTGAAGTCCATCGGCCCGACCATCCGGTCTCGCCCGCGCTCGCGCAGCCAGGCCTCGGCGGTGTCGAGCAGCGCCTTCGCCACCTGCGGGTCGTCCTCGGTCTCGAAGAAGCCGAACTGCCCCCACTCGGTCCCGTGCACCTCGTTGAGCAGGTGGTCGACGTGCGCGGTGATGCGGCCCACCGGCTCGCCGTTGCGGTAAGCCAGGAAGTACTCCGCCTCCGCGTGCTCGAAGAACGGGTTCTTCGACCTGTCCAGGAACTTCATCCGATCGTGGATGAGCGGTGGCACCCAGAGCGGCTCGTTACGATAAAGCCGCCACGGGAGCTTCACGAAGCTCTTCAGTTCGCTCTTCGTCTTGACTGGGCGGACGTCCACGGACACGGCGGGGCACCTTAGTTCAAACCGCCATTCGCAAGCCAGCATGCCTACGGCAACAGATCTCTTCGAAAAGGCGCGCAACCACGAGCGGCTTGAGCAACTGAAGGCCGCGCGCGAGCACGACCTCCTCCCCTACTTCCGCCTGATCGAGGGTGAGGCGGGGCCGGTCATGGAGATGGAGGGCCGCGAGCGGATCATGCTCGGCTCGAACAACTACCTCGGGCTGACCGGCGACGAGCGCGTGAAGAACGCCGCCCGGCAGGCGCTCGAGGAGTACGGCACCGGCCTCACCGGATCGCGCTTTCTCAACGGCACGACGCCGCTCCATCTCGAGCTCGAGCGCGAGCTGGCGGAGTGGATGGGCACCGAAGACGCGCTCTCCTTCACCACCGGCTACCAGGCGAACCTCGGCACGATCGGGACGATCCTGCAGCCGGGCGACACGGTGATCGTCGACTCCGGCGACCACGCCTCGATCATGGACGGCGTCGCGCTCGCCCGGGCGCGCATCCGGCCGTTCCGCCACAACCGCCTCGACAAGCTCGAGCAGATGCTGGAGCGCGGGGCCGAGGACGGCGGAGGCGTGCTCGTGGTGGTCGACGGCGTGTTCTCGATGGAGGGCGACGTGTGCGACCTCGCGCCGATCGTGGAGCTCTGCAAGCGCTTCGGCGCCCGCCTGATGGTGGACGAGGCACACGGCGTCGGCGTGCTCGGCGCGCGCGGC
>DASVXS010000172.1:0-6122 GCA_036392575.1 Thermoleophilaceae bacterium | reverse complement strand
GCCGCGCTCGTGCTCCCCGCGCTGGCCGGAGCCGGCGCGGCGGCGCTCACGGCGGCGATTGCCGGGAAGATGGGCGCCAGCCGTCGAGGGGCGGTTGGCGCGGCGTGTGCGTTCGCCCTCGGGACCCAGGCGCTCACGTATTCGCGGACGCTGTTCGCCGAGGTGCTGGTGGCATTCCTGCTCGCCCTTGTCGTGTGGGGTATCACGGACAGATCGCGCGGGCGCCGACAGCTCGGATACGTCGCGCTCGGGCTCGCGGTGCTCGCGAAGCCGCAGACGATCGTCGTCGCGCCCGGGCTCGCCATCGCGCTCGTCCTTGCGTACCGGAGCTGGCGGCCGGTGATCGGGATTGCGGCCGCGAGTATCAGCGGCTCACTCGTCTACCTCGCCTACAACGTTGCGAGGTTCGGCGATCCGCTCACGTTCGGGGCGAGAGACCGGATGCTCCAAGCGGACTGGTTCAGGCCCGGGCGACTGCTGGACGGCCTCGCCGTTCTGATCGTCAGTCCGGGGAGAGGCCTGGTGTGGTTTTCGCCGGTCGCGATCATCGGCGCGCTTGTTCTCTGGCGGAGGCGACAGTCGCCGGTCGCCGCGGCGGCGCTTGGGGTGTCGCTGCCCATCCTCGTCCTATCGATCGCGCACCCCGCAGGGTGGCAGGCATGGGGCGCGCGATATCTCATTCCGACGCTGCCGCTCGTGTGCGCGGGCATCGGTCTCCTGAGCGGACGCAAAGCGACGCTGGCGGCGGCCCTCGTGGCGATCGGATTCGTGAACCAGATTCCGACGACGGTCGCTTTCACCGACCGCTATTTCACCGAGGCTCGTGAGCAGCACGCCACGACTCACGAGCTCAGGTGGGAACGCTTCGCTGTCGCAGACATGTGGGCGACGGCAGCTCGTCAGGTTCGTGATGCGCTTCATACGGACGTGCGACACGTAGTTGCGAACGCCGGTGGGCAGCGATCGGAGACGGTCGCGGGTCAGCCGGTCCTGCGTGTCGTGTCGCTGTGGTGGTGGGTGCTGCCGGCGGTTCGTGTCTCACGCTGGATCGGAGCGATCGCCTGCCTCCTCGGGCTGCTGGCAGCCGGACGGCTTCTGTGGCGTGCCTCCGAAGACACGGTACGTGCGCGCGCCGGTCCGGCCGTGGAGCGCGGGGGTGCGTCGCGCGAAGGCGCTCGCTGGGTGCGGGCAGCCGAGAACGAAGTCCGGTGATGTCGAAACCCTGGCACCCATACGTATTCGATGAGAAGAACCGCGCCTTCGTCGGCGACTTCGAATCGATGTACAACGCCGAGCAGGAACTCGGTTTCGATTCCTGGCATCAATCCGACCCGCGCCGGCTCGATACTCGGGTCGCCTCGATGCTGCTCGAGGAGATCACCTATTCCCGCGCGGTGGATCTCGGCTGCGGGAAAGGGTCCTTCACCGCGCAGCTCAAGCGCCGGGACAACCAGGTGATCGGGGTTGACTCCTCGAAGACCGCCATCCGCTTGGCGGCCTCGTATTTCCCCGACATCGAGTGGGTCTGCTCGCCGGTCGACGAGTACCTGGGGTCGGCGCCGCCGGTGGACCTGATCGTCGCGCGGGAGCTGCTCAGCTACCTCCAGGGCTGGCGCGACGTGGTGACATCCTGCGCTCTTCTCACGCGCTATTTCCTCGTCAGCCTCTACCTGCCGCCGGATCCCATCGGTTACGTCAAATCGCACTCCGATCTGGAGGACGAGCTCGCGAGGCATTTCGAGATCGTTGAGGCGATCGTGTTGAAACGGCGTTCTCTGGCCGTACACCTCTGTGAGTCGCTGACCCGATAGCGCGTCAGGCCACGCCGGCCGGCTCTCCGCTCCGCTCCGCGACCGCGCCCGGAACAGGCTCGAGGCGCGGCGCGAGACGTCCCGCGGTCGCGACGGTCCACAGCATCGCGACCCACGTGAGCGTCGCCAGCGCCACGTGCACCCACACGAGCTCCGAGGGCAGCTTCAGCTGGTACTGGGTGAAGCCGACGACGCCCTGCAGAGCGAGCAGCCCGATCACCCACGTGAGTGGGCGCAGCGCGCGGCGGTCGCCGCCTTCGCGGTGGAGCAGCAGCCAGACCGCGATCGCGGAGATGCCGAACAGGCCCGCGATCACCGAGTGGCGCTCCACCATCCAGCTGAGCGTGTTGCCGCCCTTGAACGTGAAGCGGTGCACGAGCTCTTCGCCGTGGGCGCCGGCGTGTGGGCCCGCAGCGGTGGTGATCGTGCCCACGAGGATCGTGAGCTGGCCGATCGGGATGAGCGCCCGCACGGCCCAGACTCCCAGGCGGTCGGTGGAGGCGCGCCGCTCGCCCGGCTCGTAGGTCGCACACCAGGCAAGCGCGAAGGCCGCGTCGAGAAGCATCATCGAGAGGATGAAGTGGCTCATCACGAGGCCCGGCGCGAGGTGGTACTTCACGACGAGCGCCCCGAGGATCGCCTGCGCGATCACGCCGATCGGCAGGAGGCCGCCGAACAGCGCCAGGTGCCAGCGGAATGGCCGGCGGAACCAAGCGAGCACGCCCGCCGCGATAACGGCGACGCCGACGAAGCCCGACAGCAGCCGGTTCGTGTACTCGATCACCGCATGCGACTCGAGAGGGGCGACCGTGCGCCCGTAGCAGCGCGGCCAGTCCGGGCAGCCTAGGCCCGAGCCGGTGAGCCTCACCGCGGCGCCCGTGAGGACGATGAGCACGAGAGCGCCCAGCGCCGTCACCGCTATCTTCCGGTAGAGCTCCGGGCTGATCTGAATGCGGTCCCGCACGGCCCCCAATGTAGCCGTCCGAGCGCCGTCTGGGTCGCTACGCTAGGCGGGCTCCGGCGCCGTGGCGGAGTGGTTACGCAGCGGCCTGCAAAGCCGTTTACACCGGTTCGATTCCGGTCGGCGCCTCTACTGGCGTGGTTCCTCAGTGCCGAGGCAGGCCGCGCGAAGTGAGCGCGCTCAGCACCACCTCGATCGGCGACTGCCGCTTGCGCTCGTCGGCCTGCTCACGGAGCTGCCGCAGCTCGATCGCCAGTGCTCCGGCGCTCGCACCCGCGCGACCGACCTGCTTCGCGAGCTCTCCGAGTTGCTGATTCAGGTTCGGGCGTCCGCCGAGCATGCGTGGCCGGCGCCCACGCTTGAACGCGGCGCGCCCCGCGAGGCCGAGCGCTGCGCCACCCGCAACCGTGCCCAGTGCCACCCGGCCGGCCGTGCCGGTACCGCTCCACGCCTTGGTGGCGGCGGACTCGACCGTCTGTACCCGCCCGTTCTGGCTCTTCCTCTGAGTTCTCGCCCGGCTGCGACTCCGAGCGCTCGCGTTAGAGGCTCTCGAGCGGCGCCCCGCCGGTCTCGGCCGCGTTGCGCTGGTCGTGTTCCTGTTGGTCGCCATCGAAGAGGTCGTACCCGCGATGAGAGAACCAGAAAACGCCTGCAAAGCGCGGGCCGAATCCCTACACCGGTTCGATTCCTGGTCGGCGCCTCTGTTAGGGTCGGCTAGACAGGCTTCGACCGCGAAGGGCTGGATTCATGTCCAGGCGCCTTGTCGTCTCGAGCGCTGTGATCGTCATCGCACTCGCTGCTGTGGCGCTCGGTCGTCTCGCCTCGGAAGGAGAGGCAACGACCCCGGGGACGAACGGCCTGATCGCGTACGCGAAGGAGGTGGGCGGGCACTTCCAGCTGTTCACGATCCGCCCCGACGGAACCGGGGAGCGCCAGATCACGCACGTCGACGGGGACGCCGTCCACCCCGACTGGTCGCCTGACGGAAACCGCATCGCGTTCGAGTTCGATCGCCCGCGCGGCTGCTCGGTGATGCTCGTCAACGCCGACGGGAGCGGGCTCGCGGATCTCACTGGCACGAGGAACGGCTGCGAGAACCAGCCCGCGTTCATGCCAGACGGGCAGAGGCTTGTATTCGTGCGCTTCGACGACAGGACCGAGGTCGAATCGATCCAGAGCATGAACCTGTCGGGCGGCGACCTCCGTCTGATCACCGGGAGAAAGGGAGCGGGTCGCACCGATCCGAACGTGTCGCCTGACGGCAAGACGATCACATTCGTCCGGCTCAAGAAGGAACACGTGCTGCAGGCGTTGTTCTCCGTCCACGCGGACGGCTCGGGGCTCAAGCGGGTGACGCCTTACCGCTGGGAGGTCGCGATCAAGCACGATTGGGCACCGAACGGCAAGCGCATCGCGCTCACGACGAACGCCGACTTCGTGCGGCCCAACGCTTCCGCGAACCTCGTGACGATCCGCCCCGACGGCTCGGGGCTGAAGCGGCTGACGCACTTCACGGGCGGGCCGGTGAAGGGGAAGAACGCCTTCGCGGGGTCGTACTCCCCCGACGGCCGGCAGATCGTGGTTCGGATCGAGCAGCGCGACAGGGGCGGCTTGGCCGTCATCGGCGCCGACGGCAGGCACCTGCACATGCTCACCAGGGCGAGCAAGAACAAGCCGAGGTTCATCGACTGGGGCACGCACGCCCCGTGAGCTAGCGCAGGTCGAGCGCGGGACCGGCCGACAGCGCCTCGTCGCGGCTGTGGAAGCTCTGCATCGCCGCCACGGTGCCGCCGCGGAGTGTGACCGTGATGAAGATGATCCGCTCGCCGGGCGGGAGGTCGGGCCGGCCGGAAGTGCGAACGACTGCCACCACCTGATCGCCGACGTCGATCAACTCTTCGAGCTCCACACGGACGCCCTGCGCGCTGCGGTCGCGGAGCACCTGAGCCACCTCAGCCGCGCCATGGCAGTCGCCCTCTTCGGGCTTGAGGCCCACCCACTGAACGTTTGGTGAGAACCCGCGCTCGAGCGCGTCGAAATCTTCGGCCTGCCAGGCCTCGAAGATTTCCCGCACCAGAGCGACGTTCTCCGCGCCCATGCCCGGAGTCTTGCGCGCGCCCAGAGCACTGTCCAGCGGGGCCTGAACTGGCGCGTGCCTGCCAGTTTGCGCCTCCTTGCCTGGGGCACTCCAAATATGGGAGCTAAAGGGGCGTAGGGAGGCGAGTTACATGGAAGCACTACAGGCCAGCGGCCGGAGAATCTTCTTCTTCGGCGCCCTCGGCGGGCTGCTGTTCGGCTACGACACGGGCGTCATCTCCGGCGCGATCTTGTTCATCAAGAAGGACTTCGGTCTGTCGCCGTTCATGCAGGGTGCGGTGGTCGCCGCGCTGCTGCTGGGCGCGATGATCGGGGCCGGGTTAGCCGGTCCCCTGTCAGACCGGCTGGGGAGACGGCGGCTGATCATGACCGCCGCGGTCACCTTTACGGTCGGCGCGCTCTGGGCAGCGGCCGCACCGAACCCTGGGAACCTGCTCGCGGCACGGTTCGTGCTTGGCCTGGCGGTCGGTTCTGCGGCGCTGGTGGTGCCGCTGTACCTGTCTGAGATCGCACCGACGCACATCCGCGGGGCGATCGCATCGCTCAACCAGCTGATGATCGTGATCGGCATCCTGGCCGCGTTCATCGTGAACGCGATCCTGGCGTCGTCCGGCGATTGGCGGCTGATGCTCGGACTGGCGGCGGTTCCGTCGGTGATCCTCTTCATCGGCATGTTCTTCATGCCTGAGACGCCGCGGTTCCTCGTCAAGACCGGGGAAGAGGGCGAGGCCCGCGACGTGCTCGAGGAGGTCCACGAGGACGGTCACAAGGATGACCATCCGGATCGCAAGATCGAGGAGATCCGCGAGGCCGACGAGCGCGAGGAGGAGGGCGGCGGCGTACGCATGCTGCTCAAGCAGCGCTGGGTGCGCCCGGCGTTGATCGTCGCGATCGGGCTCGCGGTGTTCCAGCAGTTCATCGGAATCAACACGATCATCTACTACGCGCCGACCACGCTCACGAGCGTGGGGTTCGGACCGGAGTCGGCGATCTACCTGAACCTCATCATCGGCGTGCTGAACGTCGCGATGACGGTGGTCGCGATCCGGCTCATCGACCGCGTGGGCCGCAAGCCCATGCTGCTGGCCGGCCTCGTCGGCATGGTCACGAGCCTCTTGGTGCTCGGTCTCTCGTCAGAGCTGCTGGCGAAGCCGAGCGCGGCGACTGACCCGGCGGCGATCATCACGCTGATCTGCCTCGCCGGCTTCATCGTCTCGTTCGCTGCGACGTGGGGCCCGGTCGTGTGGGTGATG
>DASVXS010000171.1:0-2978 GCA_036392575.1 Thermoleophilaceae bacterium | reverse complement strand
CGATCACAGCCTGCCGGCCGCCTGCCGTGAGGGCAGCGGCGCCGTCACGCGCGCACTCGGCGCCGCGCCGGGACGCGTGGAACTTGCGGACGGCGTCCCGCTGTCGCGGTGCGTCCAGCGGGCCGTGGATCCTGACGACGTGGTCTTCGTCGGCGGCACCTTCGTGTCCGTGGCCGTCGGCCTCGCCGAACGCGCGCGGGCGGACATCGAGTCGCCCGCTGCGCTTCAGCTCGGCTACCTTCTCGGCGCGGCGCACCGCGGTGGCGACCGCACGCTCGTCTCAAGCGAATTGCTCCGCCGCCTCGATCAGGAGGCCGCCGGAATCGCCGAGCGCTCGCACGCGTACGAGCGCGGGCTGCGCGCCGGGCGAGCCGCCGGCTGAGGGCGAGCGATAGCCTCAGGTTCATGACGACTGAGACTGATCAGGCGCGCGAGCTCTGGGGCGGAGAGACGCGCAAGGCCGTCGACAACTTCTCCGTCTCGGGCGAGCGGATCCCGCTGTCGGTGGTCCATTGGCTCGGACGGATCAAGGCCGAGGCCGCCCGCGTGAACGCCGAGCTCGACCTGCTCGATGCAGAGATCGCGGAGCGAATCGCGAAGGCCGGCGACGAGGTGGCTCACGGCCGCCACGACGACCAGTTCCCGATCGACGTCTTCCAGACCGGCTCGGGCACCTCTTCGAACATGAACGCCAACGAGGTGATCGCGACTCTCGCGGGCGACGGCGCGCATCCGAACGACCACGTGAACATGGGGCAGTCGTCGAACGACGTGTTTCCCTCCGCAGTTCACCTCGCCGCGCTCGCCGAGTCCACCGACAAGCTGATCCCTGCCCTGGAAGTGCTGCACGACTCGCTGGCGCGAAAGGCCGACGAGTTCAAGGACATGGTGAAGGCGGGCCGCACGCACCTGATGGACGCGGTGCCCGTCACGCTCGGTCAGGAGTTCGGCGGCTACGCGGCGCAGGTACGCCTCGGCCGCCAGCGCGTGGCGGACACGCTCGGGCGCGTGGGTCAGATTCCACTCGGCGGTACGGCCACCGGCACGGGACTCAACACCCACCCCGAGTTCGCCGCGCGCGTGCGCGCGAAGCTGAGCCAGGCCACGGGCCTGCGCATCGAGGCGCCAGAGGATCCCTTCGAGGCGCAGGGCAACCGCGACGCGCTTGTTGAGCTCTCGGGCGCGCTGAAGGTGGTCGCCGTGTCGCTCACCAAGATCGCGAACGACCTCGCTTGGATGGGCTCCGGCCCGCGCACCGGGCTGAGCGAGATCGCGCTGCCTGAGCTGCAGAAGGGGTCGTCGATCATGCCGGGCAAGGTCAATCCGATCATCCCCGAGGTGGTGCTCCAGGTGTGCGCCCAAGTGATCGGCAACGACACCGCCATCACGATCGGCGGCATGCAGGGCAACTTCGAGCTGAACGTGCGCATTCCGCTGATCGCGCGAAACCTGCTCCAGTCGATCCACCTGCTCAGCTCCGCTGCCACGCTGCTCGCCACCAAGGTGGTCGACGGGGTGGAGGCCAACGAAGAGATCACGACGCGGCATGCTGAGTCGACACCGGCGATTGCGACCGCTCTCAACCCCTACATCGGGTACGACAAGGCGACCGAGATAGTGAAGGACGCGGTCGCGTCGAGGCGTACCATCCGTGAGGTCGCCATCGAGAAGGGCGTGGATGAGGAGACGCTCGACAAGGCGCTCGACCTGCGCAGGATGGCGAGGGGGAACAGTGGGAACAGTGGGTGATGACGTGGACGGGCAGAGGAAAATTGAGCAAGAGCTGGATCGCCTCGATCGCGAGCGGCGCAAGCTGACGGACGACTGGCTGGTCGTTGCGGAGGCCCGGGACGCGGCCCGAGTGCTGCACCAGCAAACCGAGCATGAGCGCGACAGCGCGCTCGATGCTCGCGAGTCGCTCGCCGACGAGCGTGACCGCGTCGCCGACGAGCGAGAACGCTTGGCCGACGAGCGAGAGCGCCTGGCCGACGCCCGGGAGCGCCTCGCGGACACGGGCGAGCGCCTCCCCGCCACGCTGGACGAGGGCCCGCCGACGCAGCGCCGCGAAGAGCACGCGCTGCGGGAACAGGCCGCGATCGACCGACAGGAAGCGGCAACGCGGCGGGACGTCGCCGCACACATGTCGAGAAGAGAGGGCTAGAGGGCGGCCGCGCGGCGCTCGAGCGCTCGACGCGTCGCGGCGTTGTCCGCGACCGCCGAAGCTTGGCGGTAGGCCTCCGCCGCGCCCGCGGCGTCACCCAGTCGCTCGAGCAGGTCACCGTGCGCCGCGTGGAGCGGCGCGTAGTCATCGAGCTCGCCCGAGGCCAGCACCGGTTCGAGCACCTCGAGTCCCGCCTCAGGGCCCGCGCTACGGCCGACGGCCACCGCGCGGTTCACCTCGATCACGGGGGAGGGCAGGAACACCGCGAGCTCGCGGTAGAGCTCCGCGATCCCGGCGTAGTCGGTCTGCGCCGGACTCATCGAGGTCGCGTGCAGCGTGGCTATCGCCGCCTGCAGCTGGTACGGGCCAGGGTGCTTCCGCCGCAGGGCGCCCTCGAGCAGCCGCCAGCCCTCGCGAATGCGGCCCATGTCCCACAGCGTGCGGTCCTGCTCGTCCAGCAGCACCGGTTCGCCGTGCTCGTCCACGCGCGCCTCGCGGCGCGAGTCGTGAAGGAGCATGAGCGCGAGCAGGCCGGCCACCTCGGGATCGTCCGGCATCAGCTGATGAAGCACCCGCCCGAGCCGGATGGCCTCTGAGCACAGCTCGCCGCGCACGAGCCGGTCGCCGCCACTCGCGGTCCAGCCCTCGTTGAAGATCAGGTAGATCACGGCGAGCACGCCGGCGAGGCGGTTCGGCAGCTCCTCGTCCGGCGGCACGCGATAGGAGATCCGGGCCTCGGCGATCTTGCGCTTCGCGCGCACGAGCCGCTGCGCCATCGCGGGCTCGGACACGATGAACGCGCGGGCGATCTCAGCCG
>DASVXS010000170.1:0-7750 GCA_036392575.1 Thermoleophilaceae bacterium | reverse complement strand
TCGTCCCCCCACGTGAGCAGCACGTCCACGTCCTGCTCCCGGAGTCCGATCTCCGGGCGCGTGTGGACGAGCAGGGTGGGCGCGCGCCGTTCGCGCGCCCAGCGTTCGCACTCCGCATCGAGGCTGTCGTCCACCCAGGCGGCCGGCCGCTCACCGGCGTACTCGGCGATCGCCTCGAGCTTCCAGTGAGCCGACGCAAGCGGTGCGCGGTCTTCGAAGCTCACCACGGGCAGCTCCCTTGCCGGCAGCGACAGGATGTGGGGGAGGTACTCATTCGCCTTCTCCTCCCAGCCGGTCGCCCAGACGACTTCGTAGGCGTCCCAGAGGCGTCCGATGCGCTCTCCGCAGGCCTCGTCGATGCAGTGGGCCACGCCGTCGACCCAGTGGAACCGACCCGGTGGAGGGCCATCGGCGGGGAAGCCGAAAAGACTTATCACGCCATCAACATCGAGAAACAGAATTGGGTGCAAATGCTCGTACGGTTGAGGGGTTTGAGGCGGATGGGACCTGGCAAAAACCAACATAGAAGGCGACAAGCCGCTAAGGTAGTCCGCCTGAGGCGCTCCGGGCTCAAGTCTGAAGGCTCTGGAGTCGATACCTCGAATAGCGGCAGCGGGGCCGCTTGAGCCTCAACTCTGGATGACTCTCGAACTAGGCATTCTGCTCGCGCTGTTTTGCGCGCTGGCCACCAACCTGGGCTTTCTCTATAAGCACCGGGGGGCGTGCGCCGCACCCGACGTCGACTGGCGTCATCCTCTGAGGAGCGCGGTAGGCCTCTGGTCGTCCAAGTGGTTCGCCATCGGCATGTTCGTGGCGGTTGGCGCATGGCTGCTCCACGTGGGCGCGATGGCCATGGCGCCGCTTTCGCTCGTCCAGTCGGTGATCTCGGGCGGGCTCGTGTTCCTGACCGTGCTGGCCGAGCGCTTCTTCGGCTTCAAGGTGGGCAAGCGCCAGTGGATCGGCGTAGGCCTCATGGCCGCCGGGCTTGCGCTCCTCACCGTGGTGCTGCCCGCGAGCGGCGGCGCCCACTCGGCCTACTCGCAGGCGGCGATGATCGCTTTCGAGAGCGGCCTGCTCGTGGTCGGCACGCTCCTCGTGCTCTCGCCGAAGTTCGGAGCGAGCCATGAACACCACGGCGTGCTGCTCGGCTCGGCCGCCGGACTGCTGTTCGGCGTCTCGGACGTCTCGATCAAGGCGCTCACCGGTCTCGTCGGCACGCACGGAATGGTCGGGCTGATCTCCCCGTGGCTTGGCGCCGCGCTGCTCGCGTCGGTGATCGCCTTCTACGCCTCGGCGCGCGGATTCCAGACCGGCGAGGCCGTCCCGGTCATCACCCTTACGAGTGCCGCCGCCAACATCTCGGCGATCGGCGGCGGGATCCTCGTGTTCGGCGACCCGATGCCCACGCATCCGCTCGGCATCGCTCTCCAGTCGGTCGCCTTCCTGCTCGTGATCGTGGCGGCGGCCGTTACGCCGGCGCCCGTCCGCGCTGCGAATCAGGCGCCGGCTACCGCCTAGGACACGGCTGCAAACCATCGTCAGGCTGTGTCCTCGGGCACTCGCTTGGCTATCGCCAAGCTTCGGCCCTGCGTCCTTGCCTGACTCGGTTTTCGCCGCGTCACACGATCAGGCGGCGGCGGCCTCCGGCACTCGTGCGGTGTCGACCCGTTCCGGCTCCTCGACTGGCTCGACGTCCACGCGCTCGAGGTCACGTTCGCGGATCAGCCACAGGGCCGCGATCGCTCCGGCGAACGCCACGAACCCCGAGATCAGCAGGATGTCGTTGAGCCCCGCGATGAAGCCCTGATGGGCGGCGGCGGTGACCTGATCGCGGCTGCCCGCGGGCAGGCTCCGGACCGCCTGATCGACGTGGCCGGATGAAGCGGCCTCTATCAGGTGGCGCGGGTTCGAGCCCTCGGAGGCGGGGGTGCCGGCTGTGAGCTTCGCGATCTTGTCGGCGCCGCGGCTGAGGAACAGGGCGCCCCAGGTCGCCACGCCGAGCGAGATCGCCACCTGGCGGAAGGCGTCGTTCACGCCGGCCGCCATTCCCGCGCGCTCCTTCGGGACGGAGCTGAGGGCTACGTCGGCGATCGCCGGGTTGGCCATGCCAACACCGAGTCCCGCGAGGATGAAGCCGGGCAGGAGCGCCGTCCAGCCGGAACTCGTCGTCAGCGAGCTCGAGATCACCAGCGCGGCGCCAGTGAGGCCGAGGCCCAGGCCGATCAGGACGCGCGTCTGCACCCTGCCGATCAGCGAGCCTGCCAGCGGGGCGATCAGGAACGAAGCCACGGTGAGCGGCAGGTACCGGATCCCCGCTTCGAGCGGTCCGAAGCCCAGCTCGTTCTGAAGGAACAGCGTGAGGTAGAGGAAGATCGCGAACATCGAGGCCGACAGCCCGAACGCTGCGAGCTGCACGCCCGTGAACGCGGGGATTCGGAACAGCGAGAGCGGCAGCATCGGCTCGGTAACGCGGCGCTCCACGAGCACGAACGTGGTGAGCAGCACAGCCGCCACGATGAACAAGCCGACGATGAGGCTGCTGCCCCAGCCTTCCGCGTTGCCGCGAATCAGCGCGAGCACTAGGGCGAACAGGGCGCCGCTGAAGAGGCCGAGCCCGGCCCAGTCGATACGCCGTGCCGCGGGGTCGCGAGACTCGGCCACCCTGGCCATCGTCATACCGATGGCGGCCAGTCCAACCGGGACGTTCAGGTAGAAGACCGAGCGCCAGCCGAGCGAGTCGGTCAATGCGCCGCCGACGAGCGGGCCGATCGCGACGGCGATGCCGATCGTGCCGCCGTAGACGCCCATCGCCGTGCCGCGCTCGCGGCCGCCGCGGAACTCCTGGGCGATCAGTGCGAGCGACAGGGCGAACATGATCGCGCCGCCGATGCCCTGCACCGCACGGCCGATGTTCAGGAACGTGGCGTTGGGCGCCAGCGCGATGAAGAGCGACGAGAGCGTGAAGATCCCGAGCCCCGTGACAAAGGTTCGCTTGCGCCCGATCCGGTCGGCGAGCGAGCCGGCCGTCAGCACGAAGGCCGCCAGGGACAGCGTGTAGGCGTCGACCACCCACTGGAGGTCGGTGAAGCTCGCGCCGAGGTCACGCTCGATGTCGGGCAGCGCCGTGTTCACCACGGTGATGTCCAGCAGGAGCATGAACGTGGCGATCGACGCCGCGATGAGGGTCCACCACTTGCGTTCCATCGGGGTTTGGTTCCTGGGGGATCGGGAGCTAAGATTGTCAGGAAGCCTTGTAAGGCTGCCTGACGAACTGGTACGGCGACCTTATCAAGCGACCTGACCATGTCAACCGATCAGACGAAATACGGGGGATAGCCGAACCCATGTCCTCGAAGCTCATAGAGACCGCCCCCGGGCGGGTGCCGGTCGTCGGCCTGCTGAACAGGTCGGGGCAGCTGATGGACGAGCGGCTGTTCTCCGACCTGCGTGCCGCCGGCTATCCGGAGCTTCGCCCCGGGCACGCGTGCGTCTTCGGGAACATCGGGCGCGGCGGGTCTCGCCTCACCGACATCGCGGAACGCGCGCAGATCACGAAGCAGGCTGTCGGCGAGGTGGCGAGCGAGCTCGAGCGGATCGGCTACCTCGAGCGGATCCCCGATCCGACGGACAAGCGCGCCAAGATCCTTCGGCTCACCAAGCGCGGCCAGGAGGCGCAGGACGCGGGCTACGCGATCATCCAGCGCGTAGAGCGGGAGCTCGCCGAGGCCTACGGCGTGGATTTCGTCAACGCCCTGCGTGCAGCCCTCGAGGACTACACCGCTCTGGGCGTGGGTCACGCCGTCGGCCGCCACGCGGCCTGATCCGGCGCAGCCGCGTTCCGCTGCTAGCATCACGCGCCGCATGCCAAGCATCAACCAGCTCGTACGCAAGGGCCGCAAGAAGCCCAAGAAGAAGGTCGCGACGCCGGGCCTCAAATCCGGCCAGGGCCGCAAGAAGGCCATCGCTGCGCCGCAGCGCCGTGGCGTCTGCACGCGCGTCTACACCACCACGCCGAAGAAGCCGAACTCGGCCCTCCGCAAGGTCGCGCGCGTCCGGCTCACGAACCAGATCGAGGTGACCGCCTACATCCCGGGCGAGGGTCACAACCTCCAGGAGCACTCCGTCGTGCTCGTGCGCGGTGGCCGCGTGAAGGATCTTCCGGGCGTCCGCTACAAGGTCGTCCGCGGCACGCTCGACGCCGCCGGCGTCTCGGACCGCAAGAAGGCCCGCTCGCAGTACGGCGTCAAGGCCAGGTAGGAGACCGCCAGTGCCACGTCGCGCCGCAGCAGGAGTCCGTCCGATCGAGCCCGACGCCCTTTACGGGTCGAAGCTCGTCCAGCAGGTCATCAACAAGGTGATGATCGACGGCAAGAAGTCGACCGCCGAGCAGATCGTCTACGACGCGCTCGATCTGTTGTCACGCCGCGCGGGCAGCGAGCCCGTCGAGGCGCTCGAGACTTCGATTCAGAAGCTCACCCCCAACCTGGAGGTCCGCTCCCGCCGAGTCGGGGGTGCCACCTATCAGGTGCCGGTAGAGGTCCCCTCTCGCCGCGCCCGCACGCTAGCGGTGCGCTGGCTCGTGGAGTTCTCGCGCGCGAGGCGCGAGAAGACCATGGCCGAGCGGCTCGCCAACGAGCTGCTCGATGCGCAGAACGACCAGGGTGGGGCGTTCAAGCGCAAAGAAGACATCTACCGCATGGCTCAGGCTAACAAGGCTTTCGCGCATTACCGGTGGTAGGTCCCGCTCTCCGCGGGCGAGCCGCCTGCAAACCTTCGCTCTGCGGCGTCCTCGGGCGCTCGCTTGGCTAGTCGCCAAGCTTCGGCCCTGCGTCCTTGCATAGCTCGGTTTTCGCCGGCTTTCCGGGCCCGCAAAGACTCTTGCCCGGAGCGAAACTGAAGTTGAGCCCCATATAGGGGGCCCAAAATCAGTCTCGCCCGGGCTCACCCTCATTGCTGCTGTAAACGCCGGCGCTAAATCGACCGCTGGTACGAAGCGAACGCCCGCGTCGCGAACGCCGCGCTCGCCGCCAGCAGGAGCACCAAGAGACCGCACCGGGAGGCGATCAGGCCCCAGTCAGCATGCGTGCTCGACGCCGACCGGCCCGCCTCGGCCGCCCAATTGATCGGGTTCACGCTCGCCGCCGACTGAATCCATTCGGGCAGCAGGCTCTTCTGCATCAGGGCAGACGACAGGAACGTGAGCGGCAGCGTCACCATCGTGACGACGCCGATGAGCGTCTCGCGCTGCCGTGCGATAACCGCCACGCCGTTGGACAGCGAGGCGAACACGGCGCCCAGCAGCCCGGCGACTGCGATCAGCACCAGAACTCCGACCACGCCGTTGTGGAAGTGGGCGCCGACCAGCAGCGAGAGACCGATCACGATCACGCTCTGCACCGCGATGCTGAGCACCGATTGCGCGACACTCCCGAGGTTCAGCGCCCCTCGCCAGATCGGCGAGACGAGCATCCGGTCCATGGTGCCTCGGTTGATGTCCTCGATGAACCCCATCCCGACCCAGCCCGCGGACGAGACCGCGAGCATCACGATCACGCCCGGGGTGAGGAACTCGATGTACGAACCGCCGGTGAAGCCCGGGATGTCGGCGGTGCGCTTGAAGAGCGCTCCGAACAGGAGCAGCCAGATGGCCGGCTGCACGAGCGAGATGCCGACCCAGGCCGGCTGGCGCAAGAGCGCTCTGATGTAGCGCAGAGCTACCTGCCAGGTGTGCTTGAGGGGTATCACGCTGCAATCTCCTTCGGGTAGGGGTCTGCCTCCTGGAACGAGCGTCCGGTGTGGCGCAGGTACACGTCATCGAGCGAGGGGCGGGCGATCGTGGCGGACGCGATTGACAGCCCGCGCCCCTCGAGTGCGGTGATCACCGCGGGTATGGCCGCCGCGCCGTTCGCCGCACGGGCACGCAGCACCCGGCCCTCGAGCGTGAGCTCACTCACCCCAGGCAACTGGTCGAGGGCGGCGGTCGCGTCGCCGTTCGGCGACTCCGCGAGCTCGATCACGACGGCGTCGCCGTGCAGGTCGCGTTTCAGGTCGTCCGGGCTGCCCTCGGCGACCACGCGTCCCTCGTCGACGATCGCGAGCTGAGAGGACAGGCGGTCGGCCTCCTCCAGGTAGTGCGTGGTGAGCAGGATCGTCATCTCCTCGTCGCGGGCGAGCCGCTCGATCTCCTGCCACAGCTCTACGCGCGCCTCCGGGTCGAGCCCGGTCGTGGGCTCGTCGAGGAAGAGCACTTTCGGCCGGTGGACGAGCCCCAGGGCGACGTCGAGCCGCCGCTGCATTCCGCCCGAGTACGTCTTGGCGAGCCGGTCGGCAGCGGGCGCGAGGCCAACGCGCTCGAGTAGCTCCTGCACGCGCGTGCGCTGCGCGGCGCCGCCGATCCCGTAGATCTCGGCCTGCATCTGCAGGTTTTCGCGGCCCGTGGCCTCCCCGTCGAGGCCGGGCCTCTGGCCCACGACGCCGATCGAGCGCCGCACCGCCTCGGCGTCAGCCACCACGTCGAGCCCCGCGACCCTGGCCTCGCCGCTGTCGGCGCGCGAGAGGGTCGTGAGGATCTTCACCGTCGTCGACTTACCCGCTCCGTTCGGACCGAGCAGTGCGAAGATCGTTCCGGCCTCGACTTCGAGGCTGAGGCCGTCGAGCGCGCGGACGCCGCGCTTGTACGTCTTCTTCAAATCGGATGCTTGGATTGCCTTCACCGTTTCCTCCAGGGGAGAGGTATATTTCGATGGTGGAAACGTTCTAGCACAGAGGTTATTCGATTGTCAAAAGTTTCGAGGGATGAACTGATCGGCCGGTTCATCGCGGCGGTGCGCGCGTCTCAGACCGCGACTCAGACGCTCGACGCAGCCGTCGCAGATTTCCTCGGCATCCACGGCACCGACTACCGCGCGCTCGACGTGCTCGACCAGGAAGGGCCGATGACCGCAGGCCAGCTGGCGGAGCGGGCGCGTCTCAGCCCGGGCGCGACCACTGCGCTGATCGATCGCCTCGAGGAGAAGGGCCTCGTGCGCCGTATCCGCGACACAGAGGACCGCCGCCGCGTCCAGGTCGACGTCAGGCCCGAACTCCAGGAGAAAGCGGCTCAGCTCTACGGCTCTCCAGAGGAGGGAGCGGACGAGCTCGCCGGCTACTCGGACGAGGAGCTCGAGTTCCTGATCGGTTTCCTCCAGCGCAGCGTCGCCTACCAGGAGGAGCGCATGCGGCGCCTCGAGGCCATCAAGGCCTCGGCCGTGTGACCGAGAAGGAGAAGATGCTCGCCGGCGAGCTGTACGACGCGAGCGACCCTGAGCTCGTCGAGGGTCGGCGCCGAGCCCGCGCTCTGTTACGCGCGTACACGGACGGCGATGACCGCGCGACGCTCGAGGAACTGTTCGCGCGCGTAGGGAAGGACGCCTTCGTCCAGCCGCCGTTCGCCTGCGACTACGGGTCCAACATCATTCTCGGCGAGCGCTCGTTCGTGAACTTCAACGGTGTGTTCCTCGACTGCGCTCAGATCAGCATCGGCGACCGCGTCGAGATCGGGCCGAACGTCCAGCTGCTCACCGCCGACCATCCGCGGGACGTCGAGAGCCGGCGCAAGCGGCTCGAGTTCGCGAAGCCGATCATGATCGAGGACGACACGTGGGTCGGCGGCGGCGCCGTCGTGCTGCCAGGCCTCACGGTGGGCGCCGGCAGCATCGTGGGCGCGGGCAGCGTGGTGACGAGGGACGTGCCGCCAGGTGTGATTGCCGCG
>DASVXS010000169.1:0-4453 GCA_036392575.1 Thermoleophilaceae bacterium | reverse complement strand
CGAACGGCGTTGCCCCTGATCCCGCTCTCGTAGTCGAGTGACCCAGGCAGTTCCCGGCGACACGGCGGCCCGCGAGAGCGGCGCCGTCGGTGGCGCGATCGCGGCGGACGCGCAGCAGCGCCAGGACGAGGTGCTGGTCCTCGACTTCGGCGGTCAGTACTCGCAGCTGATCGCGCGGCGCGTGCGCGAGTGCGGCGTCTTCTCGGAGCTGCTGCCGCACCACGTCGCGCTCGAGGAGATCCAGCGCCGCCGCCCGCGTGGGTTGATCCTCTCGGGCGGTCCGGCCTCGGTGTACAGCGACGGCGCGCCGAAGCTGCGCCAGGAGCTGCTCGAGCTGGGCGTGCCGGTGCTCGGCATCTGTTACGGCATGCAGGCGATCGCGCTCGAGCTCGGCGGGCGCATCGAGTCGGCGCCGATCGGCGAGTTCGGCCGCTCCGAGCTCACGGTGTTCGAGCCCGGTCTGCTGTTCGCGGGCCTGCCCGCGCAGCAGACCTGCTGGATGAGCCACCGCGACACCGTCTACGAGGCGCCGCCGGGCTTCACGGCGCTCGCGGCCTCGACGGAATCGCCGGTTGCCGCCTTCGAGCACGTGCCGCGCGGGCTCTACGGCATCCAGTTCCATCCCGAGGTCGTGCACACGCCCTACGGGACGGACGTGCTGCGCCGATTCCTCGACGACGTCTGCGGCTGCGACATGCAGTGGAGCGCCGCTTCGGTGATCGAGGAGCAGATCGAGAAGATCCGAGCGCAGGTGGGGGACGGGAGGGTGATCTGCGGCCTTTCGGGCGGAGTCGACTCCTCGGTCGCCGCGTTGCTCGTCCACCGCGCGATCGGCGACCAGCTCACCTGCATCTACGTCGATCACGGGATGATGCGGAAGAACGAGAGCGACCAGGTGATCGCCGCGTTCCGCGACACCTTCCACGTGCCGCTCGTGGCGGTCGACGCCGAGGAGCGCTTCCTCGAGCGCCTCGCCGGCGTGACCGAGCCCGAGGAGAAGCGGAAGATCATCGGCACGGAGTTCATCCGCGTGTTCGAGGAGGAAGCCGGAAAGCTCGACAACCCGAAGTACCTCGTGCAGGGCACGCTCTACTCGGACGTGATCGAGTCGGGCGGGGGCACCGGTGCGGCCACGATCAAGTCGCACCACAACGTCGGTGGCTTGCCCGAGGACCTGCAGTTCGAGCTCGTCGAGCCGCTGCGCACGCTGTTCAAGGACGAGGTGCGGGCGGTGGGGCTGGAGCTCGGGCTACCGGAGCGGCTCGTGTGGCGGCAGCCGTTCCCTGGGCCTGGCCTGGCGATCCGGATCGTGAGCGGCGAGGTGAACGCCGAGCGGCTCTCGATCCTGCGCGACGCCGACTTCATCCTGCAGGAGGAGATCCGCGCTGCCGGCCTGTACCGCGAGCTGTGGCAGTCCTTCTGCGTGCTGCCGGCCGACCTGCGCTCCGTCGGCGTGCAGGGCGACGAGCGCACCTACGGCTACGTGGTCGTGATCCGCGCGGTCACGTCCGACGACGCCATGACCGCCGACTGGGCGCGGCTGCCCTACGACCTGCTGGAGCGCGTGGCATCGCGCATGATCAACGAGATCCAGCAGGTGAACCGGGTCACCCTGGACATAACGAGCAAGCCGCCCGGCACCATCGAATGGGAGTAAGCACACGCCATTAGACCGAGAAGGCGGCGGTCTGGGGTACAAGGCGTAAGCGAGAGGTCAGCGTCAGCCAGGCACGTGCCGGAAGTTACTCCCCGGCACGCGCGCTCACAAGCCCGTAGCCTTCGCGCATGGGAATCCTCTCGTGGATCATCTGGGGTCTCGTCGTGGGCGCGATCGCCCGCGTGCTGCGGCCGGGACGTCAGGACATCGGCATCGTCTGGACCATCGTGCTCGGTGTTGCGGGCTCGCTCATCGGCGGCTTCATCGCGACGGACCTGCTGGACATCGCGGACACGAACGACTTCGACTTCGGCAGCTTCCTGATCGCCGTTGGGACGTCGGTGTTGTTGCTCGTGATCTGGGAAGCGGTGGCACGCAGGCGCGGGCATGACGCGCGCCAAGCTGAGCAGTAGATGTCCGCTACGAAGGCGCGCGTGGCGCGCACGATCACGAACCGCCTGGTGAACCCGTTCTCGCGCTGGATGGCGGAGCGCGGCTTGCTTCCCGGCACGGCGGTGCTGGAGACGATCGGGCGCAAGAGTGGACTGGCGCGGCGCACGCCCGTGGGCAACGGCCTGCGCGGTGACACGTTCTGGATCATCACCGAGCACGGCCACCGTGCCGACTACGTGAAGAACATCCAGGCGAATCCCCGCGTGCGCGTAAAAGCTGGGCACCACCGCTGGCGAGCGGGCACGGCCCAGATCCTCGAGAACGACGACTACCGGGAGCGCATGAGGATGCTCCACCGGCGGGCGAACGACTCGATGGTGCGCCTGATGGGCACGGAGCACCTGACGATCCGAGTCGACCTCGACCCGGACGGCTGACGTCTGCCGGCGGGCGAAAACCGAGCTATGCAAGGACCCAGGGCCGAAGCTTGGCGACAGCCAAGCGAGCGCCCGAGGACGCAGCAGAGCGAAGGTTTGCAGCCGCCGGCCTAGCTGAAGGCGTCCCAGGACTGCAGCGAAGCCAGCGGGTCCTGGGGCTTGCCGCCCGAGTACCAGCCGGGCGCCGTCCACATCTCGAAGTGGAGATGGCACGCCGTCGCGTCGCCGGTGTCGCCCACGTTGCCGATCTGCTCGCCGGTGTCCACGTGGTCGCCGGGCGCGAACGGCGATGGTGCGCGCAGGTGCATGTACCCGTAGTCGTAGCCCGACTCGTCGCCGTGGATGATCAGGTAGTAGCCCGCGGCTGACTGGTACTGCTTGTACCTGACCGTGCCGCCCTCGGCCGCGACCAGGCGTGTGCCGCAATTGGCCAGTACGTCCTGGCCCTGATGCGTGTGGCCCGTGCGACCCGCGCCGAAGCGTGCGCCAGCGCCGCCGAAGTTGTGGCGGCCGCGCACCGGGAAGATCTGGTGATGCAGGTCGAAGGAGTCGCGATCGCCCTGTGCGGCCTGGGCGCTTCGCGCGCTCGCGCCAGACGGCGTCTTGGCGGTCAAGCGGAACGCGTACCGGCCTTCGGGCGCGACACCGCCAACCGCGTTGCCCTTCCAGCCCAAACTCTTCACGACGCCGGGCTGGACGCCGGGGACGGTCCATGTCTGCACCACCGAGCCGTCAGCCTGGCTGACCACGTCCACCTGCACATCGACCGGCGTCGACCCGCCGACGCGGTACGAGAAGAGAATCCCGTTGGCGGAGCCGGCGAAAGCATTGTTCGAGCTGATCGCCGTCTCGAGCGCCGGGGCGCCCGGATCGCGCGGGCCGGGCACGGGGGTGAGCTTGCCGGTCGCGGGCGGTGGCGGCGCGGGTGGGAGGATCGAGAGCGGCTTGGTGGACGCAGAGCTGACGGACGCTGCGACCGCCTTGAGTGGGCCGCTCGACGCCTTGGCGGGCACCCGCAACATCACGCTTCGGTCGCTGCGCGGCCGTACGCGGACCGTCACGTCGTCGCGGTTGCCCCGAGCGCCCTGGAACACGACCTGGCTGACGGCGGTCAGGTTGCTGCCGGATAGCCGGATCGTCGAGCCCACGCGCGGGCGCGCCTTGCTCGCGCAACCTTTCACGCACGCGACCTTCGCCAACGCCGGTGTCGGCACGAAGCCGGTGCCGCCGGTGCCCGCGCCGGTCTGTCCCGATGCGGCAGCCGGGGCGCTCGCAGCGAGCAGCATGGCGAACAGCGTGATGCGCTTCGTCGGCACCTCGGGCGAGGCCTCTCTTTCTCAGGCCTACGGGGTTAGCTGACGGGCTCGCGCCGAAAGAGCGGCGCTACAGAGAGCAGCCTTCGCCACGCATGGCGCAGGCCCTTCTGATTCGCCCCGCGAGGGCCTCTCGGCCCTCACTCTGGTTCCCCCGCTCCGGCCGAGCTGGCCCGGCCGGATTCGGCAGGTCTGCAAGTCGGCGCGGCAGTATAACGACGGCCGCAGGCGGCAAACGCAGGCCCAGAGTGGTCGTCCCCGAGTGCGTGTGCCACTATTCCCCGGGCCGCTGCACGCGGCTCGCGGAGGCAATCCGTTCCACCGCGCCCCGCCGAGGCGGGCCAAGGCGCTAGTCTCGGCCGTCCGGCGCGCTTCTTCTGTGCGATGAAAACCTTCGTAGCCACACCCGCAAACCGCGAGCGCAACTGGCTCGTGGTCGACGCAACCGGCAAGACGCTCGGCCGGCTCGCGACTCAGGTCGCCGACGCCCTGCGCGGCAAGCGCAAGCCCGAGTACACGCCGCACTGCGACACGGGCGACTTCGTCGTCGTCATCAACGCGGAGAAGATCGCCGTGACCGGGAACAAGCGCCAGGACAAGCTCTACTGGCGCCACAGCGGCTATCCGGGCGGGATCCGGTCCCGGACCCTCAA
>DASVXS010000168.1:0-11804 GCA_036392575.1 Thermoleophilaceae bacterium | reverse complement strand
CGGGTACACGCCTCCGAAGGTCCAGCGCCGCTGGTTCTTCAGCGCCGAGGTGCGGTAGGGCCAGAGGATGTAGCCCTCGTACAGGACGGCGTCGGCGATGCGACGGACCGCGTCCACGCTCAGCTCTCCTTCCCATCGAGCAGCGAGTCGAGCGCGCGCTCCCAGCTCAGCAGCGCGTGCTTCGAGCGGTAGGCGTGCAGGCGGTCGAACGTGTCCTTCGACACGCGAAGCCAGGCGCTGCGCGGGAAGTAGTGCTCCATCGTCTCGTGCCACACGCTCGCCGGCATGCGGTACTCCGCCTCGCTGCTCCAGTCCACGTGCGCCGTCTGCAGCAGGCCGCCTGGGCCGGCGTAGAAGGCCGTGCCGTAGAACATGAACTCGAGTGGCACCTCGCCGTCCTCGAGCGACGCCAGGTAGCGCGCCGCGGTGACCTCGAAGTCGTAGCTGCACGGCATCGGCAGCTGCACCACCGTCTCGCCACTGAAGCCGGGCACCACCAGCGCGGTGCGCATCCACGGCAGCGTGCGGAGCGAGTCCTTCCAGCCGGAGGGGTCGCCGAAGAGGTCGAAGAGGCGCTCGTCGTCCGGGTCGTGGACGCGCCGCCGGGCCGGTATCTGCACCTGCACGTCGAGCATCAGCGAGCGGATCTCCCGGCGCCCGCTCTCGATGCGCAGGTCGAACCCAATCGTGGGCACGGCCGCGTACTCGACCGTGGCCGCGTCCTCGACGTGGAAGCGCAGATCCAGCACCGAGCCGACCGTCGACGCCACCCCAGCCTCCTAGCCCGGCGACAGGTTCGGCATGCGCGGGTCGATCGGCTCCTCCATGTCCGGGTTGATCCCGGTGGAGCGCTTGGCAGTGGAGCGGTCGTCGTCGAGGTGCCCGCGCATCTTCCGGTAGCCGCCCGGGTCGTTCCCCTCCTTCACGCCCGGAGTGTGGGCGGAGTCATCGGGCTTCGCGTCCGGCTTGCCCGTCGTCACGTTGTCCATTCCGTACTCCTCTCTGAGAGCTCGCTGAAGAAGCCCTCGATCCGTTCCCAGACCTCCTTGCCGCCGGTGAGCCCGCGCCACGTCGAGCGGATCAGGCCGGCGAGCGCGTAGCACTCGTCGATCGGCACGAGCCACTGGTCGCGCGCGCCGCGTGCGCGGTTCACGAGCAACGCCTCCACGTCGGGCTCGAGCCCCTCGAGCACGGGGTTCGCCGCCTCGAGCGACCGCCAGGCACGGAGGTCGAGCAGGGACTCCGTCGCGCCCATCGGCCCGGGGTAGAACGCCACCACGCGCCCCTCGCCCGAGTGGTGGAAGAAGAACGCCATCTCCACCGGGATCCGCAGCTCGTCCCACTGCGTGTCGGGGAGCTCGAAGCCCGTGAGGTGAAGTCGGCGCTCGGGCACGAGGCGGTAGTGCCCACCGCCCGCCGCGCGTCTGTCGAACAGCACGCAGCACGCCCGGCAGGCGCACATCAGCTCGCGCGACTCGAGGTCGAGGAGGTGCCGGTGCTCGGGCTCGATCGCCTCGCCGCACAGCTCGCACCTCTCCTCCGGCGCGCGCACCGGAGCCGGAGCGGACGCCATGCGGCGAAGGCGCGATGAGGCGAGCGGGGCGCTCATGCCGACTGCCACACCGGGAGCGGGATCGCGCCGTCGTCCTCCACCTGCATCCCTTCGAGGTCCGGCGCCGCCGTGCGAACCGCCTGCTCCGCCTCGATCTCGAGCGTCGCGTCGCGTCCGTGGAGCCGCACGCGGGCCACTCCGAGCTCGTCGATTCGTACGAGCTCGACCCGGCCGGCGTTCGCGCCGAGGGCGCTGAAGGCCGCGCGCACGCGCGCGTCGGGCGGCACCGGATGCAGCCCGTGCAGGAGCAGCAGGTGTGACACGAGGTCGTCGTCGGCGAGGGCCTTCGGATCGGCGCGCATGAGGATGCGCCGGAGCCCCTCGCCGTAGAGGTCGAGGAGCGCCTGCACGATCTCGCCGGCCGTTTCGCGGTCGTGCGGATCCGCGATCGCGTCGACCTGATCGAGCAGCTCCTCGATCCGAGCTACCCGCTCCTGGATCTCCCGTTCGTCCACGTCAGGTGTGCTGCGCTCCGAACATGGGCGAGTGCACCTGCTTCACCGTCCTGCCGTTGCCGAGGTACATGTGCACCCCGCATGGCAGGCACGGGTCGAAGCTCCGCACCGCCCTCATGATGTCGATCCCCCTGAAGTCGTCAGGGCCGTTCTCCTCGAAGATCGGCATGCCGGTGACCGCGTCCTCATACGGACCGAGCGTGCCGAAGGAGTCGGTCGGCGAGCCGTTCCACGGAGTCGGCGGGTACGGGTGGTAGTTCGCGATCTTCTTGTCCCGGATCACCACGTGATGCGACAGCACTCCGCGGACCGCCTCGTGGAAGCCGCAGCCGATCGCCTCGTCCGGAACCTCGAAGTCCTGGAACACCTTCGTCCGGCCCGCGCGCACCTCATCGAGCCCTCGCTCGAGGAAGTACATGGCCATCGCCGCGCCGTACGCGATGAAGTACACGCGCGCACGGTCGCGCTCGATCGCGTTCGACCACTGCGGGATGCGCCAGACGAGCTCCTCCTCCCTCGTGTTCGGCGTCTGCGGCAGCGTGATCCGCACCGTGCCGTCACCAGGCGCCTTCACGTACGGCGTGTCCACCAGGCCGGCGAGCGCCACCGTCCAGAGGCGCGCGAGCGCGCCGCCGCCGGTGTCGAGCGCGAGGAAGTCGCCCGTGCGGTTGTCGTGCCAGCGCGGGCTCATCACCCAGCTGTAGTTGCCGCCCTCGAGGTCGCGCTTCTGCGGCTTCGGGATGGTCGTCTGGTTCCAGGGATGCCGCTTGTCGACCGGGTTCCCGAGCGGGTCCCGCTCCACGAACGTCTCCTCGTTCTCCCAGTCCTCGTAGTACGAGCTGCCGAGCAGGATGCGGATGCCGAGGTTGATGTCCACGAGGTCCGTGGTAACCAGCTCGCCGTCCACGACCACGCCGGGCGTGACGAACATCGCGCGCCCCCACTTGGTCATGTTGCGGTAGTCGTAGTCGCACACGTAGGGGTCCTGGAACGCGCCCCAGCAGCCGAGCAGGATGCGCCTTCGCCCGACCTCCTCGTAGCCCGGCAGGGCCTCGTAGAAGAAGTCGAACACGTCGTCGTTCATGGCGACGGCCTTCTTGATGAAGTCGAAGCACCGCAGCAGGCGGCTGAGGTAGTCCGTGAACAGCGTGGGCGTGGCCACCGTGCCTACACCGCCCGGGTAGAGCGTGGACGGGTGCACGTGGCGCCCCTCCATGAGGCAGATCATCTCGCGCGTGATCCGGCTCATCTGGAGCGCTTCCTTGTACGTCTCCCCGACAAACGGGTTGTAGGAGCGCATGATGTCGCCGATCGTGCGGTGCCCGTGCATGTCGGCGTGCGGAGCCTCGGACTTGTCCGCCTTCTCCATGACGCTCGGGTTTGTGTCCCGCACCATCTGCTCGCAGAAGTCCACGAACACCAGGTTGTCCTGGAAGATCGTGTGGTCGAACACGTACTCGGCGGCCTCGCCGAGGTTCACGATCCAGTCCGCGAGGGGCGGCGGCTTCACCCCGTAGGCCATCTGCTGCGCGTAGCACGAGCAGGTGGCGTGGTTGTCACCGCAGATGCCGCAGATGCGGCTGGTGATGAAGTGCGCGTCGCGAGGGTCCTTGCCCTTCATGAACACGCTGTAGCCGCGGAAAAGCGAGGACGTGCTCTTGCACTGCACGACCTCCTTCTGGGCGAAGTCGATCTTGGTGTAGATGCCGAGGTTCCCGACGATCCTGGTGATCGGGTCCCACGCCATGTCGACGACCTTGCCGGCCTCTGGCTTGACTCTCTCTCGAATGGTGGCCATTTCTTCTCCCGTTCCTGACGCGCTACGGGCGCCAGCGCGGCTCGGCGCCCGTGGTGAGCTCCGGCCGGTTGTGTCGCCACTTCGGTTCGTGGTTCATCGTCTTGTTCGTGACGCCGCGGAGCCTCCGGATCATCGTTCCGTAGCCGCCGCTCAGCGCTGACGACAACGTCGCTCCCGGCGGCTCGTCCATGAACGGCATGAACTTGTCCGGGAAGCCGGGCATCGTGCAGCCGATGCAGATGCCGCCCACGTTCGGGCAGCCTCCGATGCCTCCCATCCAGCCCCGCTTCGGCACATTGCAGTTCACGACCGGGCCCCAGCAGCCCACCTTCACGAGGCACTTGGGCGAGTTGTAGTCCTTCGCGAAGTCGCCCTGCTCGTAGTAGCCGGCGCGGTCACAGCCCTCGTGCACGGTCTTGCCGAAGATCCACGTGGGCCGCAGCTGCGCGTCGAGCGGGATCAACGGAGCGAGCCCGGCCGCCTGGTAGAGCAGCCAGGTGAGCGTCTCCATGAAGTTCTCCGGCTGCACCGGGCAGCCCGGCACGTTCACGATCGGCATGCCGCCCTGGGAGCGGAAGTCCCAGCCGAGGTAATCGGCCAGGCCCATACAGCCGGTCGGGTTCCCGGCCATCGCGTGGATGCCGCCGTAGGTGGCGCAGGTGCCAACCGCGATCACCGCCCAGGCCTTCGGCGCGAGGCGGTCGAGCCACCAGTTCAGCGTCAGCGGCTCGCCCGTCGCCGGGTCGTTGCCCATCGACGTCCAGTAACCGTCGCCGTTGATCTTCTCGTTGGGGATCGAGCCCTCCACCACGAGCACAAACGGGGCGTCGAGCGTGCCGTCCACAGCGGCGCGGAACGGCGCGAGGAACTCCTCGCCGCCGAGCGTCGGCGATAGCACCTTGTTGTGGAGGTTGACCTTCGGCAGGCCCGGGATCGCGCCGAGGAGCACGTCCTCGATGCCGGGCTGGCCGGCGGCGGTGATCGACACCGAGTCCCCGTCGCAGCTCATTCCCTCCGAGGTCCAGAGGATGTGCACCTCGTCCACTCCGGGCGCGTAGGGCTCACCCTTCGGGTGTGGTTTGGGCTCAGGTACCGATACCGCCATGGCTAGATCCCTTCACTCGTCGCAAACGTCTCCTCGAGCTCGAGCGAGTCCACGAGCAGCTCCTCGCCCCGTGTGACCTCCACGTCGAGGCCACCGCAGGCGGCGCACTGGAGCGGGAAGTCCCGCAGCTGCGTCTCCGCGCCGCAGCTGCGGCACACCCCGCCGGCGGGCACCGCCTCTATCTCGAGCTCCGCACCCTCGACTGGCGTGCCCTGCGCCACGAGCTCGAATGCGAACTCGAGCGCTGATGGCACCACCTGCCGCAGATGCCCCACCTTCAACTCAACCTTCGTCACGCGCCTGCCGTTCGCGTGATTCGCCGCGATCCTCACCACCGACTCCGCGATCGAGAGCTCGTGCATCAGCAGATCCTCGGAAGCGGGTCGCCCACCAGGAGGTCCATCACGCGCCGGCCGCCGAAGCCCGTCTCGACGAGCACCATGCCCGGCGGCTCCGTGCGCACCTCGCCGATCTCGGCCGCCTCCTCGCAGCCCGGCACAGAGCGCAGGGCGGCGAGGGCGGCGTCGGCCTTGTCCGGCGCCACGAAGGCGGCCAGTTTGCCCTCATTCGCCACATACATCGGGTCGATGCCGAGGATCTCGGCAGCGCCAGCCACCGCCGGGTGCACCGGCACGGCGGCCTCACGTACCAGCATCGCGACGCCGGACGCACGCGCCAGCTCGTTCAGCACCGACGCGAGCCCGCCCCGCGTGGCGTCGCGCATGCAGCGCAGCGAGTCGCCCGCCGCGTCGAGCAGCACGTCGGCCGCGGGCCAGAGCGAGCTGGTGTCCGACTCGATCTCTGCGCCGAGGTCGAACTCGCCACGCGCGAGCATGATCGCCGTGCCGTGATCGCCGACGCGGCCGGACACGAGGATGCGGTCGCCCGGGCGGAGCGCCGAAGGCGCCAGCCTGGCGCGCTCGTCGCGCACGCCGAGCCCGGTGGTGCAGATGTACATCGAGTCGGCGTGTCCCCGCTCGACCACCTTGGTGTCGCCGGCGACGATCTCCACGCCCGCCGCGCGAGCGGCGTCCGCCATCGCCTGGACCTGGAAGCGCAGTTCGTCGGAGTCGAGTCCCTCCTCCAGCACGAGCGACAGTGTGAGCGCGAGCGGCCGCGCCCCCGACACCGCCAGGTCGTTCACCGTGCCGTTCACCGCGAGCTCGCCGATCGAGCCGCCCGGGAAGCGGATCGGCTTCACCACGAAGCTGTCGGTGGTGAGCGCGAGCCCGCTGCCGTTCACCGACACGCTCGCGGCGTCGGCCAGCTCGGCGCCGGTCTCCGAGCCGAACGCGGGCACGAGCAGCCCCTCGATCAGCGTCTGCGTCGCGCGGCCGCCCGCGCCGTGCGCCATCGTGATCCGCTCGTCCCTGAACTTCGCGCGCTTGGCCCGAGCGGTCTCGATGATCCCGAGGATCTTCTGCTCGCGCTCGGAAACCGCCGGATCGGCCACGGTCAGACCACCGCCCGCTCGCGCGCGAAGCGCCCGTAGTTGTAGTAGGCCGCGCAGGCTCCCTCGGGGGAGACCATGCACGTGCCGATCGCGTGCTCCGGAGTGCAGGCCGTGCCGAACACCTTGCACTCCCAGGGCTTGATCACGCCCTTGAGCACCTCGCCGCACTGGCAGGCCTTCGGGTCCGCCACCCGCACGCCCGGAACGCCGTAGCGCTCCTCGGCGTCGTAGTCGCGGTACGCGTCTGAGAGCTTCAGCGCGCTCTGCGAGATGAACCCGAGCCCGCGCCACTCGAAATGCGGCCGCAGCTCGAACACCTCGGCGAGGACCTTCAGCGCCGCCAGGTTCCCCTCGTACGGGACCACCCGCTTGTACTGGTTCTCCACCTCGCAGCGGCCCTCGCCGAGCTGGCGCAGGATCATGTGGATCGACTGCAGGATGTCGAGCGGCTCGAAGCCGGAGATCACGACCGGCCGCCCGTACTGCGCAGGGATGAATTCGAACGGCCGCGCTCCGACCACCGTCGCCACGTGCCCCGGCCCCACGAAGCCGTCGAGGCGCAGGTCGGGCGATTCGAGCAGCGCGCGCAGCGGCGGCACGATTGTCACGTGGTTGCACATGCAGAAGAAGTTCCGCAGCCCCTCGGCCTTCGCTCGCTTGAGCGTGAGCGCCGTGGAGGGCGCGGTCGTCTCGAAGCCGACCGCGAAGAACACGACCTCGCGGTCGGGGTTCTCCTTAGCGAGCCGGAGCGCGTCGAGCGGGGAGTAGACCATGCGCACATCGGCGCCCTCGGCCTTCGCGTCGAGCAGGGTGCCGTCGGACCCCGGGATGCGCAGCATGTCTCCGAAGCAGGCGAAGAGCACGCCCGGCTCGCGCGCGATTGCGATGCCGTCGTCCACCCGGCCCATCGGGATCACGCAGACAGGGCAGCCGGGCCCGTGCACCAGCTCCACGTTCGCCGGCAGCAGGTCGTCGATCCCGTACTTGTAGATCGAGTGCGTGTGGCCGCCGCAGACCTCCATCACCTTGTAGTGGCGGCCTGACTCGACGGCGGCGAGGATCTCGCCCGCCAGCGCGCGCCCAAGGTCCGCGTCGCGGAACTCGTCGACGAACCTCACGCCCGCTCCTCCTCCAGCCGCGCTATCGCGGTGCCGGCGTGAACCAGCAGCGAGTCGCCGACCTGCACGGCGCCGACGAGGGCGGTCTCGACCGTTGACCGCGAGCCGTCCTCGCCCGCGCAGACGGCCAGCTCCTGCGCCTCGTCGACCTCCACCACGCGCGCCGGAATCCCCTCATCGCCGCAGGTGATGCACCCGTGTGAGTGATCGCAAGCCGGGGCGAGGTGGATATCGGCGTGCATGTCAGATCACGTCCGCACCGTCCCGGGTGTTGCCCTCCGTGGCTTCACTCGATCACGCTCGCCTGGAGCTCCCGCAGCTCCTGCTCGTATTCGCTGCCCATCTGCTCGAGCAGCTTGCGCGTGGCAAGAGCCTCGTCCTCGTCGACCTTCGAGAGAGCGAAGCCCACGTGGATGAGCACCCAGTCGCCGGGACCCACGCCCCCGTCCTCCGCGTCGAGAAGGCCGATGTTCACATTCCGCCGCACGCCGGCCACGTCCACCAGGGCGAGCCGGTTGTGCTCGTCGACCACCTCAAGTATCTGGCCGGGTATGGCCAGGCACACGGTGCGGCTCCCTTCCGCGACGCCTCCGGCACCGGGGCTGGCACTCGGTGCGCCGAAAGGTCGTTTTAGCACCCTTGGGTGACCCGGGCAACCGGGTGGTGCAGTGGTCGGACGCCAAGCTGGCGAAAGGCGTCAGCGCCAGAAGCTGGTGCGCTTTGCCGCGCCCGCGCGCGAGAGCCCGATGTGGACGTGGTTGCGGTGGGCGCTCGTGTCGTCGATCTTCTTCGGCCGGTCCTTGGCGTCGTAGCAGAGCGAGTACTTGATCATCGCCTCGCTGCCCCACCAGGCCTGGCAGTTCCAGATGATCTCCTGTACCCCCATGCGACGGGCAAGCGCAAACGGGTTACCAGCGCGATCGGGCGCGAGCAGGAGGTCGATCAGGTGCTCGGCGGCGCGCCGATCGGCGCGGTTGCGCACGTCGAGGTGCCAGTCGATCGCGCGGCCCTCGGCGTGCAGCGAGTAATTGCCCGGGCCGAGCTTCTCGCAGCGCATGATGCCCCAGGAGACGCCGCGCGAGTGCGAGGCGAGCCACGACTGCATCGCCAGCGCGCCAGGCGCCGGCTTCTTGCGGCAGCGCGTGGCGTGGTCGTACCGGAAGTCGTCGATCGGCACCGACAGCAGGCGGTCGGCCGGGTTGTGCGGCATCGGGCGGAAGCTCTGGCCGAACTTCGCCGACGCGGCGGCCGGGAGCGCGAGCGCTGCGAGCGCGCACGCGCAGACGATGAGGTGGCGGGCGAGCACGACACCTTCATCGGCGGGCCGCCGGAGGGCTTTAACGCACGCAGAAGACGATCGTGTTGCGCTTGCTGGCGGCGGTCTCCTGCAGACCGCCGGCCTGCACCGCGCGGCTGAGCACCCGGTAGGTGCCCTTCGCGCGCACCTTCAGCGTCGTCGACCAGCGATCCGTGCCCGTCGCGTTCACGAACTTCGGCGCCGAGCAGGCGCTCGCGCGAGCGAAGCGGCCTCCCCGCTGGTACCACTGGCACTTGGTGCCGCGCACGCGTGCCAGCGCCACCTTCACCTGCGCCACCCCCAGCTCGTCACCCGCTGCCGTGCCGCTGATGCGCAAGCGGCGGATCTTGCGGAGGCTCGCCTTGGCGCGCGGCGAGTTGATGCGGCTCCGGGGGTCGCCGCAGCCGTCGTGGTTGAGGTCGATGCCGCGGCGCGTTTTCGGGCAGCGATCGGAGGCGTTCGGCACGCCGTCGTTGTCCATGTCCGGGTCGCAGGCGTCGCCGAGCCCGTCGCGGTCCGCGTCGGCCTGGTCGGGGTTCGAGAGCCCGCGGCAGTTGTCGCGCGCGTCAATCGCGCCGTCCTGGTCGGCGTCGTCGTAGCGGAGGCGCACGATGCGGCCATTGTCCGTGTCGGCCACGTAGACCTTGGCGCCAGGCGCGAAGGTCACATCGGACGGCATGTCGAACTGGCCCGCGCCGCCGCCGTGGCTGCCGAACACATCGAGAACGCCGCCACCGGCCGCGAGCGGGTTGAACACCTGCACGCGGTCGTTGCCGGAGTCAGCCACGATCAGCCGGCCGACGCTGTCGAAGGCCATCCCCCGCGGCGCGTTTACCTGTCCCGGGGCGCTGCCCGGCGAGGCGAGCGTCCCCTGTGGGAATCCGCGCGGGTCGTAGTAGCGGATCGCGCCGTCAGTGCTGCTCGCGTTCGAGACGAAGATGCGCTGCGCCGCCTGGTCGAGCGCGATGCCCCATGGGTCGTTGAAGGTCGGTGGATCGGCGGTGCCGAAGGCCGCGACCGGCGCCTGCGAGCCGCCCGACGGCTCCCACCACTGGACGCGCGCGTTGTCGTGCTCGACCACGTAGATCTGCGCCGCCTGGTTCGCCGCGAGCAGGCGCGGGTTCGCCATCTGCCCGATCGCCGGGCCGAGGCCACCGAACTCGCGCCGCAAGCCGTTGTTGTCCACGTACGAGTCGTACATGAGCACGCTGTTGCGGCCGGCGTCCGCCACGTAGAGGCGCTGGCGGTTGTCGAGTGCCACGCCCACCGGTTGCTGGAGCTGGCCGTCGCCGATCACGCGCAGCAGGCGGTTGCCGTTCGCGGCGTTGTCGTACACCTCGACGTGCCGCGCCCCCGCGTCGGCCACGTATATCCGCCCGCCGGGGTCGGCGGCGATGCTCTCCACGTCCACGAAGCGGCCGTTGGCCTGCACGCCCGAGCCGAACGAGCTGTCGGGGGTGAAGAGCTGCGCAGCGGCCACGCCCGGCGGCGCCAGCGCCAGTGCCGCGAGCGCGCCGCAGGCGGCGATGGCGCAGCGAAGGCGCGAGCTGTCTCTCTCCGAGCGGGGCATACGTATGAGCGGCAAGGGACGCCAGACCGCAAACAAGCCCGGTGGGCCGAGGTTGCGGTGGCCGCCCCCGCCGAGGCCCGGAACTCTAAGCGCGCGGGAGGTCGCCAACCACCGGGCTGCCCGCCGGCTGCGGCTCGACGGCCGCGGCCTCGCCGGCGGCGACCGTGACCGCGGGAGCAATTGCCCGATCCAGCGGGACCCTCACCTTCAGCACCGCGCTTCCGCTAGTGGCGGCAGCGATGCGGGCGGCCTCGACCGTCTCCGCCGCGACGCCCTGAGACACGCCGCAGGCCCTGAGGAAGCGAACCGGGCGGTCGCCGTCGAGCTCGCCGGCCTCCACCTCGAGCTCCTCCAGGCGGTCCTGCGGCGGGACGGCCTTCGAGCGGTGGGTCGCGCGGACGATGCAGGTGGCCATGTCGTCGGTCACGCGATCGGCGGTCTCCACCACCAGGTCGAGCAGGCGCGAAGCCGGGTCGTCCGGCGACAGCTCCACCAGCAGGTCGCGCAGGCGCTCACGGCCCAGCAGGCCGTCGCCGATGCGGCCCTCTACGAGCCCGTCCGTGAAGAAGCACGCGACCGTGCCCGCCGGCGCGGGAACCGTGGTCTGGCGCATACCGGTCGCGAGCCCCAGCCCGATCGGGGGCGCCGACTCGACCGTAACCGGGCGGTGGGCGGAGGCACCGAGCACGATCGGCGGCGGATGCCCGGCGCCCGCCCAGGTGAGCGTGCCCTTCCTCGGGTCGTGAATCGCCACGACCACGGTGGCGAAGTCGCCGTTCAGCTCCTTGTCGAGCGCGCGGCCCGCGACCTGGACCGCGTGGCGCGGCTCGAGCCCAGCCTCCACGTAGGCGCGCAGCGTGTAGCGCATGAGCGACGTGCGCTCGAGGGCCGAGCGGCCGTGGCCGGCGACGTCGCCGAGCACGATCGCCACGCGCCCGTCTTCGAGCTCGAAGGCGTCGTAGAAGTCGCCGCCCGCCGCCAGCCCCTCCGCCGGGCGGTACGCCACCGTGGTCTCGAGCTCGCCCAGCTGAGCGGGCACCTTCGGCAGCAGAGCCGCCTGGAGCAGGCCGACCTCCTCGAGCAGCTCCTCGCGCTGACGCGAGAGGCGACGCGCGCGTCGCGTGCTCACGACCGAGCCGGCGCCGAGCACGAGCACGAGGGCGATCAGGCCTGCGAGCAGGAACTTCATCCAGTCGGGCACCACATTCACGATGTCGCGGACGGTGCGGACGATCGGCGACGAGTCGTTGTCGCCGGAACCGCCGCCGGTAGTGGCTGCCGCGGTGCGCAGCGCAAGCGCGGCCGGAGCCTGCTCGGACGCGCTCGCGAGCGCGGCCGCACGTGCCGCGGCTCGCCGCGTCTGTGCGGCCGACAGGCCGTCGCCACGCGAACGATT
>DASVXS010000167.1:0-11569 GCA_036392575.1 Thermoleophilaceae bacterium | reverse complement strand
CGCACCGCCGCTCGGGCGTCCGTGACGGGCATCGAGGAGACCTCGATCCGCGCGCTGGTCAAGCTTGAGCAGGTACTTCCGCAGCATCTGCGGCGTCGCGTCGCCGCGCTCGGGTCGGCGACAGTCGCGCCGGCGGTCGATGGGCCGACCGTCGATCCGCAGCACCTCACGACGATCGCTGCGGCCTGCCGGGACCTCGAGTGCCTCCGGTTCCGCTACAGCAGCCGAGACGGGAGCGAGACGCGCCGCGAAGTCGAGCCGCACACGCTCGTGAACCTCGGCCGGCGCTGGTACCTCGTCGCCTGGGACCGAGGCCGCGACGACTGGCGCACATTCCGGGTGGACCGGATCGACGGGCCTGCCACAACCGGCGTGCGGTTCACGTCCCGCGAACTTCCCGCGAAGGACGCCGCGACGTACGTTCGGGAGAACATCGCCGGTGCCTTCACCCGCTTCGAGGCGCGCGTGACCGTCCATGCCGCAGCCGAGGACGTCGCGGCGCGGCTTCCCCAACTCGCGGGCGCGCTCACGCCGATCGACGCGCAACGCTGTGAGTACCGGACATCGGACTACGACCTCGAATGGCTTGCTCTCCGGATCGCCATGCTCGGCGTCGACGTCGACGTGCACGAGCCACCGGAGCTCGTCGCACAGCTGCGCGCCCTTGTAGGACGTCTGCGGCGCGCTACCGCAGGTAGGCGCGACGGATGACGCCGGTGCGCATCCGCTGCGGGTGGTCGCCGACCTTGATGCGCTTCACCTGAAGGCCGGTCTTGTAGGAGATGACCGCGACGCGGTCGTCGCCCGCGACCGACACGAAGCAGTACTTGCCGTCCCTGCTGGACTGCGACCAGTAGGGGACGCGGCCGACCTTCGTCGTGCGCTGGAGCTTGAACGGCTTGCGGGTGACGATCGCTGCGTAGCCTGACATCGTCCCGGCCACGCAGAGTCTCGTGCCCCGAGGGTTCATCGCCAGGCCGTGGTGGGCGGAGTCGAGCAGGTACTGCTGTCGCGGGACGCCTTTCGCGGCGCCGAGGGGGAGCCTGAGCACGGCAACGACCTTGTCGGCCTTGAGGTCGTACTGGACGATCCCAAAGAAGAAGGAGACCTGGAAGTAGACGTAGCGCTCGTCGGGGGTAATCGCCATCGGCCGGACTGCGGAGCTCATGCCGGGGTAGCCGGCCTCGGCGAGCTTCTGGCCCATGTCGATCTGCTTGAGCACCGCGTTGGTGCGGGCGTCGATGACCTCGAAGATGCGCCGGCCCTTCGTCGCGTCCTGCGATGGGTCATCGGTATCGCTGTAAACGGTCCCGATGCTGGCGTGGAAGATCAACGACCCGTCGCGGGAGAAGTTGTTCTCGTGCGGCGAGTCTCCCGAGGGGATGCGGGCGGTGATGCCTCCGGTACGCGTGTCGATCGAGTCGATGACGCCGGCGGTCGACGCGGACACGAGAAGCCGGCGCCCGTTCCGGGAGATGGCCATGTGGTCGGCGCGGTAGCCGTCGATGTGAGTGCGCCAGCGGATCCTGCCCGTCTCGAGGCTCATGGCGACCACGTCGGCGAAGCTCGGGCGCGAGAAATAGACGGTCCTGCCGTCGGGCGCGGTGAAACCGTCGTCGACGTACTGGTTGTGGCCCTCGCCGACCAGCGCGCGGATGTTGTCGTAGTAGAACTTCGCGGTCGGGTCGGCCGAGATCTCGGCGATCCGTTGCTTACGGTCGGGGACGACGTTCAGCCGCTTCAGCCGCTTGAAGCTGTGCGGGTCGATCAGGTCCGCGGTGCCGGCCCAGTTATTGCTGACGACGAGCACGTCGCGGGTCAGACGCTCGGATGCGTCGGCGGACGGCGCGAGGCCGGCGAGCGCGGCGGTCGCGGCTACGGCGGCGAGCAGGGCGGTGCGCACGGCTGCTGATCGTAACCGCCTCGCGGTCGGCCCGCCGACGGCCGCGAGCACCGCGCTCGTCGCGTGTTCATCGTGTCGAAATCACCGCTGCATCCTTGAATCCCGCGTAGGGACCCTTCGAAGGGCGCGACCCCGGCGAGGGCGGCGACCCTGGCGAGGGCGATGACGCCGGCGAGGGCGGCGACCCCGGCGAGGCAGGCGACCCCGCCGAGGACGGGGACGCGATCTTGTCCTGATCGGTGGCGTTCTTGTGACCCCCGGCGCCGGTGTTGCTGGCGGTGCCGGTGTTGCCGGAGGTGCCGGTGTGGCTGGCGGTGCCGGTGGTGCCGTTCTCGGCAGATCCGTTCGAACAGCCCGCGCCGATCAGGGCGGCCATGGCAAGGGCGACCAGCGGCCGTAGCTTTCTTCTCATGTTTCTCCTCGTACTCATGTTTCTCCTCGCGTGTGACCGATTGCGTTGACACCAGCTCCTTGTGCCGAGGTGCTGGTCACTGCTGCATCCTTGGATCGTGCGTGGGGTCTGCGTACACGTGAGGGCAACCGTGATCGATGGCCTCCGGGCGGAGTTCGTAGTGCCACGGCTCGTTGCCGTAGATCCGGCACAGCCCGTACTCGGCGCCGTGCTCGGACAGCCACGCCGCGGCACCGGAGGGCCCAATGTCGACCGCGTCCCCCGACACGTGTGCAGACGTGTCGGGGGTGGCCACCCATCGGGTGGCTTCCTCTTCTGAGCCGTACTTCGAGATCGCCTCACGGAGGAGTCGCTCCTGGTACTCCGGGGAACGCCAGCCGCTATCGACGTAGAACTCGACCCCGTCGCCTGCGGCATCAGTTGCAGCTCGGCGCAGGGCACCGAGGAGAGCTGGATCGAGCTTGGCTACACCCGGAACCTCGTTATCGAAGACCGTCGTCCCGTCGGGAATGGCACCGTCAGCTTCGCCAAGCGCACCACGCTCGCCGAGCGCACCAGGCGCGCCTGGCGCACCACCGTCCTCAGTGCGAAGACCACGGTGCTCACTGCGAGGGACGTCGGTGGGTGATGTGGCCGTTGACGACGAGGACGCCAGCAACTGGGAGCCGAGGGCTGCGGCGATCGCCGCGATGACGACCAGCAGGCCGCCGACACCGATCCTGCGGATCCGAATCCGACGGGTCGTTGTTTGTGCTGGTTGCCTATAGGTCACGCCCCCAGTGAAGGTGGCGTGGTGTTGCCAGCAAGTATGCGGTTTTCGATATGCCGACGATATGCGCCAGCCCTACGATTCGGAGGATGCGCGTGTTGCTCGTCGAGGACGAGCCCTATATGGCAGACGCCATCCGCGATGGCCTACGCCTAGAAGCGATCGCGGCGGACATCGCACGCGACGGCGCCGCCGCTCTGGAGCTGCTGATCGTCAACGCCTACGACATCGCCGTCCTCGACCGAGACATCCCCGGCCCCTCCGGTGACGAGATCGCCAAACGCATCGTCGCCTCCGGCAGCGGCATGCCGATCCTCATGCTGACCGCCGCCGATCGTCTCGACGACAAGGCCACCGGGTTCGAGCTCGGCGCCGACGACTACCTCACGAAGCCCTTCGAACTCCAAGAACTCGTGCTCCGTCTCAGAGCGCTCGACCGCAGGCGCGCACACAACAGGCCGCCTGTGCGAGAGATCGCAGGCCTGCGTCTGGATCCATTCCGCCGCGAGGTCTCCCGCGACGGCCGCTACGTCGCGCTGACCAGGAAGCAGTTCGCAGTGCTCGAGGTTCTCGTCGCTGCCGAAGGCGGTGTCGTCAGCGCCGAAGAGCTCTTAGAGCGAGCGTGGGATGAGAACGCGGACCCGTTCACCAACGCCGTCCGCATCACTATCTCGACACTGCGCAAACGGCTCGGCGAACCCGGGATCATCGCCACCGTGCCCGGCGCTGGCTACCGCATCGACACTCAACGAGACACCCGACGTGAGGAACGAGACCGTGGATAGAGCCGCTGGTTTGAGCGTTCGCCTCAAACTCACCCTCAGCTACGCCGGGTTCCTCATGCTCGCAGGTGCCTTGCTGCTCGCCGCCGTGTGGGTGTTCCTCCTGCGTTACGTCCCCGACCGTGCGGTCCTCGTCAACCCCGGCACCGACCCTCTCACTAGTGGCGTTTTTCCCGTCCGGTCCAACCTCCTGCACGTTTTCGCTCCGAGGGCAGCCGCGGTGTTGGCGTTCCTGCTGGTGTTCGGTCTCCTGGGAGGATGGATTCTCGCCGGCCGCATGCTCGCCCCGCTGACTCGAATCACCGACGCCACACGCACGGCTGCGACCGGATCGCTCTCCCACCGAATCCGGCTACCGGGCCGCAGCGATGAGTTCCGCGAGCTCGCCGACGCCTTCGACGCCATGCTCGCGCGGCTCGAAGCGCACGTCGCCGAACAGCAGCGCTTCGCAGCCAATGCCTCCCACGAATTGCGCACGCCGCTGGCGATCACGCAGACACTGCTCGACGCCGCCCGCAACGACCAGAGCCGCGGCCACGGCGAACTTGTCGACCGCCTCCACGCCGTCAACACGCGAGCGATCGACCTCACCGAAGCATTGCTCGTGCTCAGCCGCGCCGACCAGCGGTCCTTCGCCCGAGAGCACGTCGACGTGTCCCTCATAGCGGAAGAAGCCACCGAAACCCTTCTCCTCCTCGCAGAAGAACGCGGCGTCACCATTGAGACCTCCGGCGACATGACCCCCACCATCGGCTCACCCGCCCTCCTGCTGCAGATGGCTACGAACCTCGTGCACAACGCGATCGTCCACAACCTGCCTGGACAGGGCACCGTGTGGGTCACGACGAGCGCTCACCCCAAGAGCGTGGTGCTCACTGTCGAGAACACCGGCGAGAAGCTCACACCACAGCTGGTCGCCACGCTTGCCGAGCCGTTTCGGCGCGGCACGCAACGCGTACGCACCGAGCACACAGGTGTCGGCCTCGGCCTGGCAATCGTCAAGAGCATCACCCAAGCGCACGACGGAATCCTCACCCTCACCCCCCGGGCCGCCGGTGGGCTCTGCGTCACGGTGCAACTACCAGCTGCGGCACCGCAC
The DNA here is from genome assembly GCA_036392575.1 of Thermoleophilaceae bacterium. GTDB lineage: Bacteria > Actinomycetota > Thermoleophilia > Solirubrobacterales > Thermoleophilaceae > JADGHQ01. The sequence goes on along the minus strand of DASVXS010000167.1, from coordinate 6,604 downwards.
CTCGCAGATGACCGTCAGGCCAGGCCGCGCCTCGCGTCGACGGCACGCGCAGGAGGGGAGATCGCCGCAGCAAATCGCGGAGGTTCGCTCTTGTAACGGAGGGGGAGGGATTCGAACCCTCGGTGGACCTTACGACCCACAACGGTTTTCGAGACCGCCCCGTTCAACCACTCCGGCACCCCTCCGAGGCGACGGACAAGGCTAGCCGAAATGCGCCTCAGCGCCTGTCCGCGAAGAAGTCGCGCAAGAGCTCCGCCGACTCGTCTGAGAGCAGCCCGCCGAGGGCCACTGGGCGGTGGTTGAGCCGCGGCTCCCCGAGCACGTCGAGGACGCTGCCGGCAGCACCGGCCTTGGGGTTCTCGGCGCCCCAAACAACGCGCGGGACGCGCGCCAGCACGATCGCCCCGGCGCACATCGCGCAGGGCTCGAGCGTGACGTACATGGAGGTCTCGAGAAGCCGCCAGCTGCCGAGCTTCCCGGACGCCTCGCGCAGCGCGAGTATCTCTGCGTGCGCGGTCGGGTCCTGGCGCAGCTCGCGCTCATTCGGCGAGGCGGCGATCACCTCGTCCTCGTACGCGATCACGCAGCCGACCGGCAGGTCGCCGTGCTCGAGCGCGCGCTCCGCCTCGCGCAGGGCGAGCCTCATGAAGTACTCGTCGCGGGGGAAGAACCCGCTTTCGACGTTCATTCGCGGGTTCCGGCCAGCAGCTGCCTGCCGCTCCAGCGCTCGGCCGCCCGCACGAACGGGAACAGCCCGGCGCGTTCGGCCACGCGCAGTCCAGCCGACGCAAGCGAGAGCGACGACGGTGCCCGCCCGCGGAAGGCGCCCGCCTCGATCAGCTCCTGGTACCACTCGATCGTGGCGTGGAGCGTCCGGTCGAGCGAACGCACGCCGTAGTCGAGCTCGCGCTTGGCCTTGCGGGAGGAGCAGCGCCAGTCCGCCCCCATGAGCGCGTAGGCCTCCGGCGAGATCAGCAACGGAAGGCGTAGCGACCGCTGCACGCGCGCGACGGTCTCCATCTCCGGCGGCAGCACGACGATCGGGTGGCGCACTCCGGAGAGCTCGGCGACGCGCTCGATCAACTCGCACCACGCCAGGTTGTGGCCCCCGAGCACGTAGCGCTCGCCGCTCGCGCCGCGGTCGGCGGCCGCTAGGTGGCCGGCGGCCACGTCGTCCACGTCCACGAAGCTTGCCCCGCCCTCCATTACGGCGGGCAACCGTCCCTGCAGGTAGTTGCCGATCACGCGCGTGGAGGTCTCGCCCGGCTGCGTATGGTCCACGGGCACGCCGAGCACGTACGCCGGCTCGACCACGACCACCTCGACTCCCAGGCGAGCGGCGGCCGCGAATGCCTCGGCCTCGCCCTCGTGCTTCGCGTCGGCGTAGGCGAGCCCTGTGCCGCGGTAGAGATGTCCCTCGTCGATGAGCTCGCCGGCGTCGGCCGGCCCGAGCGCGCCCACGCTGGATGTGACGACCACCCGGCCTACGCCCTCGGCGGCCGCCGCCTCGAGGGCGACGCGCACGGAGAGCGCGTTGATCTCGAACACGCGGTCGGCTGGACGCGAGGCCACGTAGCCCGCGGTGTGAAAGAGCACGTCGGCGCCCCTCACTGCCCGGCGCATCGCCGCGCGGTCGAGCACGTCGGCCCGCACAGGCTCGACGTCCGTATCACTCAGACGAGTGAGCCGCGTCTCGTCCCGGTAGGTGACCCGGACCTCGTGGCCCCGCTCGGCGAGCATCCGCGCCACGTGCGCGCCCACGAACCCGGTGGCCCCGGTAACGCAAGATCGCTTCACTGGCGGACCTCGTTAAGGGACAATTTTGAGAAACAACTTCGGTGTTGAAGGGTTCTTGCCGACATAGACTCTGCCGCTGCACCGTAATCGAATGCCCGCCCGCCGCCCCCTCCTGACGGCCGCCGCTACGGCGGCCTTTCTACTCGCAGCCTCCGCTTCGGCGGGCGCGGCGCCCTACGCGCCGGGCCAGGTGATCGTGAAATACCGCAGCGGAGTGGCAAAGTCCGCCCGCGCGGCGGTGCAGCGCCAGACCGGCGCCAGCTACGCGGGCAAGCTGCCTGGCGGCCCGCGCACGTTGCGGATCCGCGACAGCAAGACGGTCGGCGAAACCGTGCAGACGCTTCGCCGCCACCCGAGCGTGGAGTACGCGGTGCCGAACTACCTGGCTCACGCGAGCTTCATCCCGAACGACCCGGGCCTGACCGGCCAGGCCGGCGGCTGGCAGGCGCTCCAGTGGGATCTCGCCGGCCCGGCGAGCGTGAACGCCCCCGCTGCGTGGGACGAGGCGATCCGCGCCGGCGCGCCGGGCGGCCGCGGCGTAGTGGTCGCCGTGATCGACACCGGCGTCGCGTACGAGAACTTCCGCCGCTTCAAGAAGTCGCCTGACCTCTACCGGCAGCGCTTCGTCCGCGGCTTCGACTTCGTGGACAACGACCGCCACCCGAACGACGAGAACGGCCATGGGACCCACGTGACTTCCACCATCGCCGAGGCGACCAACAACGGCTTCGGCCTCGTGGGCCTCGCTTACGGGGTGAAGATCATGCCTCTGCGCGTGCTCGACTCCGAGGGCGCCGGCGACGCCGCGGCGATCTCTCGCGCGATCCGCTACGCCGCCAATAACGGCGCACGGGTGATCAACATGAGCCTCGAGTTCGACACCACCGTCACCGCGTCGCAGATCCCCGAGATCGTCTCGGCCGCGCGCTACGCGCACCGCAAGGGCGTGACCATGGTCGCCGCGGCCGGCAATGAGGCGGACACCGCGGTCGCGTATCCGGCGCGTGCGGGGCAGATCATCTCGGTGGGCGCGACGACGCAGCACCTCTGTCAGGCCGACTACTCGAATGCCGGTCCCGGCCTCGACATCTCCGCACCCGGCGGCGGCAATGACGCGCCCAACGTGGACAACCCGAGCGACCAGGCGAACTGCCACCCCGGCGTCGATCTGCCGCCGATCTTCCAGGTCACGTTCCGCCATGACGGCGGCATTCGCACCTTCGGGGTCCGCGGCTCGGAGTACGAGGGCACCTCGATGGCGAGCCCGCACGTGGCCGCGGCTGCCGCGCTGCTGATCGCGACGAAGCGCCTGGGCTCGCGCCCCTCCCCGGCCCTCATACAGGACCGCCTCGCGCGTACGGCACGCGACCTCGGACCGCCCGGCTACGACACCCGCTACGGCGCGGGTTTGCTGGACGTAGCAGCCGCCCTCGCGCCCTAGGTCGTCCGGATGATCAGGACCGAGCAAGGCGCGTGATGGGACACCTTGTTCGGGACTGAGCCGAGCAGGAACCGCTTCGCGCCGGTCATGCCCTTGTTGCCGACGACGATCAGGCCGGCGTTCTGCTCCTCCGCCACGTCGAGGATTGCGTCGGCCGGGTCCCCTTCGCGCGCGAACGTCTGCACCTTCACGCCGCTCTCGCCGATCGAGTCGCTCGCGTCCTCGAGCGTCGTCTCCACGTCCTCACGCGGGTTGATGGTCCACTGCAGGTCCTCGGGGGTGTCGCGGCGCTCGCTGCGCAGCCGGCCCTCGGGCACTGGTTCGTAGGCGCTGACCACGAGCAGCTCGTCGCCCGTGCTCTTCGCGAGCACGGTGGCCTGCCGCACGGCCTCCTTTGCAGTGTCGGACCCGTCGGTACCAACCACGATGGAGCCGAACATTCCTCTCCTTCCCCCAAGAGCAAGCTGAGACGGCGGCCATCATATGCGGAAACGCCCCGGAGCCCGGCTCCACCCCATGTTGCAGGGCTACCTCAAAAGGTCTAGCGCCGCCTGAGTGGCGGAGCTAGGATCCACAAATGGCCGCCAGGACTCGCTGCCTCGGCGTGGATGACCACCCCGTTGTCCGGCAGGGTCTCGATCTCCTTTTCGGCGAGTTGGACGATCTGGAGCTGGTCGGCACGGTCACCACCGGCGAGGAGGCGCTCGCCGCCGTGAAGCGGCTGAAGCCGCAGGTGGTGCTCGTCGACGTCCGCCTTCCCGGCATCGACGGCATCTCCACGCTCAAGCGCATCCACGAGGAGGCGCCCGAGGTGGCGCTGGTCGTGTTCTCCGCCTACGGGGACAAGCGTCTGCTGTCCGACGCGATCGCCGCCGGCGCGCGCGGCTACGTGATGAAGGGCTCGCCGCCGGAGGACCTGCTGCGCGCGATCCGCACGGTCGTGGGCGGCAAGGCGTTCGTGGATCCCTCGCTCTCGCCGGCGCTGCTCATGACCAACTCCGCACAGGCCGAGCAGCCGCTGTCCGAGCGCGAGCGCGAGATCCTCCAGCTCCTCGCGGAGGGCTACCACACGGAAGAGATCGCGCGCCGGATCGGCCTCAGCGTGGAGACGGTCAAGTCCGACACGAAGCGCGTGATCGCGAAGCTCCAGGCCGACACGCGCACGCACGCTGTCGCGATCGCGCTTCGCCAGTCGCTGATCGACTGAACGCGCGAACGACTAGCCTCGGGTGCATGGACGACCGTCCGCCCATGCCCCGCTCCTGGTTCGTGATGCAGGTGCTGATCGTGATCTTCGTCTTGCTCTCCGCCGTGATCACGATCGTGAAGCTCGCGTAGCCGGCGCCCCCGCGGGAGCGCCGGCCGCCGAGCGGGCGCCTAGTTGGTCTTGCGCTCGAGGTCGGCGACCTCGTCCGCCTTCGCGTCGGCGCGCTCCTGGGCGTTCGAGAGCTCGTCCTTCGCCTCGCCCTTCCGCTCCTCCTGGCGGCCTTCGCGGCGAAGCGAAGGGTCGTCGGTCAGGTCGCCTGCGGCTTTCTTGGTCCGGCCGGTGAGCTTGTCGAGGAAACCCATGATCAACCTCCTTGGTCGGTCGTACTTGACGTACCCCTCGAAAATCGCCCCAAACGCAGCGACGCGCGCGCTGCGCAAGACTGCGGCCGCATGACCACGCTTCCATGCACCTTCGTGGACGTTTTCACGGACGTTCGATTCGAGGGGAACGGCCTGGCGGTGGTGCACGACGCCGACGGACTCGACGAGTCGCTGATGCTCGCGTTCGCGCGCGAGACGCGGCTATCCGAGACCACGTTCGTGCAGAGCGCGACCAACAACGGCGCGGACTACCGCAACCGCATCTTCATGATGAGCGGCGAGGTGCCGTTCGCGGGACATCCCTCGCTCGGCACCGCGGTGGCGGTTGCGCGCGCCCGCGGCGAGGAGACGGCGCGCTACGTGCAGCAGACCCACGCCGGCCTCCAACCGATCGAGGTCCGCAAGGACGGCGACGCTTGGATCGCCTCGATGCTGCAGGAGCCGCCGGAGTTCGGCGAGGAGCCGCCGCCCGACGTGGTGCTGGCGGCGGTCTCGCTCGAGCCGGGCGAGGCGCACCCAGAGCTGCCGGCGCAGGTGGTGGCCACCGGCGTGCCGCAGCTGCTCTTGCCGGTCAACGGCCTCGACGCGCTGGAGCGGATCGAGCCGCGCTACGAGTTCGTGAACGCGCTGCTCCAGCCGATCGGCGCGCTCACGCTGTACGTGTTCGCGATAGCCGACGACGGCGAGGTGCGCTCGCGCGCCTTCACCGCGACCGCCGAGATGGGCGAGGACCCGGCCACGGGCTCTGCCGCCGGCCCGGTGTGCGCGTACCTGAACGCCCGGCTCGGCTGGGAGAGCGTCGCCATTCGGCAAGGTGTCGAAATGGGTAGGCCGAGCAGGCTGAGCGCGCGGGTCGTGGAGGACAGAGTGGAGGTCGCCGGCGGAGTCGTGCCGGTGATCGACGGCACGCTGACCCTCTAGCCGTTGGCTCCAGCGTCCCAGGGCTCACCCCGCAGTTGGCCGCAGCGGAGCAAATTTGTACGGAACGTCACACCGCTTCTTCCACAACAGGTAGAACCTGCCACATGACGAGGGAGCAGACCGCTGCCCCGCCCGTGGCCCAGGGCGCGTCGGCTGCCTCTGTCGACATACGGCTCTCCGGGCTCAGGAAGACCTTCGCCGGCGGCGTGACCGCCGTCGACGACGTGAGTCTCGAGATCCGCGAGGGCGAGTTCTTCACCATGCTCGGCCCATCGGGCTCGGGCAAGACGACGTGCCTGCGGCTGATCGCGGGCTTCGAGCAGCCCGATTCCGGGGGCATCGAGCTCGCGGGGCAGGACGTGACGAAGGTGCCGCCCGAGGAGCGCAACGTGAACACGGTGTTCCAGGACTACGCGCTCTTCCCGCACATGTCCGTCGGCGAGAACGTGGAGTACGGGCTGCGTGTGAAGGGCGTGGGGAAGGCGGAGCGCCGCGAGCGCGCCCGCGAGGCGCTCGAGATGGTGCGGCTCGAGGACTATGGCAAGCGCCGGCCGGGGCAGCTCTCGGGCGGCCAGCGCCAGCGCGTCGCGCTCGCACGCGCGCTCGTGAACCGGCCGCGCGTGCTGCTACTCGACGAGCCGCTCGGTGCGCTCGATCTCAAGCTGCGCCAGCAGCTCCAGGTCGAGTTGAAGCGGATCCAGTCGGACGTCGGCATCACCTTCGTCTACGTCACTCACGACCAGGACGAGGCGCTCACGATGTCCGATCGCATCGCGGTCATGGACGACGGGCGCGTGCTTCAGGTGGGAGCGCCGAACGAGGTCTACGACGAGCCGGACTCGAGTTTCGTCGCAG
>DASVXS010000166.1:0-12639 GCA_036392575.1 Thermoleophilaceae bacterium | reverse complement strand
GGCTTCGACGGCAGCGATCAGCTCGCCCGACCAGATGAGCTCCTCAGCGGCGGCGAGGTCGGGGGCGACCCAGCGGTCGGGCCCGGGCCCCGCGACGCGCGAGCGCACCGCAGTGAGAGCCGCAGTCGTTCCCGGCCCGGGCTCGAGCGGCGCCCGGAAGTCGAGGCCTGCCGCCGCGCACACGAGCTCGACGGCGAGTATGCGTCCGAGATTCCGCACCGAGCGCCGCAGCTTGCGCGCGGCGCCCCAGCCCATCGACACGTGGTCCTCCTGCATCGCGCTCGTGGGCACGGAGTCCACGCTCGCGGGCGTCGCCAGGCGCCGGTTCTCAGCCACCATCGCGGCCTGCGTGTACTGGCCGATCATGAGGCCAGAGTTCACGCCGGCGTCTTCCGTCAGGAACGGCGGCAGGCCGTAGGAGCGAGCGAAGTCGAGCAGCCGGTCGGTGCGCCGCTCGGCGATCGAGCCGACGTCCGCGCTCGCGATCGCCAGGAAGTCGAGCGCGTGCGCGAGCGGCGCGCCGTGGAAGTTGCCGCATGACTCCACGCGTCCGTCGGGGAGCACCATTGGGTTGTCGATCGCCGACAGAAGCTCCGCGTCGGCCACTCGCGCGGCGTGGGCCACGGCGTCGCGTGCGGCGCCCGCCACCTGCGGCGCGCAGCGGAGCGAGTACGCGTCCTGCACGCGGTCGTCGCCATAGCGGTGGCTCGCGACGATCAGCGAGCCGGCGAGCAGACGCCGTAGGTTGGCGGCGCTCAGCTGCTGGCCCGGCTGGGGTCGCAGCGCCACGAGATCGTCGGCGAACGCGCGATCGGTGCCGAGCAGGGCCTCGACCGACATCGCCGCGGTCACGTCGGCCACTCGTAGGAGCAGGGCGAGATCGTGCAGCCCCAGCAGCAGCATGCCGAGCATTCCGTCGGTGCCGTTGATGAGCGCGAGGCCCTCCTTGGCGATCAGCGTGATCGGCTCGACGCCGGTCGCCTGGAGCGCGTCGGCGCCTGAGACCCGCGCGCCGCCGGCCGTGTGAGCCTCGCCTTCGCCAATCAGTACGAGGCCGCAGTGCGCGAGCGGAGCGAGGTCGCCGCTGGCGCCGAGTGAGCCGTGCTCGGGTACCACCGGCGTGACGCCGGCGTTGAGCAACGCCAGCATCGTGTCGGCAACCAGCGGGCGCGCACCCGAGTAGCCCATCGCGAGCGTGCGCGCCCGCAGCAGCATCATCGCGCGCACCACCTCGGCCTCGACCGGTGGCCCCATGCCCGCGGCGTGCGAGCGCACGAGCGCGCGCTGGAGCTCTTCGCGGCGCTCGTCGGGGATCGCGACGATCGCCAGCGCGCCAAAACCGGTCGAGACGCCATAGGCGGGCTCGTCGGACTCCGCGATACGCGCGACCACCGCCGCGCTCTCATCCATCGTGCGGCGCGCCTCGTCGCTCAACTCCACGCGCGCGCCCGCGCGCGCGACGGCGATCACGTCGTCTGGAGCCAAGCCGGTCCCGCTCAGCTGGATTACGCCCGAAGCGCTGCCCACCATCGGCGAGCCACGATATCTCGCCCATGCCCGGGGATAGATCCGGGAACACGCAGCGTCTATTGGGAGAAAGGCTGGCCCGCCAGTCCAAGGGGAGGTGTTTCAGATGAAGCGTGGCCTCATGCTTGTCGCGCTGCTGGCCGCCGTTGCGGTAGTCGCAATCTTGCCGCTCACGTCCGGAGCTCAGACGAGAGGCGAGAGGAAAGCGCTCTTCGGAGCGATGACCGGGGCGAAGGAAGTAAGCGCAACCGGTCAGAGGCGTGCAGGAGATCTCAACGGCCGAGGCAGCTTCACGGCCATCATCGACGGGACTCAGATCTGCTACGGCATCACCGTCACGAACATCGCGTCGCCCGTGGCTGCTCACATCCATCGCGGAGGCCCGAACGTGGCAGGCCCGATCGTGCTGCCGCTCCAGCAGCCGGCCAGCGGCGACCCGGGTGCGTCGAGCGAGTGCAAGGCGATTCCGTCAGCGCTCGCAAGGGCGATCCTGAAGAACCCGAGCAGGTACTACGTGAACGTGCACACGTCCGACTTCCCGGGCGGTGCCGTTCGCAGCCAGCTGTTCGGCCAGTCGCGTTAGGGATCAGGGGCCGCTCGCTGGGCGGGCGGCCCCGATCCACCTGATCGTCGGCTAGGCGGGACGGTCGCGCGCCTCGCCGCTCTGGGCGTGGGTGACTTTAGTTGCGATATGCGCAACCAAGGTCACCCACGTCTCGACCAGTGCCTCACCCCTAATTGCTGCTGTTCACAGCGCCTCAGTCGGCCGGGCGTATCGTGGGACCGGTATGCAGGAGCGCGCAAGCCTCAGTCCCACGCTCAAAGCCGTTAGCGACGCGGTGTTGGCGGTCGCTGCCGAGTCTTCGGTCGAGGACGTGCTCCAGCGCCTCGTACACAGCGCGCGCGAGCTCGCCGACGCGCGGTACTCGGCGCTCGGCATCCCCGACGGCGAGGGCGGCTTCAGCCAGTTCATCACCTCGGGAATGAGCGACGAGCTGATCGTGTCGCTCGGGCCGCTGCCGCGCCAGCACGGGATGCTCGGCGCGATGCTCGGGTCGGAGCAGTCGTTCCGCACGCCCGACATCCACGACGACCCGCGCTTCCGCGGCTGGTGGCCGCGAAACCACCCCGACATGCGCTCGTTTCTGGGCGTGCCGATCGTCGCGCGCGAAGGAGTGATCGCCGCGTTCTACCTCACCGAGAAGATCGGCGCGCCGGAGTTCTCCGACGAGGACCAGGAGCTGATCGAGCTGCTGGCCGCGCACGCGTCGATCGCGATCACCAACGCGCGCCTCTACGAGCAGAGCCGCCAGCTGTCGATCCTGTCCGAGCGCAACAGGCTCGCGCTCGAGCTGCACGACGCGGTGAGCCAGAAGCTGTTCAGCCTCGTCCTGACCGCGGAGGCCGCGGGCACGCTCTTCGAGCGCGACCCCGAGGCGGCGCGCGAGCAGGTCACGAAGCTGCGCACTCTCACGCAGGAGGCGCTCGAGGAGCTCCGCTCGCTCATCTTCGAGCTGCGCCCGCCGGACCTCGACCGCGACGGGCTCTGCGGTGCGCTGCGCAAGCACGTGGAGGTGGTGCGGCGGCTGTGGGCGGGCACGATCGCGCTCGAGCTGGACGCCGGAGTCGCGCTCGACCCCGAGAGCGACGTCGAAATCCTGCGCATCGCACAGGAGGCCCTTCAAAACGCGGTGCGCCACGCTCATGCGCGCCACGTAAACGTGTCGCTGCGTCGCATGGATGGTCGTGTGGTGCTCCAGGTTTCGGACGACGGCGTGGGCTTCGACCCCACGGCCGCCGAGCTTCGCGCTCGCCGGCTCGGCCTCACCTCGATGGAGGAGCGCGCGCAGCGGCTCGGCGGGACACTCGCCATTCGCTCGGCCCAGAACGAGGGGACCACGGTGCGCATGGAGGTCGACCATGGCTGACGAGATCCGCGTGCTGATCGTGGACGACCACGCTGTGGTGCGCGAGGGGCTGCGCACGTTCCTCGAGCTCCAGGACGACATGCAGGTGGTGGGCGAGGCGGGGGACGGCGACGACGCCGTGGCGCTGGCAAAGCGCTTCGAGCCGGACGTGGTGCTCATGGACCTCGTGATGCCGGGCGTGGACGGCATCGAGGCGATGCGTCGCCTCCGGCGTCAGGTGCCGTCGGCACGCGCGATCGTGCTGACGAGCTTCATCGACGAGGACCGAATCCTGCCGGCGATCCGCGCCGGTGCCGCGGGCTACCTGATCAAGAACGTCGAGCCGCAGGAGCTCGCGCGCGCCGTCCGCGCCGCGGCCGACGGCGAGACCTTGATCGACCCGGTCGTGGCCTCGCGGCTCGTGGAGGTGCTCGCCGACGAGCGCGACGCCCCGCGGCCCGAGCAGCTCACGCCGCGCGAGCAGGAGGTGCTCCAGCTGATCGGGCGCGGCTACTCGAACAAGCGCATCGCGCTCGAGCTGGGTGTGGCCGAGAAGACCGTGAAGAACCACGTGAGCCACGTGCTGTCGAAGCTCGGCGTGGCCGATCGCACCCAGGCAGCGCTCTACGCGGCGCGCGTGGGCCGCGAGTCCTAGGACCAATTGCCCCTGGTAACGGGGACCCGCCCGCACCTAGCGTGCCGGGCATGCCAACAGCAATAGTCACAGGAGCATCCAGAGGGCTCGGCCTCGCGCTATCGCGCGCTCTCGTGAAGCGCGGCTGGCGGCTCGTGGTCGACGCCCGTGGCGGGGAGGCGCTCGATCGCGAGTGGGGCAACACGCTCGGCGTGGTCGCCCTGGCCGGCGACGTCGCCGATCCCGAACACCGCGAAGCGCTCGTGGCCGCTGCGGCCGGCCCGATCGACCTGCTGGTGAACAACGCCAGCCTCCTCGGCCCGAGTCCGCAGCCGCCGCTCGCGAGCTACCCGCTCGACGAGCTGCGGAAGGTGTACGAGGTGAACGTGGCGGCGCCGCTCGCGCTCGTACAGGAGGCACTCCCGCTGCTCTACCAGGGGAGCGGGCGCGTGCTCAACATCACTTCCGACGCCTCCGTCGAGCCCTACGAGGGCTGGGGCGGATACGGCTCGTCGAAGGCGGCACTCGACCAGCTGAGCGCCATCCTCGCCGCCGAGCATCCGGAGTTGCGCGTGTACGCCGCTGACCCGGGCGACATGCGCACGCAGATGCACCAGGACGCGTTCCCCGGCGAGGATATCTCCGACCGTCCGCCGCCCGAGGACAGCGTTCCGGGCCTCCTGGCGCTGATCGAGGGTGACTTGCCCAGCGGCCGCTACAGCGTGCGCGAGCTGGCGAAGGTGAGCGCTTGAGCGAGCAGCTCGCCCGCCAGCCGCTGCGTCCGCTCGAGGCAACCGAGCCGCCCGAGGCGCGTGGATTGCGCCGCGACGAGGTGCGCATGATGGTCGCGACCCGTTCCGATGGCGCGATCCGGCATGCGCGCTTCAACGAGCTGTCTGGCCTGCTCGAGCCCGGCGACCTGCTCGTGGTGAACAACTCGGCCACCCTCCCCGCCGCACTCCCAGCCGCGCGGAGCGACGGCATCGCGCTCGAGCTCCACCTCTCAACACCGGCGCCGGACCAGGCGCCGAACTGGTGGGTGGTGGAGCTCCGGCGCGACTCGGCTCCGTTCAAGGAGGGGCAGCACGGTGAGGAGATCCGCCTCGCCGGTGGTGGCCGCGCCGTCTTGGTCGCACCGTTCGCGCGCGGCAACCGACTCTGGCTGGCGCGCCTCGACTTGCCCGTTCCGGTCGAGGAATACCTCGCGCGCCACGGGCACCCGATCCGCTACGGCTACGTGCCGCGCGCGTGGCCGCTCGAGGCCTACCAGAACGTGTACGCACTCGAGCCCGGCAGCGCCGAGATGGCGAGCGCCGGACGGCCGTTCACGCCCGAGGTTCTTACCCAGCTGATGGCGCGCGGCGTGCTGGTTGCGCCGATCACGCTGCACACGGGCGTGTCGTCGCCGGAGGCGCACGAGGCGCCTTTCCCCGAGCGCTACCGCGTGCCGGCCGAGACCGCGCGCCTAATCGATGTGGTACACGGCTGGGGCGGGCGCGTGATCGCCGTCGGCACCACCGTGGTACGTGCGCTCGAGTCGGGGGAGGGCGAGGGCTGGACGAACCTGGTCATCACGCCGGAGCGAGGGCTTCGCGACGTCGACGGTCTTCTCACCGGCTGGCACGAGCCGGAGTCGTCGCACCTGCAGATGCTCGAGGCCGTCGCCGGCCCCGAGCTGCTTGCGCGCTCGTACGAGCTAGCGCTCGAGCACGGCTACCTCTGGCACGAGTTCGGCGACGTCCAGCTGATCCTCCCGTAGCACCGAGCGTCGATCGGTGTCCCCTAGGGCCAGCGGCTGATCACTCGTACGGGCCCACCAAATCGAGCGCCGTGAAGTCGGGGTAGAGGACGTAGGCGATCTTCATCGCGACTCCGGTGCGCCGTTTTCGGCGGGATCGACCTCGAAGCTGAACATCATTCCGCTCTCGTGGTGCTCGGCGATGTGGCAGTGCGCCATCCAGCGGCCGACGTTCGTCACGTCGAGCAAGATGTCCACCGTCTCGCCAGCTCGGACCAGCACCGTGTCCTTCCAGACGAGGTTGGGATCGACTGCACCGTCACGGGCGAGGATCAGGAAGCGTCCCGCTCCATGAACGTGGAAGGGGTGATGCATCGGATGGTCCCCGGCCATCTCGTTGAGCAGCCGGATCTTGATCCGGTCGCCGACGCGGAAGCGCCAATCGATGGCGGCGTTCTCATCGCCTGTCTCGCGGTCGATCAGCTTCCAGCGCATGTTGGCCGGCGTGGTCAGCCGATTCACGTCGACCATGTCGTCTTCCCACTCGATGCCGTCCGCCGTTCCGTGCGCGTGGCCCTCATGCTCATGGTCATGGCCGTGCGCGTGGTGCCCATGGTGCTCGTGCATGTCGCCGTGCTCGCCGTGGTGGTGTTCGCCGCCGGCTTGCGCGACCAGCTGCGCCGGCAGCAGCTTCATGCCGCACTTCGGGCAGTGTCCCGGCTCCTCACTGACGACCTCAGGGTGCATCGGGCACGTGAACGTCGTGGACGTGGCGAGAAGCTTCATCCCGCACTGGGGACAGTTGCCCGGCTCTTCGCTGACCACCTCCGGATGCATCGGACAGGCGTAGACGACCGGCCCCTCGGGACCCGCTAGGTCCATCTCTGCAATGAAGGCAAGCGTCTTGTCGGGCTCCGCTTCGAGATAGGCGGCTATCCGTTCGCGCTCAGCGACCATGTCGGCGTTCGTGCGCAGGCTCGCGAACACCTCTGCGGCGTCCGACTTTCCCCCGTTGTCCTCGACCTCAATCGCGGCGAGCGGGTACGTCTTGCCGGGCGTCCGGTGCTCGAGCGTCAGGCTCCCGCTTTGATCGAACAAGACGTCGACCACCACGCGCTCCGAGGGCGCGATGATCGCCTCCTCGATCAGCTGCTCGCGCTCGACGTGTCCGCTGTCCCCGCCGACCAGCTTCATGCGCGCCCCGGGAAGCGCGACCTTGAACACGCGCGTGTTGGCGGTGTTGGTCAGGTAAAGGCGGAGTACCTCGCCCTGGCGCGCCTGTAGCGAGAGGTCGGTCTCGCCGTTGACGAGCAACACGTTCCCGAAGCGACCCATGGCCGCATAGGTCGTCTCGGCCCGGCTGAACGGCGCGATCCCGCCGTTCTCGATAAGCACGTCATCGAGCGTGAGCGGGACCTCACGATCGGCCGGCGGCCAGTAGTCCGTAGCGGTCGGCTCGACGAGGACGTTGCCATAGAGGCCCATCTCCTGCCCGTAGTCCTCGCGGATGTGCGGGTGGTACCAGTAGACGCCGGAGTCGGGGAATACGACTCGCGCCGTGTAGCTGCCGCCGACCGGGATGGCCGCCTGCGTCTCGTGCGTTCCGTCGTACCGGTTTTCGAGGCGCAGCCCGTGCCAATGGACGGTCGCCTCCATGTCGCCCTCGTTGACCACGTCGACCACGATCTCCGAGCCCTCGCGGACCTTCAGAACCGGACCCGGGATCGAGCCGTTGTACGCGAGCATCCGCACCACGTTGTCGCCGAGTCGTTTGGTCACCGGCGCGATGCGCAGCTCGAAGCGATCGCCGTCGGCGAGCTCGATCAGCTCGGGACGCTGCGCCTCAGGAAGGCCGGCGGTCGCCGTTGGGAACTTGTCTGCCTCTGTGCTCATCTCAATCTCCAGTTGCTCAGACTGTTTCGGCGGGCGCGCGGGCGGCTCGCGGTCGATCGACCCCGTCTTGGCTTTCTTCCCGAGCCGTGTGCCGGAACGCCTCGATCTCGCGCGCGATGTAGCGGGCGTCGTCCTCGACGAACCCGATCAGGGCGGAGCCCCTCGTGTGCTGCCAGGTGAGGCCGAGGAAGTACAGGCCGGGCGAGTCCGTGACGCCGCGCCGATGCGCGAGACGACCGTGCTCGTCGAACACCAGCGCGTCGATCCAGGAATGGTCGGTCCGGAAGCCTGTGGCCCAGATCACCGCGCCCACGTCGAGCTCTGACCCGTCCTCGAAGCCGACCCTGGATCCACTCGCACGGATTGCTCGCCCGTGCATCCGCAAACCGTGGCGCCGCACGCGGGTCTTCGGCTTCGGGCCGATCAATGTGTCGCGCCCGGCGAGCTTACGGCCGATCCTCGACTCGACCGACTTGCGGATCAGTCCTGTGGCGTCGAGGAACCAGAACAAGTCGCGGCCCAGCAGCCTCTGGGGGAGCGGCTTCTGCTGCGACCCGATCGACATGTGGACCTCGTGGGTACGCGAAAGCTCCTCGGCGATCTGGTAGCCGCTGTTACCCCCGCCGACTACCAGCACCGGCCCGCGCGATATGTCGTTCGGGGAGCGGTAGGCGCTGCTGTGCAGTTGCGGGACCTGCGGGTCGAGGCCCTCGGCGAGCGCGGGCACGAAGGGGACTTGGAATGGCCCTGTCGCGACCACGATCTGATCCGCCTCGTAGACCGCGTTGTCGGTGGCTGCGACATACCGTCCGTTCGCCACCGAGAGGGACCGGACCCGAGCGTCGAGCACGACCGGCAGATCGAAGTGCCGTGCGTAGCCGCGGAGGTAATCGACGACCTCGTCACGGGTCGGATAGCGGTCAGGGTCGCCCGGTATGGGGAGCCCGGGAAGCGCCGAATACCGCGCCGAGGTGAACAGCTTCAGCGAGTCCCAGCGCGCACTCCACGCGGCGGCCGGCTCCGCAGCCGCCTCGAGGATCGCGAAGTCGCGCCCTTCCTGGGACAGGAGGTAGCCCATGGCGAGGCCGGCCTGGCCGCCGCCGATGACGAGCACCTCCTTACTCTGCGCGCGCTCGGCACCGCTCGGCTGTCGAGCGCCTTCGATCGTGGGCATGTGGAGCGCCCTCCTACGAACGCGAGATCTTCTTCAGGGCCAAGCTGCGTCGGACCGCCCTCGGGACGGGGGCAAGAAACCGATTGCGAGTCCGCAGCCTGACCGTCTACGGCGAGGTTAGCCCCGGAAGGAGCCGCCTTCCACTTCGGGCCATACACCTGCCACAGAAGGGCAAGTGTGCGGCGGCGAGGTGGCGTTGATCAGGCTTCGTCGAAGGTCGACGCGCAGCGCTCAGAGCAGAAGAAGTACTCGACCCCGTTGCGCAGCCGACGCTCCGCGGCCTGCTCGGGATCGATCGCCATGCGGCAGATGGGATCGATCGGAAGTTCCGGCCGTCGAGCCAGCACCAGCTCGTACACGGTTATCGGGTTGGCCAGGTTCTTGAACGTGTGCTGACCGCGGTCGCGCACGGGGACGGCGGGACCGATCGCCTGCATGGTTGCCTCTGTGCAGAGCACTTCGCCGGCTCGGGCGGCGTCCGCGACGCGGGAGGCAACGTTCACGGCACTGCCGAACCAGTCGTCGCCGCGGCGAACTGCGGTGCCCGTGTGTAGGCCGACTCGAACCCCGAGCCCACGATGGCGAGCTCCGTATCCGCACACGATGCGCTCGGCGAGGCCGGCGGCCCTTGCAGGTTCGCCCGCCCGCAGCAGCATCGCATCTCCGATTGCCTTGACTTCCTCGGCGCGATGCTCGGCCAACAGGTCACGAACGGCCTCACAGAACGCGGCCGCCTCGTCCGCGGCGTGCTCGTCGCCGTGCGCTTCCGTCAGTGCGGTGTAACCGGCCAGGTCGGCGAAGACGAAGGTATGGACATCGGCGCGGGCGCTCATCGCGCTCGAGGATGGCAGAGCGACCCCGGTGCGTCAGTGACCGGGTCGCGGACCATGGAGCCGCGCGTGTGAGACGTCTCTGCTTGACACGGGCGTTACGAGGGAGTACGGTGCGCGCCCGGAACAGTATTCGACATTATCGAATACTGATCGGGAAGTCAGAGGCGAGAGGAGAGGTTGCAATGGAGGAATACTCGCTTCCTCAGCGAGCGCTGGCCGAGGTACTCGGCACCGCGCTACTCGTGCTCGTGGGGCCCGGATCTGTGGTCGCGGCGCTCGAGCTCTCGGGCAAGGTCACGCCGGCGATCAGGGGCGGAGATCTGCTCGGGATCTCATTCGCCTTCGGGTTCATCATCGCTGCGGTGGTGTACGCCCTCGGCAAGGTCTCGGGATGTCACATCAACCCCGCCGTGACCTTCGGCCTGGCTCTGCGGAAGCGGTTCCCGTGGCGCGAGGTCCCGGCTTACTGGGGCGCCCAGGTCGTGGGCGCGATCATCGGCGCGCTGGCCATTTGGGGCGTGTTCGCCCACTCCGGCATCGACCTGGGCATGGGCCAGACGTCGTTCAATCAGTCCACCACGAGCTGGGGAGCGGCCGTCTTCGCGGAGGGCATTGGCACCTTCATGCTGATGTTCGCTGTACTTGGCATCGTGGACTCGCGTTCACCGAGTGAGCTCGCCGGCCTCGTGATCGGCGGCGTGGTGGTCGCGATCATCATGATCGTCGGTCCGATCACCGGCGCGTCGCTCAACCCGGCGCGTGCGTTCGGCCCAGAGCTCGTCTCCGCCATCGGCGGCGGCGCTACTCACTGGAACCAGCTCATTCCGGTCTACATCCTGCCCGGCCTCGTCGGCGCTGGGCTGGCGTCGATCGTCTACGACTTCATCGCGCATCCGCGCATCGTGAAGCAGCCGATCGAAGAGGCCGTGACCCATCCCGACGACGGCGTGCCCGCGCGCGACGTCGCCGCCGTCAAGTAGGAGGTTGCGATGGCAGTCGTACCGCGAACGATGAAGAAGCTCCTGAACGACCCGTCCGCGGTCGTGAGGGAGTCGCTGGCAGGCCTGGCGGCCGCTCACCCCGATCTGGTCCGGTACGACGCCGAGGCTCAGTTCGTGGCGCGTGCCGATGCACCAGTGCAGGGCAAGGTGGCGCTGGTCTCCGGAGGCGGCTCGGGTCATGAGCCGCTGCACGGCGGCTTCGTCGGCAAGGGAATGCTCGACGCCGCGTGCCCCGGTGAGGTGTTCACGTCGCCGGTGCCGGACCAGATCCTCGCCGCGACCAAGGCGGTCGACGGCGGCGCCGGAGTGATTCACATCGTCAAGAACTACACGGGCGACGTGATGAACTTCAAGCTCGCCGCCGAGGATGCGGCCGACGACGGCATCGACGTCGAGTCCGTGCTGATCGACGACGACGTGGCGGTGCAGGACTCGCTCTACACGGCCGGGCGCCGTGGCGTGGGCGCGACCGTGCTCGCCGAGAAGATCGCGGGCGCGGCGGCGGAGCGCGGTGACGGCGCTCAGTCCGTCGCCGCGGTTGCCCGACGGGTGAACGAGCGCGCGCGCTCGTTCGGCATCGCGCTCTCGTCGTGCATCCCGCCGGCCTCGGGCAAGCCGATCTTCGACCTGCCCGAGGGGCAGATGGAGGTGGGCATAGGGATCCACGGCGAGCCGGGCCGGCGGCGCGAGCCGCTCGGCAGCGCGCACGAGATCGCCGAGTTGCTCGTGGAGCCGGTGGTCACCGATCGGCCGCCTGCGGACGGCGCCGAGGTGCTCGTGTTCCTGAACGGCATGGGCGGCACGCCGCAGCTCGAGCTGTATCTGCTCTACGGAGAGGTCGATGCGCTCCTGCGCGAGCGCGACCTCGTGCCGAGCCGGCGGCTCGTCGGCAGCTACATCACCTCGCTCGAGATGGCGGGCGCCTCGCTCACCCTTCTCGAGCTCGACGATGAGCTGAAGGAGTTGTGGGATGCTCCGGTTCACACGCCCGCTCTGCGCTGGGGGGAGTGATGCGCAGTGACGACGGAAGCCGCGGTGAAAGCCAACACCGTCACCACCTGGATGAACGAGGTCGCGGCTGCGGTCGGCGCGGAGAGCGCCCATCTGACCCAGCTCGACGCCGCGATCGGTGACGGTGACCACGGCGTGAACATGGAGCGCGGCTTCTCCGCGGTCGAGAAGGCGCTGGCCGGGCAGAATGCGGAGCTTCCGCCCGGCCGGCTCCTCATCATCGCGGGCAAGACGCTCGTCTCGACGGTCGGCGGCGCAAGCGGGCCTCTGTGGGGCGCGGCGCTTCGCCGCGCCGGGCGCAGCCTCGGCGATGCGGATTCTTTCGACGGCGCGCAGCTGGTCGCGGCCCTTCAGGCAGCGGTCGACGGCGTGGTCGAGCTCGGCGCCGCGGCGCCGGGCGACAAGACGATGATCGACGCGCTTGTGCCCGCGGTGGACGCGCTGCGCAACGGGGTGGATGCCGGCGAGCCCCTCGAGCAGGCCCTCACCGCGGCCGCCGACGCGGCTGACGAAGGCGCGCGAGCCACCGTGCCGATGCAGGCACGCAAGGGCCGCGCCTCGTATCTGGGCGAACGCTCGATCGGGCACCAAGACCCCGGCGCGACGTCGAGCGCCCTGATCGTGCGCGCCCTCGAGCGCGCGGTCGCGCAGGCGGGCTGATGGCCGTCCGCGTCCTACGGGGCGTGGCGGCCTCGCCGGGGGTTGCCGCGGGTGCCGCCCGGGTACTTGGGCCGCCCGTCGATAACGGCGGTGCGCCGGTCCCGCTCGACCGGCGCGCGGGCGAGCTCCAACGTGCCGAGTCGGCGCTCAACGCGGCCGCGACCCAACTCGAGGCGCTCGCCGCCCGGCTTCGCGCCGAGGGCCGCGAAGCGGATGCCGAGATCGTCGAAACGGGTGTCCTGATGGCGGCCGATCCCGGGC
>DASVXS010000165.1:0-14847 GCA_036392575.1 Thermoleophilaceae bacterium | reverse complement strand
TGGAGAGCCTCTCGCCTGAGCAGCGAGCCGTGCTGCTGCTTCACGACGTGTTCGACTACGGGTATCCGGAGATCGCGCCGATCGTCGGCAAGAGCGAGGACAACGTGCGCCAGCTCGCCACCCGCGCCAGACGCCACGTCGAGCAGCGCCGCCCGCGCTTCCAAACCACGCGCGAGCAGCGCGACGAGCTGGCACGACGGTTCTTTCAGGCCGCCGAGCAAGGCGATCTCGCCGGGCTCGAGGCGCTGCTCGCTCACGACGTGGAGCTGACCGGCGACGGCGGCGGCAAGGTGCCCGCCTTGGCGCGCACGCTCCGCGGCCGCAACCGTGTCGCGCGCACGCTCATCAACTGGTTCCGCCTGGGCGCCCTCCTTCCGGGCGTGTCGTTCCGCCCCGTCGAGGTCAACGGCGGCCCAGGAGCGCTCCTTGTCGACGCACAGCAGCGGCTGATCGGCGTGCTGGCGCTCGAGATCGCCGGCGGTCAGATCACAAGCATCAGCGCGATCGTCAACCCCGACAAGCTGACGCACCTCGGGCCAGTCGGCGACTTCGGATCGCTACTGGGGTCGGCGAGATGAACTCCGGCGCTCTCGCTGCGTCGCCGCGCGTAGCTGTTCGAAGCCGTGCCCCCGGGCCGACTCGTCTTCACTGACGGGGAAGAAGTGCGGACACTCAGTCACAAGAGCGACGGGATGCGGCCGTGACGCGGGGCCTGGCAGTGCTCGGCGACATCGCCTATCGCCACCGCGGGCGCGTCGTGCTGGCCTGGATCGGCGCGGCGATCCTGATCATTGGAGCGGGCAGCGCCGCGAAGGGCGCCTACAACGCCGACTACAACACGCCGGGATCGGACTCCAAGGCCGCGAGCGAGATCACCAAGCAGCGCTTCGCCGGTTATTCGGGCCAAGAGATCTCCGTCGTCTGGAGAGACCACGCCGGCGCCACGAGCCCGGCGGCCAAGCGGCGCCTCAACGCCTTCTTTGCCCAGGTGGAGAAGGTCAAACACGTCTCGGCGCACACGCCGACTCGCGTGTCGCGCGACGGGACGATCGGCGCGACCACGCTTCCGCTCACCGTTCCCGGCTGGGAGGTGAAGACGAGCCAGGGCAAGCAGCTGATCGAGGCCGCGAACGAAAACAGTGGCGGCGGGGTCGAGATAAGACTCGGCGGCGACCCAATTCACGACGCCGAGGGCCAGGCGAGCCCGGAGGGGATCGGCTTCGTCGGCGCCGCGATCGTCCTCCTGATCGCGTTCGGCTCGCTAGTCGCGGCCGGGCTCCCGCTCGTGATCGCGCTCGTCGGACTCGGTATCTCCTCGGCGGGCCTGATAGCGCTGCTCGCGAACGTGATCGACGTCCCGGACTGGACCACGGCCGTCTCCGGCCTGATCGGCATCGGCGTGGGGATCGACTACGCGCTGCTCGTCCTGACCCGCTTCCGATCCGCCATGCGCGACGGAAAGGACCGCCACGACGCCGTCGTCGAGGCGGTCACCCACGCTGGGCGTAGCGTGATCATCGCCGGCTGCACGGTTGTGATCGCCGTTCTTGGCCTCTGCCTGACGGGCCTGAAATACATGTACGGGGTCGCAATCTCGACTTCGCTCGCGGTCTTGGTCGTGATGATCGCGTCGGTCACCCTCCTCCCGGCGCTACTCGCGTTCCTCGGCCCGCGGGTCGACCGGCTGCGGATCCCGCTCGCCGGCCGGTCGCTCGGCACCGGCAGTGGCCGCGAATCCTCAGCCGCGCGTTGGAGCCATGCCGTCCAGCGTCGGCCTTGGCCTGCCGCGGTCGCGGCCACTGCGGTGCTGCTCGCGCTCGCCGCCCCGGCGCTCGGGATGCGGCTCGGCTTCCCCGACGCGGGGAACGACCCACCAGGCAAGATGACCCGGCAGGCCTATGACCTGAACACCCACGGCTTCGGCCCCGGGAGCAACGGACCGGTCGTCATCGCGGGGACCCTGCCGGGCGCCGCGGCGAAACCGCGGATCGAGTCCTTCGCGGCCAGGCTTCGCAGCCAGCCGGGAGTCGCGTTTGTGACACGCCCGGTTATCAACACGGCAGGCAACGCCGCTCTCATTACGCTGATCCCAACCACCTCCCCGCAGGACAAGGCAACCGCCGATCTCGTCAAGCGCCTTCGCGACAAGGTCGTTCCCAGCGCGCTCGCCGGTTCAGGTGTCACCGTGAAGATCGGAGGTGTCACAGCCGCACTCGAGGACCAGAGCGACTACGTCACACGTCACATGCCCTCGTTCATCAGCGGTGTCGTCGGGCTCTCGTTCCTGCTCTTGCTTGTCGCCTTTCACTCGCCCCTGATCGCGCTCAAGGCGGCCGTCATGAACCTGCTGTCGGTGGGGGCGGCGTACGGCGTTGTGACGCTCGCGGCCAACGGCGGCGGTCTCAGCAACCTGATCGGCATCGATCACGAGGTCCCGGTAGCGCCGTTCATGCCGGTGATGATGTTCGCGATCCTTTTCGGGCTATCGATGGACTACGAGGTCTTCCTGATCTCACGCATCCGCGAGGAGTACCTGAAGGACGGCGATACCCGCCGGGCGGTCGCCGACGGCCTGGCTAAGACCGCGCGCGTGATCACGGCAGCAGCGGCGATCATGGTCGTCGTCTTCCTGGCGTTCCTCGCCTCCCAGGAGGTCTTCCTGAAGCTGCTGGGGATCGGGCTCGCCTCGGCGATCTTCCTCGACGCAACGTTGGTGCGGCTCGTGCTCGTCCCGGCAGTGATGCAGCTGCTCGGCAAGGGCAACTGGTGGATCCCGAACTGGCTCGAGCGCGTGCTGCCCACGCTCGGCGTTGAGACCTTAACGCCCAGCGCGCAGGCCCGGAGCTGACGCTGCGCTTCTCACACCGAGTCGGCTCAAAGGGCGACCTCGATGCGGCATCAGGGCCGTTCGAAACGAAGGCGTTGTCCGATGCCCGCTAGGCCTTCCGGACGAGTTCGTAGGTGAGGAACGCGACGTCGCCCTCGACGGTCTGGATGTTGATGAGGCGCATGGGTTTCTTGTCGCTGGTCTCGCCGAAGAGGCGCTCGCCGGCGCCGAGCACGACCGGGAAGAGCTTCAGCCGCAGCTCATCGACGAGGTCGTGCTCGATCAGCGTGCGCACGAGCTGGAAGCTGGCCGGGACGACGATGTCCCCGTCCAGCTTCTGCTTCAGCTTCGAGATCTCGTCAATTACGTTGCCCTTCAGCACCGTTGAGTTGTTCCAGTCGGGATCATCGAGGGTCGAGGACACGACGTACTTGGGCAGGCTGTTCAACCTGTCCGCAAGCTCGCCACTCCGGGATGGCCAGCGCGCGGCGAGCCACTCGTAGCTCCGCCGCCCCAGCAGCAGGGCCTCGGCGCCCAGCGCCTCGTCCAGCGCAAGCTTGCCCAGCTCTGGGCGGTCCTTGATCAGGCCGACCCAGCCGCCGACCCTGAAGCCCTCGTCACCGGCCGGGTCCTGGATGACTCCGTCGAGCGTGACGTTGTCGCTCACGACGATCTTTGTCATTGAGTTCTCCTTGCTTATAGCGAGCCGTCTGCTGGTGGTTGAGACACCGGCCGCGACCAGAACGGAACGCCGGCGGGCTACCAGCGCAGCGTCCGCGGGAGCCCGAAGTGCCGGAGGAGGGGGGTGTCGGTGAACCAGGTGATCGCCGAAACCGCGTCACCCTTCGAGGCCGGCACGATCGCAACCGAGCGGGCGCCGATCTTCGCACGTCGTGGTGGCTCTGGGCCACCGTTGCTGCTCCTTCATGGCTTTCCGCAGACGCACCTGATGTGGCGCGACGTCGCGGCTCTGCTCGTGCGTGACTTCACGGTGGTGTGCGCCGACCTGCCCGGATACGGTCAGAGCGGCTGCCCGCCCTCAGGCGCGGATCACACTGCCTACGCCAAGCGACGCATGGCGAGAGACATGGTCGAGGTCATGGACGCGCTCGGGTTTGAGCGCTTCTGCATCGCCGGCCACGACCGCGGTGGCCGGGTCGCCTATCGGACAGCGCTGGACCATCCCGAAAGGGTGGAGCGTCTCGCGGTGCTCGATGTGCTCCCCATCGACATCACGTGGGAGCGGGCGAATGCCCGGCTGGCGCTGGAGTTCTGGCCCTGGTCGCTGCTCGCTCAGCCCGAACCGCTTCCCGAGCGCCTAGTGGGCGCGGCACCCGACGCCGTGATCGATGACGCGTTGGGCGGCGCATGGGGCAGCCCGGCGGAGGCCTTCGATGATGAGGTCCGCAAGGCCTACATCGCCGCGCTGCGCGACCCCGATCACGTCCACGCTATCTGCGAGGAGTACCGGGCCGCAGCAACCATCGACCGCGAGCACGACGCCGCCGATCGCCGCGCGGGCCGCCGCATTACCTGCCCGACGCTGTCGCTCTGGAGCGGCCGCGGGGCGCTCTCGACCTGGTACGCCGACACGGGCGGGCCATTGGCGCTGTGGCGCGACCTCGCCGACGACGTCGACGGCCGACCCGTCGACGGCGGACACTTCTTCCCCGAAGAGCACCCCACCGACACAGCCACGGCACTCAGAGCGTTCTTCTCGAGCGGGCCTTAGAGGGATTCGTTCGTGACGGCGCTTCCCCTGGGTGACGCTGGCGAGCGTCGCTCCGTTCGCGGCGCCAACGTGGAGGGTTCCGTCGCCCGGTCTTCGCTTCAGGCCGAGCGCCTGCCCAGGAAGAACGTGCCTGGGCCCTCTGCCCCGGTCGCGACGGTCTCTATACCGCGCCCGCGGAAGCCCCTGCGCACGGTGCGCTCGGGCGTGTGGAACGGCGTCTTTAGCCCAAGGCTGCTGACAACGACCACATAGCCGCGCGGGGCGAGCACGCGCGCCACCTCGTCGAAGAAGACCGGCACACTGATCTGAGCCACCAAATCCAGGGAGCCGCCCGCGAAGGGCAGCCGCTCGGCGTCGCCGACCAGGAACTCGACGCGCCCGGACAGCTCGTCCGGGCGCTTCGCCTTCGCCCGCGCGATCATCGCCTGCGAGATGTCCACGCCCGTCACGCGCGCTTCCGGAAACTCTCGCGCGAGCCACAGCGCTCCCGCGCCCGTTCCGGTGCCGAGATCGAGGATCCGCGCCGGGGCCGCATCCAGACGGGCGACCGCGGCGGCGAGCGCCGCCAGGTGGTCCGGCGCGTCCGGCCGCACGCGCTCGTCCCAGCCGTCGGCCGAGCGGTCGAAGAAACCGCGCACCAAGCGCCGCAGCAGCGGCCACGTCCAGGGGGAGCGCGCCACCATCCTCGTCAGCGCCTTGCCGATAACGCGGACCGGCAGCGGCGGCGGCGGACTGGTGCGCTCGGGCTGGTCATTCATGTCGCAACCCTAGATCGGCAGCACGCCGGCTGCTGAGGGATCCTCGGCCTCGACGAGCGACCCCCGACGGCCAACGAGGCGCGCTGGTCGGACGGCGCCGAGTCGATTGCCGCGTCTCGACTTGCGAGTGCGAGAGCAACTATGGCCCCGCCTATCTGGCTAGTCGAGTCCCTGCGCGAAGCCCTGCCGCCAGCTCGGATATCGGAGCTGCCAGCCGAGCTCGCGCTTCGCCTTCTCGTTGGAGGCACCCCGCGCCTCGGTCATCATGAGCGTTGCCATCTCACCGCCCGCCAGCCGCCCCAGCCAGCGCGGGATGCGCCTTGGTGGCTTGGCACCCAGCGCGCTCGCCAGCACTGACAGCAACTCCCGCACCGGCGCGGGCTCGTCGTCGACGACGTTGTAGATACCCGGCTGGCCGCGCTCGACCGCGATGGCGGTCGCCGCCGCTGCGTCTTCGATGTGGACGAGCGACCAGACGCCACCACCGTCGCCGACGATCGGGAACCGACGCTTGCGGATCGGCCCGGCCATCACCGCATCCGGAGCCGCGCTGATCCCGGTCCCCGGGCCGTAGAAGCCGCCGTAGCGCAATGCGAGGCCCTCTCCCCACTCGATCGTCGTCACCGCCCGCTCCAGATAGAGGATCGCCTCCAGGCCCGTCTGCCGAGGGTCTGGCTCGAGGGAATCGGCCTCGGTCTGCACCGGCCCGCCCGTGCCGGCGAACCGGAAAGCCCCAAAGCTCTGCGCCACGAAGCGCCGCGCGCCGACGGCGCGGCCGGCGGCCAAGAGATGGTCCGTCGCCACGGTACGCAGCCGGTTGGTCATGATCGCCCCGCTGGAGCGCTCGGGGTGCCGCGCGTCCCGGATGCTGATCTTCCCGGACAACGCCGTGAGCTGATGCACGATCACCTCCGGCTCGGCCAACGCCACCGCCTGGGCGACCGCGTCGGGGGCGAGAGCGTCGGCCACGACCGAGTGCGCTCCCAGGCTGCGCACCAGGTCCTGCTTCGACGCGCTCCTGGTCATCCCGACCACCTCATGGCCTCGCGCCACGAGCTCAGGGAGGAGCGCTCTGCCGAGAACGCCTGTGGCGCCGGCAACGAAGACCTTCATGACTGCTGCTCTCGTCTCATTTGCTCTCTGAGACGAGATAGAGGCGCCGCCTGTGACAGCGCTCACGGAGGAACGACCGGCGCCGGCGATGCGGCTTCTGAGGTCGTCCTAAGCGGCGACGCGATCAGCGGCGATCCTGAATATCGCTCGCCAAGGAAAGCGGGTGCCGTATCCGTTGCCTGTAGCCAACTGCACGTCCGTAGTGTTCGCGGAATGCCGATGTCTCTTGCGTGGATTGGTGACGGGGCCCCACGGATGGAGGTAGCACACGTCGAGCCCGGCGCGCACGAGCTCACCGCGGCCGGTACTCAGCTAGGGGTTCTTACGAGTTGCGCTACCGGCTCGAGCCGGACACGCTCGCGCGGGGTTCGTGCTCGCTTACCCAGGCATCGCTACGCGGGCGTACGGCTGAGAAGCGCAGCAAGAGGACCGGTCGTTTTCCCGTGAGCGACACGCGACCACGGGTTGCGGCCAGCAGTCGTCGCTGCAAGGGTGACACGACGCGCGCGATCGTCCACGTGCCCGGCCGCGTCGCCCCGATCCTGTCCAGTAGCGACATTCCAGCCGCTTATACACATCCCGTGACGCGCGCCGTGCTTCGATCAGATGACGTCTCCGGCCATGACGACATCGTCGCCCAGGAGATGCACCGATCGTCCGGCCAGGCGTAGGCCATCGGACACGCGGGCGATGCTCAGGTCGCCTACCGCTTCCTTACCTGTTCCGACGATGGTTGGGGCGATCCCAACGACGACTCGGTCCGCCAAACGCGTGCGTAAGAACGACGTGATGACGGCCGCGCCGCCCTCGACGAGCAGCGAGCGGAACCCCGCCCCGTGCAGCAGCGACAGTGCCGCACCGAGATCCACTCCCCAGGGCGGCTCGGCGTGAACGACCTGAATGCCGATGCCGCGCTCGCGCAGCGCATCCCGGTGCTCGGTGCGTGATAACGCGCTCGTGATGACGAGGGTCGGAGCGGCGTCCGAGAGAATTTGCGCAGTGGCGGGGATGCGCAGCGTCGAGTCAAGCACGACGCGAAGGGGCGAGGCGCCGGGCACCAGCCGGACGGTGAGTTGGGGGTCATCCGCGACCACCGTGCCGATGCCGACCAGGACGGCGTCGCAGGCGGCGCGCAGCGCGTGCGAGGCGCGGCGTTCGGGCTCTCCGCTGATCCATTTTGAATCGCCGGTGCGCGTCGCGATCCGCCCGTCGAGGGTTTGCGCGTACTTCAGAACCACGTAGGGCCGCGAGTCCCGAGAGGCGACCGAGCCGAGCAGCCCACTGACGTCGAGCGCCTTCGGCACCTCGTTTTCGAGACGGTCCCCGGTCGGCCGAACGTGGCCCCTCCGCAGTTCCTTCGAGCGGAGATAGTGGAGGTTGCGGGCGTGGGGCGACGTCGCCAGGGCTACGACGTCGTCGATCTGTACGCCGGCGCGTCGAAGGCTTGTCGCCTTGTGCGGGTTGTTCGTGAGGAGCCGTATCGTGCGGACCCCCAGGGCGCCGAGGCAGGCGGCCGCGTCGTCGTACTCGCGCGCGTCGGTTGGAAGCCCGAGGTGCCTGTTGGCCTCGAGCGTGTCGAGGCCGTCGTCTTCGGCGACGTACGCCCGCAGCTTGTTGATCAGGCCGATGCCGCGCCCCTCGTGGCCGGTCGCGTAGATCAGTACGCCGCGTCCCTCGGATGCGATCGCTCGCAGGGCTGCGCGCAGCTGGATGCCGCAGTCGCAACGTAGCGACCCGAGTGCGTCCCCGGTGAGGCACTCAGAGTGAAGGCGGGTCAACACGCCGCGTCCGTCACCGAGATCGCCTCGGACGAGCACCAGGTAGATGGAGTCCCGCGAGCACGCGAACGCCCGAAGGTCGAACTCGCCTGCCGGTGTGGGCAGCGGGACGCGCACGACCTCCTGAGCGACGCCGCGCACGCTGCGTAATAGGCTCCCGGGCGGTGCCCGATGTCCTTTCCCGCGGCTCACGTGGAGTCCTCCCGGGGTCGGTTCCAGCTGCCCGCGGCGGCACGAGCATACCCCCACAGGGCTGACCAGTCACAGCAGATCGGGACGAACCTGATGTTCGCGCTCTCACGCGAGGGCATCGTGGGATGAACGCGAGAGCCGTCCAGTTCGTTGCGCCTGGGCGTGTCGAGCTTCGGGATGTCGAAGTAGCTGAGCCCGCCAGTGGCGAGCTGCTGGTACGCACAGAGTTCTCCGGGATCAGCGGCGGCAGTGAGATGCTGGCCTATCGCGGAGAAGTCGACCCCGAGGTTGCTCTCGACAGCACGCTCGAGGCGCTGGGTGGCACGTTCGCTTACCCGTTCGCCTACGGCTACAGCACCGTCGGACGCGTCGAACGCTCGCGCGGCAGCATCCACGAGGGCGCGCGCGTATTCGCGTTCCATCCCCACCAGGACTTGTTCGTAGTCGGTGAGGGCGACGTGATCCCGCTTGACGACGAGGATCCGCGGCGCGCAACGCTGCTGCCGCTGGTCGAGACCGCGCTACAGGTCTCGCTCGACGCCGGTCCCCTGTTCGGGGAGATCGTGGCGGTGCTCGGGCTTGGCTGTGTGGGAATCCTTGCCGGCGTGCTGATGGGCCGTGCCGGCGCGTGCGTGGTGGGTAGCGAGCCGCAGCCAGAGCGGCGGCGAGCCGCCGCCCGTCTCGGAGTCGATTCGGTCGCCCCGGAGGAGCTGGCGGCGCGCCTGAATGACGTCACACACGGGCGCGGCGTGCCGCTCGTGATCGAGGCGAGCGGGCGGCCCGAGGTGCTCGCGGCCGCCCTGCCATTGCTCGCTCAGGAAGGGACGGCGCTGGTGTGCTCCTGGTACGGAACCAAGCCGGTCCAGCTTCCGCTGGGCGCCGACTTTCACCGCCGCCGGCTGGTCATCCGAAGCACGCAGGTGTCGACGATCCCGTCGAAGCTCGCCACTCGCTGGGACCGCCGGCGGCGGCGCGAGGTCTCCCGTGTGCTGCTCTCGGAGCTTCCGCTCGAGCCGCTCGCGACCCACGAATTCCCGTTCGAGCGCGCGCCTGACGCCTACGCCGCGGTGGCAGGCGGTACGCGCGGCCTCATCCACGCCGCCCTAAGGTACGAGGCATGAGCTTCGAAGTCGGAGCGTCGCGGTCGCTGCGCGCGCTGCACAGGCTGCCGTGGGGTACCGAGGCCGAGCGCCAGCCGCACGCTCACGACTATCGCATCGAGGTGGTTGTCGAGCGCGAGCGCCTGGACGAGCGCGGTGTCGTCTGCGATCTGGACGTGCTCCGCGCGGGGCTCGACGACGTGCTCGGGCGGCTCGAGGGCCGGGATCTCGACGAGATCCGCCCGCCGGACGCCGACGGCGTGACGGTTGAGATCCTCGCCCGCTGGCTGCACGGGTCGCTCATGGAAGTCGTGGGGCGCGCCGGCGGCGAGACGCTGGCGATTCGAGTGTGGGAGGCTCCGGACGCCTTCGGCGGCTACCGCGCGTGCGTGATCTAAGCGACGCCCAGGATTTCCTCGTACGCCGCGAGGCAGCGCGTTGCGCACGAATCCCAGGTGAAGCGCTCGAGCGCGCGATCCCGCGCGTTTCGCCCAAGCCGCACCGCGAGTGCGCGGTCGCGTAGTAGTTCGTCCAGGGCAGCGCGCAGGCCGTCGAGGTCGCCCGGCTCGACGAGCACCCCCGTGATCCCGTCGTCGACGATCTCGGGCAACCCGCCGATCCGGCTGCAGACCACCGGCGTCCCGCTGGCCATCGCCTCCAGAGCGGCCAACCCAAGCAACTCGACTATGCCGATATGACGCCCGTAGCAGGTCAGGTCGACCGACGGCAGCGCAACTACCGCCGCCTGCCGGTAGAGGTGCGCGAGTTCGTCGTCCGGTACGGCGCCTAGGAACCGGACCGGTCGCCCATGCGCAAGCTTGCGGAGTAGCTGCGGGTAGTCCCGCTCCGGCGGGTTGGGGTCGTGCCCGGCGGTACCCACAATCGTGAGCTCGGCCCGCTCGGGCAGCGCACGGATGAGGCGATCGACGCCTTTGTGTGGCGTCAGGCGGCCAACGAACAGGACGCCACGGCGCGAACGGTCGGGGTCGGGACGGTACCGGGCGCAGTCGACGCCGCCATAGACGATGCGCGTGCGGGACGGCGGCGAGCCTAGTTCGCGCGCGGAATACTCGGACACCATGAGGAAGCGATGGAACAGCGCCAGCAGCCCGCCTCGCCACGTCCCGCCTGGCAATCCGTGGTCCGTCGTGACCGCCACGCCACGGCAGGCCCGCGCGGTGACCGCGGCGATCCGGCTCGGCGCGCTCCGCGTGTGATGGGTGTGAACGATGTCAGCGTGACGCAACGCGGCGGGCAGGCCGGGGGCGATCACGTGAGCGGGGTGGCCAAGATGTGCAACTGGGCGAAGGACCCGCACGCGAAGACCGTCCGGCTCGCGGACCGTCGCGGGCGCTCCAAACGTGACCAGCTCGCAGTCCACGCGGCGGGAGAGCGCGCGCGCGAGCTCGAGGGGATAGCGCTCACCGCCGCCGAAGATCCCGGCCTGACCGAATGGCGTGGGCGCGACGTGAACGACCCGCATCTCTTGCTCTGCATGGTCACGCTCGGCGACCCTCGCCGGCTGACCGGCGGTTATCTCTACCACCTGCGGATGGCAGCAGCGGCCCCCGTGCACGGGGCTCGGATCGTCTTCTTATCGTTCCCGGAGCGCCCGTTCGCGCTGCCGGCGCTGGCCGCAGCACGTGTGTTCAGCCATGTCCGCCGGCTCTCCGCGCGCGCGATCCTGCTCGACAGCATCGCCGCGACGTTCGCCGGCCCGTGGCTTGCTGCGCGCTCGCCCGCTGTCCCGTTGATCGGCGTGCTCCACCAGCCACCGGGCGGCATCGACCACGGTCGGGTCCGCAGGCGGCTTCAGGCGCCCCTTGACCGCGTGGCCTACAGGCGCGCGCGGCTGCTGATCGTTGCGAGCGAGCTGCTGGCGGACCAGGTCGCCGCGGCGGGCTTCGGAGGCGAGCGCATACGCGTGGTACCACCCGGCCGCGACGTGGCCACGGCCGCGGCTGCGCAGCCGGACCTACGCGCAGGGCGCGGCGCGGCCTTCCTCTGTGTTGCCAACTGGATTCAGCGTAAGGGGATCCTCGAGCTGCTCGAGGCGTTCGCCGGACTGGCGCCCGACATGGCGACGCTTCATCTCGCAGGCGACCCGGAGGCCGATCCGGTGTACGCCGCGCGTGTGCGGCGGCGGCTTGCAAGCCCTGATCTGGCCGCGCGGGTGGTCGTACATGGCGCGCTCCCGCGCGAAGCGGTGGCTGCCCTGTACGCGGGTGCCGATGCGTTCGTACTGCCGGCCTTCCGCGAGCCCTACGGCACCGTTTGGGGCGAGGCGATGGCGTTCGGTCTACCGGTGATCGGCTGGCGCGCGGGGAATCTGCCGTACCTCGCAGACGACGGACACGAGGGGCTACTTGTGCCCCCAGGTGACATCCAGGGCCTCAGCGCCGCGTTGCGGCTGCTGGCAGCGGACCCGTCTCTCCGCGACCGCCTCGGACAGGCGGCGCAGCGCCGTGCGTCAGCGCGTCCGACATGGGAGCAGTCGGCGGCGCTGTTCTTTGCGGCAATCCGCGGGGCGCTGGACGCGGCGCCCGCAGGAGTTCGGTAGCCGCTTCTACGACGGGCCGGACGGTGATCCCGCTGACGCAGGCAGGGTCGCGCACCGCGCCGCACGGCGGGTGCTCGAGCGTCCCGCATGGGCTGCACGGTAGCCCGAGCCGCACCACCCGGACGCGCGAGGGCGGGGCAAGCGGCGCGAAGCGGAATGGATCGCCGGGACCGAAGATGCCCACGACGGGTGCGCCCATCGCGGCGGCGAGATGCAGCGCGCCGCTGTCAGTCGTCACGACGAGCCGCGCCCGCTTGTGAAGCGCCGCTAGAGCTCCGAGCGAGAGACGCCCGGCAAGGTTGATCGCGGGCGTCGCCTCGACGACCCGGCGGACGAGCGGCTCCTCGTGCGCGGTCCCGGCCAGCAACGGCCGCGTACCGGTGCGCCGAGCGAGCTCCACCACCAGCTGCCACCAGCGTGACGCCGGCCAGTTCTTGAGCGGCCAGCCGGAGCCGGGATGCAACACGATGAGCGGTTCGTGCGCGCCTTCATCGGCGAGCACGGCGTCGACCTCTTCTTCATCGTCGCGCGACACGACGAGCGATGGGTCGAGCACGCGAGCGGCGCGCGCGCTCACGGAAAGCCGCGCGAGCAGTGCGTCCACGAGGTCGAACCCGTCGAGGGCGACATGGCGGTCGTCGTGCACTGGGAGCACGTCGGTCAAGTGCGGCCGCGTGCGCGGCATGTCGAATCCGAGCCGGATCGGTATAGACGCGCGGCCCACGAGCTCCGCCGACCACGGGTCGTCTGGGCGCACGACCAGCGCTGCGTCGAACCGCCCGAGGAGCTTCGCTGCTTCAGCGCGCACGGTTTCGCGCCAGCCTACGTCGCATGATCCGTCGCGACCGAAGGGCGGGAACGGCACCGTCAGGGCGGCGTCGAGGCTCGGACATCGTTCCGCGGCAGCCACCGCGTCCGCCGGCGCCGCGTACGTCAAGTGAGCGGCGGGGATCACGCGTCGCAGCGCGGCGACCGCCGGAAAGGTAAGCAGGAGGTCCCCGATGTGGTCCGGTCTAATGAACAGAACCCGCAGCGTCGCCGCCTTCGATACGTAACGAGCTGTCCCCATTGCCGTCGGTGGTGGAGCGACGCCGGTCGCGGGTCGGGAATCCGGGAGGCCGAATTGGTTTCCGAGCCCCACTACCCAATCTCGCGTGAGAAGGCACCTAACGTCGGCACCGGCCGACGTATCGCCGCCACTGGGCCGACCTTGCTCGCTTCGCGGCCCCGGTGGGAGGATCGCCCTCGTGACGCCGGACAACCGTAGGCTGGCGGTCGGGCTAGGCACCATCATGCTCGCCGTCTTCGCGATCGTCGGCTCGAATGTGGCGGCCAATCACGAGCCGAAGCCGCACAACGTCCCGGTCGGGATCGCGGGACAGCCGAGGGTCGTGCGCGCCGCGGCCAACGCGATTCGCCGCAGAGCTCCCGGCGCGTTTGAGATACACGAGTACGCGTCGCTCGACGCTGCGCGCACCGCGGTGCTGCACCGCAAGATCTACGGCGCGCTCCGGCCCGAGCCGACCCCGCTCGTGCTCGTCGCGACCGCCGCGAGCCCCGCCGTTAGCCGGCTCCTCCAGCAGGCGTCGGCCGCCGCTGAGAAGAGGACCGGTCAGCGCGTCGCCGTTCGCGACCTCGTGCCGCTGCCAAGTTCCGACTCAACCGGGGCGACCGCGTTCTCCGCCGTCCTGAGCCTCATCATCGCGGGAATCTTCGGCTCGACCCTGATCTTCGTGCTCGCGCGCGAACGTCCCGCGCACGTGCGCGTCGCCGCGATGTTCACCCTGGGAATCGGCGCCGGCCTGATCACGGCCCTCGTGACGAACGTCGTGGTAGGCGCGTTCTCTCAGAACTTTCTCGGCGTCTGGGGCATCGCCTCGCTGTACGTCCTCGCGATGGGGCTGCCGATCATCGCGTTCCAATTGATGGTCGGCCTCGCCGGGACCGCCATCGGCGCGCTCATGTTCCTCGTGATCGGCAACTCGGCATCGGGCGGCAGCTCCGCGCCGGAGCTGCTGCCCGGCTTCTGGCGAGCGGTCAGCCAGCTGTTGCCGCCGGGCGCAGCAACCACCGCCATGCGCGACGTCGCCTACTTCCACGGCCACGGCACTGCGCACGCGCTGGTCGTGCTCGCCCTATGGGCGGTACTTGGCGCGGCGCTGGCAATCACCGTGGACTGGGTCCGCGGGCGCGGCGCGCTGGCTCCCGCTCGTCAGCCGACCGGCTCGGGTGCTTCCTGAGGGCGCGCCTGACGACCGCCACCACGCGCCTCTCTCGCGCAACCCGCTTCGCTTCACATCGGCGACAGGCCTCGGCGCAAACACGGCAGCTGGATGTCCTCGATCGCGATGCACGCAAGCCTTCTTTAGGTTGCGCGCCTGCGGGGTCGCTCTTAGGGTGGATTTCGGGCCAGAGCCGACTTCGGGGCGATTTGAGGTCGGGCGGATCTTGCATGCGCATCTAGTCACCGGACCAGAAGGAACCTCGCACTGACGCCGTAAACGGAAGTGGGTCAAGGAACGACCGCGAACCGATGCTCGCAATCGATGCTCAAGGAGTAAGCAAGCGCTTCGGCGACGTGATGGCGCTGCGCCGCGTCGGCCTGTGGGTGAGGGATGGCGAGATCGTCGCCCTGACCGGCTCGAACGGCGCCGGCAAGAGCACGCTGCTTCGCGTTCTCGCGACTACGGTGAGCCCCGATTCGGGGAGCGTCAGCGTCGCCGGACACGACGCGCTGAGCGACCCGCTCGCGGTACGGCGCAAGGTTGGCGTCCTGCTGCCGGACGA
>DASVXS010000164.1:0-5209 GCA_036392575.1 Thermoleophilaceae bacterium | reverse complement strand
GAGCATCGCGTGCTGGCGCTTCATCTCGTCGCGGAACTCGCGACAGCCTAGGCATGCGCGGAGGTGCTTTCGCAGGTAGTTGCGCCGAAGCGACCCGCGGCTGAGCGTCGCCAGCTCACCACGAATCTCATCGCAGGACATCTCACGCGCCTTGCGCGAGTCGAGCAGCGTGGAGCGCGCCTGGAACACGAGCGACTTCACCTTGTCGGCCTCGCAGCCGAGCACTTCCGCGATCTCCGGGTGCGACAGCGCGCGCAGTTCCGCGAGCACGAGCGCCGCGCGCTGCTGCTCGGGCAGCTCCGCGATGTCAGCGACGAGAGCCCGCAGGTCCGCTCGCCGCTCCACCTCCTCGGCGAGCCCGGCCGCCAGCGACTTGGGCTCGAATTCGGCGCATGACTCGCGCCTCGCGCGCAGCGCGGATAGGCAGCGGTTGCGCGCAATCGTGAACAGCCACGGCTTGAGGTGGATCTCGCTGCGCGACCGCAGCAGGTCGGCGTACGCGGCAGCGAAACTCCCCTGCACGACATCTTCCGCCTCGTGCTGCGTCCCGAGCATGTGCCGGCAGAAGGCGAGGATCGGGCGGTGATAGCGATCGAAGACGACCTCGAACGCGGCCTCGCTGCCGGAGCGAACCTGCGCGACGAGCTTCTCGTCGCTGAGCGCAGCGAGGAGCTTCCGCGACAGCGGGATGCGCGCGGCGCTTCGAAGCGCCAGGGTCGATGCTTCCATCGGCAGGAAATCCCTCTCCATGCACAGGCGGAAGCCTGCGGGCCGCCGCCCCCTACGGGCGAACTGGTTTCCACGGTAAACCGGAAACGCTGAACCAGCCAGCGGGTTGGACGGTTTATGCTCCCGCCCCGATGCGTCCACACACCGGCCGCTTCAAGCACGAGGGGCACCGGCTGGCCTACAGCGAGTACGGCGAGGGCAACCCGGTTGTGCTGCTGCCTGGGCTGCTGTTCTCCCGGCAGATGCAGGAGCCGCTCGCGATCTCGATCGCCGAGCGCGGCTATCGCGTCGTGACCATGGACCCACTCGGCCACGGCGATTCGGACCGGCCACAGGACATGTGGAAGTACTCGATGACCGCCTTCGGGCGCGAGGTGGTCGCGCTGCTCGATCACCTCGAAATCGAGCAAGCGGTGGTAGGCGGCACCTCGCTCGGCGCGAACGTGACGCTCGAAGCAGCGGTGCTGGCGCCGGACCGCATGCGCGGACTCGTGGTCGAGATGCCGGTGCTCGACAACGCGCTGCTCGGCTGCGCGATCGCGTTTTCGCCGCTGCTCGTAGGGCTGACCTTCGGCGCGCCCGTGATGCGGCTGGTGGCGCAGCTCGCGCGCCGCGTCCCGCGCGGCAGCAATCAGCTGATCGACTGGGGCCTCGACTGGGTGACCCAGGATCCCGGCCCGTCCGCGGCGGTACTGCAGGGCCTGTTCTTCGGTCGGGTCGCGCCGCCGCGCGAGGAGCGGCGCACAATTGACGCGCCGGCTCTCGTGATCGGGCACCCGCGTGATCCGGTGCATCCGTTCTCCGACGCGGACATGCTCGTGCGCGAGTTACCGAACGGGCACCTGCTCGACGCGAGCTCGATCCTCGAGTTGCGCCTCACCCCGGAGCGCCTCACAGGTGAGATCACGCGTTTCGTCGACGAATGCTGGAAACCCGCGGCGAGCAACGGCCGCAAGGTCGCATCGAAGGCTCGCGTCTCCCGCGCCTAATACCCTTGCCCTGACCGGATGACGAGCCGCAGGGAGCAGAAGGAAGCGCTTCGGCGCCAGCGGGCCGAGCGCGAGGCAGCTGCGGCCGCCGCGGCGCGCCGCAAGCGCAGGCTGGGGATCGTGGCCGCGACCGTTCTCGTGGTCGTCGCGGTCGTCGCCGTGGGAGCCGTTGCGCTCACCGGCGGCAACAGCAACGGCTCGAAGGCTGAGTCGTCGGTCTATCCGAAGGAGTCGATCCCGGCACCGAAGTCGGTGGGCCTCCAAGACGCCGCGAAGGCGGCCCGATGCGTGCTGAGGAACTACCCCGACTTCGGCAACACGCACACGACCGCCAAGGTCACCTACAAGACGAACCCGCCCACGTCGGGCAACCACAATCCGGTTCCGGCGGACGACGGCGTGTACACCACGGCGCCGCCCAAGGAGAACACCGTGCACACGCTCGAGCACGGACGCATCGAGCTGCAGTACAAGCCGGGCACGCCCGCGAAGGTGCGCGGGCAGCTGAAGGCGCTGTTCGACGAGGACGTCTACCACATGGTGCTCATGCCGAACCAGACCGGCATGAAGTACCAGGTGGCCGCGACCGCGTGGACGCACCTGATCGGTTGCAACCAGGTGAACGACAACACCTGGGACGCCCTGCGCGCGTTCAAGACCGCCTACCGCGACCAGGCGCCCGAGCGCGTTCCCTAGCCGCAGGATTCCCTGCAGCGCCAGGTTGTGCAGGTTTGCCTGCGCCACCGCTACCGCGCGCCTGCGACGGTGTTCGACGGTCCAGTGAAGCGCGCCCTCCCCACCCTGGCCCTGGCCCTTCCGCTGGCGCTCTCCGCCACGCCCGCGAGCGCGCGTGACACACATGCCGCACGCGCCTCCGCAAGCGACTTCGAGCTCGCCCCGGCGGCCGGTCAGGTGCGCCGCGCTTCAAATGGCGGCGTGATGTCGAAGCCACTGCGCGCGCCGAGGCGCTTCGACCTGCTCGGCATGCGCTGGCGCGGGCGCTCGCATCCCGACGTTCACGTGCGGGTGCGGCGGGACGGTGCGAAATGGAGCCGATGGGCAGACCTCGGCGGCGATCCCGACGGCGGCCCGGACCCCGGCGCGCGCGAGGGCAACGTGCGGACGACCACGGCGCCTGCCTGGTCAGGCCGGTCGGACTGGGTGCAGTACCGGCTCAGTCGTCCGGCGGCCGGTCTGCGCATCCATTTCGTCGACGCCCACGTGCGGGCGCAAAAGATCGCGACGAGATCGCAGGTAGGCGCGCCGCCGATGCTTCCGCGTGCCTCCTGGGGCGCGGACCAGTGCCCGCCGCGCGTGACCCCGGACTACGGCGAGGTGAAGGTCGCGTTCGTGCACCACACGGTGTCGATCAACGACTACACGCCCGACGACGTGCCGGCCATGATCCTCGGCATCTGCCGTTACCACCGCAACTCCAACGGGTGGAACGACATCGGCTACAACTTCCTCGTCGACAAGTTCGGCCGCATCTGGGAGGGCCGGGCGGGTGGGGTCGACAAGGCGGTCGTGGGCGCTCAGGCGCAGGGGTACAACGCACAGTCCACGGGCATCGCCAACCTCGGCACGTTCAGCAGCGTGCCTCAGACGGATGCGGCGATCGACGCGATGGCGAGGCTGATCCGCTGGAAGCTGCCGCTGCACGGGCAGCCCACCGCAGGCGCCGTGCAGGTCACAAGCGCGGGCGGCTCTTCGAACCGCTACCCGAACGGCACCGAGGTCACGCTGCAGCGTGTGTCGGGCCATCGCGACGTGGACGCCACCTCCTGCCCGGGCGACTCGCTCTACGCGCAGCTGCAATCGCTGCGCGGGAAGGTCGGCAACGTCGAGCCCAGCAGGCCGCGCACGAAGATCGGCGCCGCTATCTCCGCCGGCGTGCTCACCTACGGGCAGACGGCGCGCGTGAGCGGGCGACTGCAATTGATGAAGGGCGGCGCCGCGGGCGGCCTGCCCGTGAACGTGCAGATGTTCATCTCCGGCAAGTGGGTCACGATCGCGCGGACCACGAGCGCGGGTGACGGCAGCTGGTCGGTGAGCCTCAAGCCAAGTGCCAAGCGCATCATGCGGGCGCAGTTTCCCGGCAACGGCAGCTACGTGGCTTCGAGCTCGCGGCAGGTGGTGGTTCAGGTGCGTCCCGTCCTGACGCTGTCGCGTGCCGCCGCCCACGCGACCGTGGGCGACAGGGCGATTCTCCGCGGCCGCGTGACGCCGCGAAAGAGCCGCATCTTGCTCATCGTGAGGAAGCGCGTCGGCAAGGTGGACCGCAAGCTCGGCACCTTGAAACTGCGCGCGAAGGGCGGCCGCTTCAGCGCATCACACCGCCTGCGCGGGCCGGGGCTCTACAGCTACCAAGCGGTGTTCCCGGGAGACCGGAACAGCCTCGCCGCGAGCTCCGTGGCGCTTCACGTACGCGCGAGCGGCAGCCGCAGCGGCGGCGCCTACGCGCGGTAGGCCGGGAAGAAGCCGCCCACCTCGCGCCCGGCGCTCAGGCGCTCATACGCCCTGCGATCGCACACGATCTCGCAGGTATGGAAGGGCGCGCTCGAGTTCGCGAATCCGCGCTTGAACTGCTCGAGTGAGTCACCGGGACTCACCCCGCCGCCGAGGCTGAGCGGCTCGCCGCGGCCGGACGCGAGCTCGATCATCGCCGCGACGGCATTCTTGAACGGCGAAGCGCCGAGGTGCTCGTCCGCCGTGCCGCCGAGGAAGTAGTGGAGCATGCGGTCGCTCTCGACCGCGATTGCGCCGGCGGCGATGGGACCGCCGCCCGGCGGGTCGACCAGCACGAGCCACGAGAGCGGGCTCGACAGCACGGTGTCGAACCAGGCGCCGTCGAAGAAGTAGCGGGCGCTCGCCTCGGTGCGCACCATCGTCTCGCGGTACGCCTCACGGAACTGCTCGCGGTCCTCGGGCTCCGAGGCCGGGCCCTCGAGCACTCTCGCCGAATAGCCGTCCCGCTCGTTGCGGCGGATGTGGCGCCGGTGTTGCTCGCGCAGGTCGAGCGGCTTCGACGGATCGGCGATCTGCACGCTCGAGCGGAGCGTCGCGCCGCGCAGCGATGGCTCCGCGCCGATGCGATCCCTCAGGAAGATGCTCACGAGGCCGCTCGTGGACCAGTCCACGTCGTCGATCGCGACCGGCGCACGCACGACTGCGCCCGGATAGCCGTACGGCGACACCGCGTCGTGCAGCGGCTCGCCCTCGATCTCGCGCACCACGAGCGGCGCGACCATCGAATCGCCCACACCCAGCGTGTGCGAGACGCTCTCGGCGTCGTAGAACTCGCGCGAGCGGAAGAAGTCGCCCGTGACCGCCAACGCCCCGCGGTCCGGCACGATCGCGGCCTCTAGACGCATGGGAGAGCTACGGGTAGCCCTTCCAGTCGGACTTCAGCAGCCCGTAGACCTCGCAGTCGATCAGCTCGCCGTCCGGTCGCCTGATGTGCTCGCGCATCGTGCCCTCGTGCTTGAAGC
>DASVXS010000163.1:0-3334 GCA_036392575.1 Thermoleophilaceae bacterium | reverse complement strand
GGCCAGCGCCGCGGCGAGCGTGGTCAGCGCGATCGAGCAGTCGGCCGCGAGCAGCACCGGCACGTTGGCGCCCGACAGCGCGTCGTCGACCTGGCCGCCGGCCTCGAGGATGCAGCCGCGCGAGTCGCGCAGGTCGTCGTCCCAGCGCGATTCGCGCGCCGGCTCCGGAGTGCCGATGTCGCGTGGCTCGGTACCGAGGCGCTTCGCGAGAAGCGGCGCGAGCGCATCCACGCCGCGGGCGCCGCCGGGCGTGCGGTCCGACGTGCGGCAGTGGTGGGCGATGAGCGAGACGCCCATCCCTCAGCGGCCCTTCCATTCGGGCTCGCGCTTCTCGAAGAAGGCGGTCACGCCCTCGACGATGTCCTCGGTCGAGAGGGCGATCGTGAGCTGGGCGTGCAGGTACTCGAGCGCGTCCACGAACGCCATGTCCTGCTGCCGGAACATCGCGTCTTTCCCGAGCTTCATGATCAGCGGCGACTTCGCCGCCAGCTTCTCCGCCCATTCCTGTACCGCGGCGTCGAACGCCTCGGCGGGCACGACCTTGTTCACGAAGCCCGCCTCGAGCGCCTCCTGCGCGCTGATCCGCTCGCCGAGCAGGAGCATCTCGTTTGTCTTCTTGCGAGGCATGTTCCGGTAGATCAGCGCCATGATCATGAACGGGAAGGCACCCACGTCGATCTCGGGCGTGCCGAAGGTGGCGGAATCCTTGGCCACGATCAGGTCGCAAGCGAGCGCGATGCCGAGCGAACCGGCGAGCACGTGTCCGCCGGCCGCGCAGATTGTCGGCTTGCCGAGCTCACCGATCAGCCGGAAGAGCGAGACGAACAGCGACGAGCCGAGGTGCTTGTGCACGAGCGGCACGTCGCCGGAGAAGCCCGAGAGGTTCGCGCCCGACGAGAACACCTTCTCGTGCGAGGAAGCGAGCACCACGCAGCGCACGGAGTCGTCGTCGCGCGCCGACTCGAAGGCCTTGATCAGCTCGCCAAGGAGCTCGTTGGAGAGCGCGTTTCGCGTGTCCGGTTGGTTGAGGGTGATGGTG
This sequence comes from Thermoleophilaceae bacterium, assembly GCA_036392575.1. Lineage (GTDB taxonomy): Bacteria > Actinomycetota > Thermoleophilia > Solirubrobacterales > Thermoleophilaceae > JADGHQ01. Next base: position 2,295 of record DASVXS010000163.1, on the reverse strand, counting down.
GCGACGCCGCTGGCGGCCACCTCGTACAGGATCGTCTCGTAATCCACGGGCGGCACTCTTTCAGACCGGAGAGAGCGGGAGTTATACGAGGAGAAGTGGCGCAGTCCGCCGAATGAGTGGATATAGTGCGCGCCGCCTAATCGCTTGAGGGGGCAACCCAGAGCGAGCGGGGGAACCAGTTAAGCGCCCAAGCCGAGAGGCAGGGCGTGGGGCGAATCGGACGCAGTGCCGCGATCGTAGCGTCGCTCTCTTGACGCGAGCCCGACAGCTAACCCCGTCGGCGGACAAGAGAGATACGTACCGAAGGAGGCTGTTCCCGCCATGCCTCGAGGACTTGTCGGGCCGCTTCGCGCTGCCTTGGTATGCGCGCTCGCGCTCACTGTTTTCGGAATGTCTGCCGCCGTGGCCGAGGGCCGCGGGGCGACGGAGTCAATGCTGGCCAAGATCAATCAGATCCGCCGCGCCCATGGGCTCAGGGCGCTGCACCAGAGCGGAAGCCTGACGCGTTCCGCGACTCGCTTCTCGCGCCATCTGATGCGCACGAACACGTTCGGGCACGCCTCGCACATCGAGGCGAGCCGGCGCTTCGCCCGCCTGGGCGAGGTGCTCGCGATCCACAGCGGCCGCTCGTCGGCCGTGGGCTGGACCGTTTCGTCGTGGATGAACTCGCCCCCACACCGGGCGATCCTGCTAAGCCCGGCGTTCACCTCGGTCGGCTTCGGCCGCACCTACGGACGCTTCAGGGGACACCGAGCGAATATCTGGGTGGGGCAGCTGGGCCACCGCTAGATCGCTCGGTTGGCTGGGGCCCGGCTGTGGGGCGGCCGGGCCCCGTTTCTTTTGGGCGCTTTTTGGCGCGCTCCGCTCGGTTCGGGGCTGCTTAGCCGGCGTCCCGGAACGGCAGCAATTACGGTGGACGAGCGCCTGCGCGCCACCTCCTGAGGTTGGTTCTGCATAGGAGAACAAGAGTCAGGAGTTGTGCCTCCGAGGCGGGTATTTCGTACATCTCGAGGCGCGATCCGGACTGGAAGGGACGTTTCTCCCGCTCCCGGCCCCACCGTCATTGCTGCTGTAAGCGCACGCGCCAGCGCGCCGCCTCGGCGACGACCACCGCGGAAAGTAGGAAGTCCTACTGTTTACTTTTCGGCCCGCCTCCGTTACGGTCCCGGATGCACCGCGAACCGGAGGAGATCGCCGACCCATGGCCACCGCCGAGACAGTCATCAAGCCCGACTTCGGGTCGAAGAAGAAGCACTTCGTCTTCAACGAGGAGCACGACCGCCTCCGCGAGTCGATCGGCTCGTTCGTCGAGAAGGAGTTCGCGCCTCACGCCGAAGAGTGGGAGCGGGAGACCTTCCCCAACTGGGTCTTCCCCCGCATGGGCGAGCTCGGCTTCCTCGGGCTCTCCTACCCGGAGGAGTACGGCGGACAGGGCGGCGACTACTACTGCAACCTCGTCCTCGCCGAGGAGATGACCAAGGCGAACTGCGGTGGTCTCGCCATGGGCATCGCGGTGCACACGGACATGGCGACCCCGCCGATCTTCCTGTTCGGCACCGAGGAGCAGAAGCAGAGCTACCTGGTGCCTTCGATCAAGGGCGAGAAGATCTCGTGCCTCGGCATCACGGAACCGGACGCAGGCTCCGACGTGGCCGGCATCCGCACGCGTGCAGTGCGTGACGGCGACGACTGGCTGATCAACGGCTCGAAGACCTACATCACCAACGGCCACCGGGCCGACTACATCGTGCTCGTCACGAAGACCGACCCGGACGCGGGCTATGACGGCTTCACGCTCTTCCTGGTCGACATGGACCTGCCCGGGGTGGTGCGCGAGAAGAAGCTCGAGAAACTCGGCATGCACGCCTCCGACACGGCGCTGCTCGCGTTCCAGGACGTGCGCGTGCCCGACGAGGCGGTCTTGGGCGAGGTCGGCAAGGGCTTCTACCACATCATGTGGGAGCTCCAGGGCGAGCGCCTGATCGGCGCCGCGGGCTGCGTGTCGGGCGCCCAGCGCGCGTTCGACATGACGCTGAAGTACGCCAACGAGCGCAAGGCGTTCGGCCGGGAAATCGGCCATTTCCAGGTGATTCGGCACAAGTTCGCCGACATGGCCACCAAGATCGAAGCGGCACGCCAACTGGTGTATATGACGGCCTGGCGCTTCGCGAACGGCGAGTACCCCGTGCGCGAGATCTCGATGGCGAAGCTCTACGCGTCGCGGATCGCCGTCGAGGTCGCCGACGAGTGCATCCAGATCCACGGCGGCGCCGGCTACATGAAGGAGTACGGCAT
>DASVXS010000162.1:0-22988 GCA_036392575.1 Thermoleophilaceae bacterium | reverse complement strand
GCAACAACTACCACCTGTTCCAGCCGCTCACCTACCAGGTGGCCACCGGCGCGCTGTCGCCCGACGAGATAGCCGAGCCACTACGCACCATCTTTCGCCGCGACCCGAGCGTCCACGTGGTCCTCGGCGAGGTGACCGAGGTCGATCTGGTGCGGCAGCGAGTGCGCCTGCTGCCGGGAGCGGGCGAGCTCGAGCCCCGCACGGTCGATTACGACACGCTGGTTTTGGCCGGAGGCTCGACGTACTCCTACTTCGGCCACGAGGAGTGGCGGTCGGTGGCCATGGAGGTCAAGTCGCTCGACAGCGCGCTCGTGGCGCGCGGCCGGATCCTGGAGGCGTTCGAGGCGGCTGAGCTGGATCCCGGCGCGGAGGCTCGCGCCGCCTGGCTCACGTTCGTCGTGGTCGGTGGAGGCCCGACCGGCGTGGAGATGGCCGGCCAGATCGCGGAGCTCGCGCGCGACACGCTGCCCGGCGATTTCAGGGCGATCGATCCGCGCTTCGGACGGGTGCTCCTCGTGGAGACGGCGGACCGCGTGCTTCCGTCGTTCCCGGCCGAGCTCTCGGCCGCGGCGGCGGACTCGCTCATTCAGATCGGCGTGACGCCGCTTGCCCGGCACACCGTCGTCGGGATCGATTCCGAAGGCGTGGAGATCCAGGACTCGGAGGGGCGCTCCGAACGAGTGCCGACGCGAACGGTGATCTGGGCCGCGGGCGTGGCGGCTTCACCGCTTGCCGGCCTCCTGGCCGAGGCGTCCGGAGCCGAGCGCGACCGTGCGGGCCGCGTCACTGTGGAGGCCGACCTCACGCTGCCCGGGCATCCAAACGTGCTCGCCGTCGGCGACATGGTCAAGGTGCGCAACGCACGCACCGGGCAGGTGGACACGCTGCCCGGGCTCGCACCGGTGGCGATGCAGGAGGGCCGCTACGCCGGCCGCCTGATTCGCGATCGGCTCGCCGGCAACTCCACGCCGCCGTTTCGCTACTTCGACAAGGGCAACCTCGCGACGATCGGCCGGGCGCGCGCCGTCGCCGACCTCGGAAGGGTGAAGATCAGCGGCTTCGTCGCCTGGCTCGCGTGGCTCGTGGTCCACCTGTACTACCTGATCGGCTTCGAGAACCGGCTCGTGGTTCTGGTGCGCTGGTCGTACAACTTCTTCACGCGCGGCCGCGGCGGTCGGCTGATCACCGAGACGGCCGAGCGGACGCGCGTCGGCACGGACGCCGGCCCGAGCCAGACCTTCGTCACGCCCACCTCGAAGCGGGCGCGGTAGCGCGAAACCGGCTCGGCGAGGAGCGTGTGCTCGCTCTCGAACGGATTCACTGGCGCCGTCATCGGCTCGAAGCAGATGAAGTCGCTGCCGGGTGGCGCGAACAGCTGCGCGAAGCGATAACCCTCCAAGAAGCGGACGTGAAGTCGCCGCCCCGCCCCGGATACGGCGAACTCGCCCGAGCCGAGACCGTCGAAGCAGTCGTCGAAGGTGCGATCGCCGAGTGGTCCCGGCGGGATGTGCACCGGCTCGCTGCGACCCGTCGGGAGCTCGCGCTCGTCGAGCACCATGCGGCTCGTCACCGGTAGCTCCACATGCCACTGCCGGCGGTCGAGCCCGGGAATGCGCAGGAACGGGTGGAAGCCGAAGGCCACCGGCACCGGCGACTCGCCGGTCGGGATCAGCTCCGTCGCGGTCTCGAGCCGATCGTCCGCCAGGGTGACCGTGAGCTCGAGCAGGTGCGGAAACGGAAAGCCTCGCTCGAGCTCAGGCCATGCCGCGTAGTCGAGCCGCGCTCTGAGCCGGGGTGGTTCCTCGTCGAGCACCTCCCAGTGCGGCGACGCCGCCGCAAGCCCGTGGAGTGGCAGGCCGTTCGGGTCCTTGAGCACGTTCGGCGCGTTCATGTCGAGCACCACGCGCCGTCCCGCGATCTCGTACTCCGGTGAGGCGAGCCGGTTGGCCCAGGGATGAAGCAGCGGGATGCCCGTCGGCTCGCCGGTCTCCGCGTAGCGCTCCAGCGAGACGGGGTGCCCGAGCAGCTCGTCGTCGCCGTCGCGGAGCGACCAGCCGAGCATACCCGTCCGCGGCACGAACGTGGCCTCGAGCAATCCGCTCGGCGAGCGCAGCTCGGCCGTTCGCGAGGCGGCCCCGGCTCGACTGACCATCAGCCTACGTTCGCACGAATTGCTCTTCGGCGCGGTGCAGCGGGTGCCCGCCGTACTCGTGCCTGAGCAGCGCGACCGCCTTCGCCGCCGGCCACTCGAGGTCGCGGTAGGCCATCAGCGCCTCCTGACTTTCGGAGATGACGGGCGAGGGTATGTCTCGGCGCAGCGCCCACTCGAGCACCCACTTCACCTCTCCGGTGTCCTCGACGTACGTGGGGAGCTCCGAGAAGTCGGGACCGTTCTCGAACGCGTCGTGCATGAGCTCCACGAGCCAGGACCGGATCACCGAGCCGTGGTCGGCGCGGGCGGCTCCGCCGCTCGCCGAACGCGCTCGGCGGCTGGCGCGAGGGTTCTGGTTCGCCGAACTACTGCTGGTAGCGGGGCTGGCTTGGCCCACCTACCACGTGCGCGACGAGATGTTCACCAACTTCGGCGACCACCCCTGGCGGCTGATCTTCCCGGCGCTTGCCCTGGTTGCGCTCGCGGCGCAGTTCATCCTGCAGGGGATGGAGCGCTGGGGGCGAGCGTTCTTCGCCTCGTCGCTCTTCACGACGATGGCTGCGGGCCTCTATCCGAACGTGCTGCCGGCCCACGACAACCGCCCATTCGGAATGACCATCCATAACGCCGCGTCGAGCGAGCACGCGCTCACCGTGGGGCTGAGGTGGTGGTCACTCGGCATCGCGCTGGCGGTCGGCTACTTCATCGTGGCGTACCGCTTTCTGTTCCGGCGCGCGACACGAACGCCGTAGTGGTCTTTATCGGAGCTAGCGCGCACACGCGAGTTATCCGGCGCGTCTACTAAGTCGACCGCTGGCCGGACAGGGCCGGCGGCCTACGGTAGTCAACGATGCTCCGCTGCCGCGTATTCGGCCACCGCTTCCGCTTCACGAGCAGCGGCAACGAAATGCGCTGGACATGCCAGCGCGGTTGCGGCGCGAGCGCGTCGAAGCGCTACGCCACCGCTGCCGATGCCCGGCGCTATGCCGCCGCGTTCGACCGCGAGGACCGCGCTGACCTCGGCCGTCGGGCGCCACTGTTCGGGCTTCTGCCGCTGCGCATCGCACGGGCGATACGCGATCGTGGCAAGGTCAGCGGTCGCTCGAGCTGACCGGCCCCGCGCTCGCCGGCTGGCGGTCGCCCGGCGGCTCCGCGAGCAGGTCGCGCGCCAGCCTGTCGAGCACCTGCGCGAACTGCTGCCGCTCCTCAGGCGTGCAGTCGGCAAGGCGCGCCGCAAGCCGCTCGCGACGAAGGCGGATGAGTTGCTCGACGAGATCGTCCCCGGTCCGTGTCGACGCGAACCAGCCGTCGCCGCGCACGACGAGGCCCCGGCGCTCCAGCTCCACGGTCGCCTGCGACACGCGCGCGGACTCGACGCCGATACGGTCCGCCAGCCCCTTCGCGGGACCGGGGGCGCCCTCGGAGATCCGCGCGAGCGTCCATGCCTCGAGCGCCGGAAGGTCGATGCCAGCGTCGCGCGCGAGGCGCTCGTACAGCCGCTTGCGCACGTCCCTGCGGGCGAGCACGCTGAGCGCGCGCTCGATCTCACCCAGCGTGTCGTCGCCCCGCGGGACGGCAAAGTGCTCCTGCGGCCCGGCGGCCTCGACTGTGTCGCGCAGCCGCTGATCCGGCAGCGCAAGCGCCAGCAGGAAGCCGAGGAAGGCAACGGCGGCCGCGACCAGGAACACGTCGCTGAGCGCGTTCGTGAACGCCTGGATGTAGGCGTCGTGTGCCTGCGGCGGAAGGTGCCGCAGCTGTGCCGGGCTGAGGCGGCCCTGCTGCTGGGCGGCTGCGGGTACCCGGCCGGCGAGCTCGCTCGAGAGCCGGTTCGAGAAGATCGCCCCGAACACGGCCGTGCCGATCGAGCCTCCGATCAGGCGGAAGAGGGTCGACCCGGACGTGGCGACACCGAGGTCGCGGTAGCTCACCGCGTTCTGGACCGCCACGATCAGAATCTGCATCACGAAGCCGAGCCCGAGCCCAAGGATGACCAGGCGCCACGCGGCCTCGAGCGCGGAGGTGCCGGCGTCCATCTTCGATAGGAAGTAAAAGGCGATCACCATGCAGGCGGTGCCGGCGATCGGGAAGGGTTTGTAGCGTCCGATGCGGCTGATCACCTGGCCTGACCCGATGGACGTGACAAGCAAGCCGGCTATCAGCGGGAGCAGCCGGAGGCCCGATGTGGTCGGGTCCACACCGTTCACGGTTTGGAAGAACAGCGGCAGGAAGACGGCCGAGCCAAAGAGCGCGAATCCCACGATCAAGCCGATCAACCCGGCGATCGTGAACGTACGGTTCTGGAAGAGCCGCAGTGGCAGGACGGGTTCCGGCGCCGTTCTCTCGACGAGCACGAAGAGCACCCCGAGAACCACGCCGGCGCAGGCCGTGATGATGAGCTGAGCGGAGTCCCAGGGCCAAGTGTTGCCGCCAAGGCTGGTGGCGAGCACAACACAGCTCACCGCTCCGGCAAGTAGACCGCTGCCGAGGTAGTCGATCTTGGGACGCGCGATTTCGCCGCGCCCGGGCAGGACGATGCCGAGCACCACGAGGGCAACCAGGCCGAGCGGCAGGTTGATGTAGAAGATCCAGCGCCAGGAGAGGTTGTCCACGAAGAACCCACCGAGCAGCGGCCCCGCGACGCTCGCAACTCCGAACACCGCCCCGAACAGGCCCTGAAACTTCCCGCGCTCGCGCGGGGAGACGACGTCGCCGACGAGCGCCTGCGTGAGCACGATCAGTCCGCCGCCGCCCAGCCCCTGGACCGCGCGGAATGCGATCAGCTCGCTCATGTTCTGCGACGCCCCGCACAGCGCGGAACCCGCGAGGAAAAGCACGACCGCGATTTGGAGGATCCGCTTGCGGCCGTAGAGGTCGCCGAGCTTGCCGTAGATCGGCGTGACGGCAGTCTGCGCCAGCAGATATGCGCTGACCACCCACGAGAGGTGCGCCAGCCCGCCCAGGTCGCCGACGATCGTCGGAAGAGCCGTCGATACGATCGTCTGGTCGAGCGCTGCCAGCAGCAGCACCAGCATCAGCGCCCCGAAGATCACGAGGACCCGGCGCTGCGGCACTGCGGTCTGGGCGGGCGCGGCGACCGCTGTCATCTACTCGGCTACATCGATTACCTCGTACACGCCGGAAACCAACTCGTTCTCCACGAAGGCCGACATGCGATCCACGCGGTGGGTCTCCTGCGCGTCCGCCTCTTCGCGCCAGCGGTGGTAATCGTCCTTGCTCATGTCGAAGAGCCCGAACGAGATCACCTCGTCCTCGTCGCGGATGTTTCGCGCGTGGTAAGCGCGCTGGAAGCCGGGCGGCTTGGCGTCGCCGGGTTCCCATGCCTGTCGGAACTGCTCCCAGGCGCCTGGCTTGAGCCGGCGCGCGCTGAACATCACGATCACTTCGGGCCTCCTTCGCGGCTTGTTGGGCAGCGTGCGTCGCGAGTAATGCTTGCAAGCGTCACATCGTGAGCGCACAAACCGCCATAGCGCTGGCGCTTGCACTCGCCTCGACCACTCTGACGAACATCGCGTACCTGCGCGAGCACGACGCCGCGTCGGCCCTGCCGCCGCTCACCCTCCGCCACCCTGTCCACGGCGCGAGGCTCCTGCTCACGAGCCGCAGCTGGCTGGTCGGCTTCGCGATGGAGACAACCGGCTTCCTGCTCTACGCGGCAGCCCTGGCGCTCGCGGAGCTGGCGCTCGTGCAGAGCATTCTGGCCGGCGGCATCGGCGTGCTCGCGTTCGTGTCGTCGCGCATGAGTGGCCGCCCCCTCGGCCAGCGTGAGCTGCGCGGCGTGCTGCTGTCCCTGCTCGGGCTCTTAGCGCTGGCCGTGTCGCTCGCCGGCGGGAGCGAAGAGGGCAGCGGCGGATCGCTGGCCGGCATCTCGCTGTGGCTCGGAGCCTGCGCCGCGGCGGCGGTTCTCGCGCTGACGGTTGGCCGGCATGTGATGGGCATCGCGGTCGCGAACGGCGTTGCCGGTGGGCTCTTCTTCGCGATCGGCGACGTGTCCACGAAGGTCGCCACGGACGGCGGTCTGCACTCGGCGTTCATCCTCACGCTCATCGCGGGCTACACGCTCGGGACCGCGCTCCTCCAGGTCGGTTACCAGGCAGGGGGCGCGCTCACGGTTGCCGGGCTCGCGACGCTGCTCACCAACGCGGTGCCGATAGCGGCCGGCACGATCGTGCTTCACGAGCCGGTGCCGTCCGGAGCCCTGGGCGCGCTTCGGATACTCGCGTTCGCCGCTGTGAGCACCGGGGCGTACCTGCTCGCCCGCCCGGAGCAGCCGTCGACGGGGCGGCCCGGTCACGCGCAGGGTGCCTCACAAACCGCCGAGGCGAAGGGCTCGGGCTCATAGGAAGAGCGAAGCAGGCGAAGGGCTATCACCGAAATACCGATAGACATTCACCCCCGCTCTGCGAAAGACTCCGGCCGACAATCGAAGCGCGTTGAGAGGAGAGGGCAATGGCTCTGCAGATCGGTGACACGGCGCCCGACTTCGAGGCCGAGACGAGCGAGGGCCCGATCAGGTTCCACGACTGGATCGGCGACTCGTGGGCGGTGCTGTTCTCGCACCCGAAGGACTTCACGCCCGTGTGCACCACCGAGCTCGGCTACATGGCGAAGATCAAGCCGGACTTCGACAGCCGGAACGTGAAGATCATCGGCCTCTCGGTCGACCCTGTCGACAAGCACCAGCAGTGGGCCGACGACATCGAGGACACGCAGGGCTTCCGACCCAACTACCCGGTGATCGCGGACTCCGACTTCAACGTGTCGAAGCTCTACGGGATGCTGCCCTCCGAGACGTCCGGAGACCCGGCCGACCGCACGCCGGCCGACAACCAGACCGTCCGCAACGTGTTCGTGGTCGGGCCGGACAAGAAGGTGAAGCTGATCCTCGTCTACCCGATGACGACGGGCCGCAACTTCGATGAGGTGCTGCGCGTGATCGATTCGCTCCAGCTCACGGCGAAGCACAAGGTCGCGACTCCGGTGAACTGGCAGCGGGGTGACGACGTGATCATCGCCGGCTCGGTCTCCGACGACGAGGCGCGCGACACATACCCGGAGGGCTGGGAATCGCCCCGGCCGTACATACGCATCGTGCCGCAGCCGAAGTAGCCGTCACCCGCTCGCCGGCGACCTTGCGGTCGCGACTCCGCCGCGGTTAGTCTCGCGCTGAAGGCGTCTCGAAAGGAGCGTGCATGACACGCGAGGAGATCATCCGCCAGTTCGACGCCCAGGACGCCGCGTTCAATCGCCACGACGTCGGCGCCGTCGCCGCCACCTACGCCGAGGATGCGCGCATGCGCGACCAGGCCGCGCCCGGCCCGATCGAGGGCCGGGAGGCGGTCGGCGAGTACATCGGCGGCTACCTGCGCGCGTTCCCTGACCTCCAGTGGGAGCGAATCAGCGTGGAGGTGGACGGCAACGTCGGCATCGAGGAGTGGCGCGCCAGCGGCACCCACGAGGGTGACCTTCCGGGACTTCCCGCCACGCACCGGCAAATGACGATCGACGGCTGCTCGGTCATGCAGTTCGGTGACGACGGGTTGATCCGCGAGGAGCACAACTACTGGGACGAGGCAGCGATGCTTCGCCAGCTCGGCGTGATGGCGGAGCCGGCGCCCGCGCGCTGATCTGTGGTGCGGGGAGGGTTCTCCTCCCCGCCCAGGTTTCCAACGCCGCTCCGTAAGATCACTGGGCCCCGTAATTCTTCCCCGAGCGGAGGAGCCCGCCATGCCCGCCGGAGCTGTGACCGCGGACGGACGCGCCCGCGTCCTTGCCGACCAGAACGAGATGCCCCTTCTTGGCCTGGGCGTGTGGCAGGTGCCCAACGGTCCCGAATGCGTGAACGCGGTGCGCTGGGCGCTCGAGCTCGGCTACCGACATCTCGACACGGCGCAGGCGTACGGCAACGAGGAGAGCGTCGGCGAGGGCATCCGCCAGAGCGGCGTGCCGCGCGAGGACATCTTCATCACTACGAAGTTCTATCCCGCGCGCCAGGACCCGGAGGCCGAGGCCGAGCGCAGCCTGCGACGCCTGGGAGTGGATCAGGTCGACCTCTACATCATCCATTGGCCGCAGGGCGGCCCGACCTGGGCATGGCCGGGAATGGAGCGCGCGCTCGCGGCCGGCTACACGCGCTCGATTGGCGTGTCGAACTTCAGCGCGGGTGAGCTCGATGAGGTGATGGGCATCGCGGAGGTCCAGCCGGTCGTGAACCAGGCGCAGTTCAGCCCGTTCGAGTTCCGGCGCAAGCTTCTCGAGGCGTGCGAGGAGAAGGGCATCGCACTCGAGGCTTACAGCCCGCTCGGCACGGGCCGCCACCTGGGCGACACGACGGTGGCGGAGATCGCCGAGCGCCTCGACCGCACGCCGGCGCAGGTGCTGATCCGCTGGTCGCTCGAACGCGACCTCCCGGTGATCCCCAAGTCCACGCACCGCGAGCGCCTCGAGGAGAACGCCCAGGTCTTCGACTTTTCGCTTTCTGACGAGGACATGGCGGCGCTCGATGCGCTCGACGAGACGGGCGGCACCGACCGCGCGCTCGAGCGCAGGTGGTGGTGAGCCGGAAGCACCAGCTTCAATGAGGGCATGCGCCTCAACTCGCGTCGTGCGCGCGTGTACCTCGCAACCGGGCTCGTCGGCTTCATCGTGATCGGGACAGTCGTCGGCGCCCTCGTGTCCCAGAGCGGCGGCGGCGACACCTGCCGCAACTTCCGCTTCGACCCGGTCAAGTGGCAGCAGGCGAAGCTGAACGTGAATCCGCCCACCGACCGCCAGGAGCTCGCGGACGACCTGCTCCGCTGCCACCGCCTTGACGACCTCTCGAAAACCGAGGTGCTGCAGATGCTCGGCCCGGGCGTGCCGCGGCTGTCGAACAACTCGCGCACGATGTGGGTCACCGGCCTCGTGCGCGGGAGCCTGAGCACCGGGCGCGAGTACCTTCGCGTGACGTACGACGCGAACGGAACGGTCGTCAAGGCGGCGCTCGCCAACGGCGAGTAGCTACAGGGCTAGTCAAGCTCGGCGGCACCCAGATCACCAGCTGGAGCTACGACTACACCGACGTCGACCCGATCGGCTGCGTGACCGTGTACAAGGGCGCGGGCAGCGAGCGCCGCGATTTCAGCTCGCCCAAGTCGAAGGCCGTCTTGCGTGTGTTCCGCGGGCAACCCTCGATCGAGGTTGGCAACCCGAAGCTCAACGTGCAGCGGACGATCGGCGGCGCTTCCGGTTACACCAACAGCGGTCCCGACTACTGCGCGCACGGCGAGTTCAAGACGCCCGCCGAGGGCTGCGACAGCCACACCAGTCCCGGCGGCTATTCGGTCCTCGCGCACAAGCGCTCGATCGACATGAGCCTGGACGACGACTTCTTTCACATGACCTGGCCCGAGCGCCGCGAGCGGCGGCACGGACGAGGCGGGCGGCCACCTGTTCGAGCCCTCCACCGCGGGAGTGAACGTCAGCGCGCTACTCAAGTCCAAGTCCAAGCGGATCCAGGGGCAGAAGATCGTGAAGAAGCCGATCACGCACGGCAACCACACGATCGGCGAGGAGCAGACCACGCTTAGGTGGACGCTCCACCTCCAGCGCGTCGGCAAGGTGAGCCGCTTCTAACGCGACGGAGCAGTGGTGAGCGTCGGCGGGGCCGCCTGCGGTCCCGCCGTGCGCGCCGTTTGCAGCCAGACGTTCTGGCCTGTGCGCAGGTCGAGCTCTCCCGCGCGGGCACGGGTGGTCTGAACCCAGGTCGAATCGCCGTTTGGCAGCGCGAGCTCGACTCGCACCTCGAAGCCGAGGTACGCGACGCGCTCGATCGTCGCCTCGATCGCGTCTTCCGACCGCGCCAGCAGGATGTCGAGGTCGTGGGGGCGCAGCCACTCGCCGTCGAGCTCGCTCACGGGCCCGACGAAGCGCATCACGAACGGGTTGGCAGGCTGCTCGTAGAGCTCGCGCGGAGACCCGGTCTGCTCGATGCGACCGTCGTTCAGCACCGCGATCTGCTCCGCCACCTCCATCGCCTCCTGCTGATCGTGCGTGACGAACACCGTGGTCACGTGAATGTCGTCGTGCAGGCGGCGGAGCCACTCGCGCAGCTCCTTGCGAACCGTGGCGTCGAGCGCGCCGAACGGCTCGTCGAGGAGCAGCACGCGGGGCTCGACGGCGAGCGCGCGGGCGAGCGCCATGCGCTGACGCTGACCGCCCGAAAGCTGGGAGGGGTAGCGATCGGCGAAGCCCTCGAGATGGACCAGCTCCAGCAGCTCGTCCACGCGCCGCTGGATGTACGCCTTCTCGCGCTTGCGGATCTTGAGGCCGAACGCGACGTTCGCGCGGACGGTCATGTGCTTGAAGGCCGCGTAGTGCTGGAACACGAAGCCGACACCGCGCTCGCGGGCGGGCACGGCGTTCACGTCGCTGCCGCCGATCAGCACCCGGCCCTCGTCGGGGGCCTCGAGACCGGCGATCACACGCAGCAGCGTCGACTTGCCCCCGCCACTCGGTCCCAGCAGCGCGGTGAGCGAGCCGTCCGGCACCTCGAGCGCGACGCCGTCGAGCGCGGTGAACGCACCGAAGCGCTTCGACACGTTCACCACGACGATGCTCATCAGGCCCCCCTTCTCTTCTGGAGCAGCGTCATGACCGCGACAGTGGAGAGGGCGATCGCTGCGAGCACCACGGACGCGGCGTACGCGCCGGCGAGGTCGAAGCGCTCGAAGCGGTCCTGAACGAACAGGGTGAGCGTCTCCGTCTGCCCCACGAGGTGGCCTGAGACGACGCTGACCGCGCCGAACTCGCCGATCGCTCGCGCAGTGGTGAGCACCACCCCGTATCCGACGCCCCAGCGGATCGCGGGCAGCGTGATCCGGCTGAAGGTCTGCCACGGCGAGGCGCCCAGCGTGCGTGCGGCCTCCTCCTGCTCGGTGCCGATCTCGCGCAGCACCGGCGCCACCTCGCGCACGACGAACGGCAGCGTGATGAAGATCGTCGCGAGGATCATGCCCCACGTGGAGAAGATCACCTGGATGCCGTGCTCGCTTAGCCAGTTGCCGAACCAGCCGACGCGGCCGTAGACGAGCACGAGCGCGAGGCCGACGACCACGGGCGAGACCGCGAACGGCAGGTCGATGATTGCCTCGAGGATCGGCTTGCCTCGGAAGCGCCGGCGCACGAGCAGCAGCGCCGCCGCGATCCCGAACACCGTGTTGAGCGGCACAGCGACCGCCACCATCAGCAGCGTGAGCTGCAACGCGTGCAGGGCGTCGGGGGTTGTGACCGCGTTCCACGCCGCGCCGAACCCGTGCTCGAACGCCCGCCAGAACACCATGCCTACCGGCACCACGAGCAGCAGCGTGAGATAGCCGAGAGCGGTCGCGCGGAGGCCGAGCCTAGCCGTCATACCAAGACCTCCCCAGCCGTGCGACCAGCGCCAGCACGACCATCGACAGCGCGAGCAGCACCACGGAGACGGCGGCCGCGCCGGTCACGTTGTCGTTGCCGATCTGGGAGAAGATGAAGACCGACGCCACCTCGGTCTTGAACGGGATGTTCCCGCTGATCAGGACGACCGAGCCGAACTCGCCGAGGGCGCGAGCGAAGCCGAGCGAGCAGCCCGCGACGATCGCCGGCTGGAGGTTGGGCAGGATGATCTGGCGGAAGATCGTGAGCGGGCGGGCGCCCAGGGAGGCCGCGGCCTCCTCCATCTCGCGATCGAGCTCCATCAGCACCGGCTGCACCGCGCGGACCACGAACGGCAACGTCACGAACAGAAGCGCGAGGACCACGGCCGCCTTCGTGAACGCGACGTTCACGCCGATCGGCGAGCGCGGGCCGTAGAGCGCGAGCAGGGTGAGGCCGGCCACGATCGTCGGCAGCGCAAACGGGAGGTCGATCAGCGCGCTCACAAAGCGCCTGCCCGCGAAGTCGTCGCGCACCAGGACCCAGGCGATCACCGTGCCCATAACCGCGTTGATGACCACCACCACGAACGACGTCAGCAGCGTGAACTTGATCGCGGCGACCGACTGCGGGCTCGTAACCGCATCCCAGAACCCCGCGAGGCCGCCGTCGGTCGACTTCACCACCACGGCAGCCAGCGGCAGCAGCACGATCACGCTGAGCCAGAGGATCACGACGCCACCCACGAGCGGCGGCCGCGCCGACAGGCGGGACCTTGCTCGCGGCTTGACGACCGCCGGGATGGCCTCAGCCCTTGGCAGTTGAGACCCCCAGCCCCTGCTCGATCTTGGTGACGATCCCGTTCTGGGGATCGAAGAACTTGTCGTTCACCGCACCCCAGCCGCCGAACTTGTCGATAGTGAAGAGCCCTGGCGGCGTCGGGTACTTCCTCTTGTCCACGAGCGCGGGATCGGTCGACCGGTAGCCGTGCGACGCGTAGATCTTCTGTGCGTTCGCGCTGTGGAGGAAGGCGATGAATGCCTTCGCCTTGTCGACGTTGCCGTTCTTGACAGCGGCCACGGGGTTCTGGATCAGGATCGTCTGATCCGGGATCACGTAGTCGAGCGCCTGGTCCTTCTGTTGCGCAGTGATCGCCTCGTTTTCATACGAGATGAGGACGTCGCCCTTCCCGGACGTGAACGTCTGCAGCGCGTCGCGCGCGCTCTTGTCCTGCACGACGGTGTTCTTCAGCAGCGCCCGCAGGAAGGCTTGAGCCTGCGCCGGGCTCTTGCCCTGCTCGAGCTGAGCGCCGTACGCGGCCATGATGTTCCACTTCGCGCCGCCCGAGCTGAACGGGTTCGGTGTCACGACCTGCACGCCGGGCTTCACCAAGTCGTCCCAAGTCCTGATGTTCTTGGGATTGCCCTTGCGGACGGCGAACACCGCGGCGGAGTTGGTCACGAAGCCGTGCCACTTGTCCTTGTTCCAGTCCGGCGACACGAGTCCGCCCTCCACGAGCTTCGTCACGTCGGGCTCGAGCGAGAGCGCGACCACGTCGGCCGGCAGGCCGGCGGCCACCGCGCGCGACTGATCGCCCGACGCGCCATACGACTGCGTGAACTTCACGCCCCGCCCCGCGGACGTCTTCTGGAACGCCGGGATGATCGCCTCATACGCCTCCTGCGGCGTCGAGTACGCGACGAGGGACAGCTTGTTGCCGCCGCCTCCCGAGCTGCTCGAACTCCCGCATCCGGCCGCGGCGAGCAGGGCCGTGATCGCGGCCGCGAGCAACACGAGGCTGATCAGTCGCGCGCGGATGCCTACTCCCGGTGCATTCCGGCGGGCTCGGGAGCGCGCGCGTTCATCGCTTCGATCAGGATGTCCGCGACCTCGGGGCGCGTGAACTCTTCGGGCGGCCGCTCGCCCCGCAGCAAGAGCTCGCGCACCTTGGTCCCCGAGAGGAAGACTCGATCCTCCGGCCCGCCGGGTGACGTCTTCGGCGTCGCCATCTCGCCGGTCACACGGCAGAAGAAGGCGTGCTCGAAGAAGAGCGGCTCGATACCGAGCTCGCCGTCGTCGAACTCGTCGAAGATCCGCTGGGCGTCGTAAGAGCCGTAATACGAGCCGACTCCGGCGTGGTCGCGGCCGACGATGAAGTGAGTGCAGCCGTAGTTCCGCCGCACCAGGGCGTGCAGGATCGCCTCCCTGGGTCCGGCGTAGCGCATCGCCGCCGGGTTCGCACCAAGCACGACGCGGTCAGCGGCGTAGTAGCGCTCGATGAGCACTTCGTAGCAGCGCAGGCGCGTCTCGACCGGTATGTCGTCGGACTTGGTCTCGCCGACGATCGGATGGATGAAGAGCCCGTCGACGATCTCGAGCGCCGCCTTGGTCAGGTACTCGTGGGCGCGATGGATCGGGTTCCGCGTCTGGAAGCCGACGACTGTCCGCCAACCTCGCTCGTTGAACTCGCGCCGGGCCTCCATCGGCGTGAGCAGGTGGCGGGACACGGCCTCCGGATGACGAGGCAGTGCGCGTACCTCGATCGGTCCCGCGACGGTGCGTGCAGACTCGAGGAGCAGTGCCGCTACGCCCGGATGAGATTCATCCGTGGTTCGGTAGACCGCCTCCGCCTCGTGCAGGAGATCGCGTTCGTAGACCTCCTCCACCGTCAGCGCGCCCAACACCGTTTCGTCCGGCGCGCGCAACACGAGCGTCTCGCCTATCCGACCCTGGGACGAGCCGAGCGTGATCGGGACCGGCCATGGCCGCCCGTCGGCGAGGCGCATGCGTTCGAGCACCGACTCCCAGTCGGCGCGGCCCTGAAAGCCGTCGAGCGGTGCGAAGCCGCCGTTCGCGAGCAGCTCGAAGTCCGCCGTCTGGCGAGCGCTCAGGCGGAGCTCGGCCACGGCGCTCCCTGCCGGCCAGGGCGCCCGTTGCGATGGAGCCGGCTGTCGAGGAAGGCGAGCACCTTGGCCGCGGACTCCTCGGGAGCCTCGGTCTCGGTGTCGACCACGATCTCCGGCGCAGGGGGCGGCTCGTAGGGATCTGACACCCCGGTGAACTCCGTGATCTCGCCCGCGAACGCCTTCGCGTAGAGCCCCTTCGTGTCGCGGCGCGCGCACTCGTCGACCGACGCCTCGACGTAGACCTCGACGAACCGGTCACCCATCAACTGCCGCGCCTCCTCTCGGGTGGCGCGATACGGGGAGATCGCGGCCGCGAGGACGAATACGCCGTTGCGGGAGAGAGCGTCGGCGACGAAAGCGATACGGCGGATGTTGGTGTCGCGGTCCTCCTTCGAGAAGCCGAGGCCCTGCGAGAGGTTGCGGCGCACGACATCGCCGTCGAGCACCTCGACCCGCTCGCCTCTGGCACGAAGCTCCCGCTCGACGAGCGCCGCGAGCGTTGACTTTCCCGCGCCGGACAGGCCGGTGAACCAGACCGTGCAGCCCTGCCGCGCAGACGCGCGTAGAGGCCTCCTTGCGCGACGTCCCTGTCGCGGGCTGAACAGCGCGCCCGCGACCCGCTCCCGTGTCTCGGCGGGCTCGACGACGTCATCGATCGCGCTGAGCCGGAGCGCGACGTCGGGCGACAGATGTGCGCGTGCGTAGTGGCTGGCCAGCGAGTCGGCCTCGTCCTCCGCGGAAGCGGCCGAGTCGAGCCTGCGCCGGTGAATGATCTCGACCGCGCCCCTGGGGCTCATGATCCCGATCTCCGCCGTGGGCCACGCGAACGAGGCGGTCGCCCCGAGATCCTTCGAGTTCATCGTGATGAACGCGCCCCCGAAGGCCTTGCGCACGATCACCGTCACGCGCGGCGACGTGGTGGCAGCGAACGCACGAAGCAGGTCCGCGCCGTGCCTGATGATGCCGGCCCCCTCCTGCCGAGTGCCGGGCATGAAGCCGGGCGTGTCGACGAGCACGAGCAGCGGCAAGCCGAACTCGTCGCAGGTGCGTACGAACTTCGCTCCCTTCTGCGACGCTGCCACGTCGATCACGCCGCCGAGATGCCGTGACTGGTTGGCGATGATGCCGATCGAGTGGCCCTCGAGCCGCGCAAAGCCGACGACCATGTTGCGCGCCCACCGCGGCGAGACCTCGAGGAACTGACCCGAGTCGACGAGGCAGCGGAGCACTGTGCGGATGTCGTAGAAGCTCCGCGCGCGCGCGGGCAAAGCCGAGCACGGATCCGCTCCCGACGGGGCCTCCGCCGGGATCGGGTGCACCGGCTCGGACGCGTTCTGCGGCAGGTAGCCGAGCAGCTCCCGGGTCAGGTGGATCGCCTGGCGATCGTCGGCCGCGACGAAATGACAGACGCCGTTGCGCTCGTGCACCTGCGGGCCGCCGAGCTCCGACGCGCTCACTTCTTCGCCGAGCGCCTGCTTCACGATCTTCGGGCCGGTGAGGAACATGCTGGCTTCCTCAGTCATCACCACGAAGTCGGTGAGCGCCGGCGAGTAGCAACCGCCGCCGGCTGAGGTGCCGGTGATCACGGAAATCTGCGGAGCGTGGCCCGAGAGCGCGACGTTCTCGGAGAAGATCCGGCCGAATCCGCCTAGCGCGGCGGCGCCTTCCTGAAGCCGCGCGCCGGCCGATTCGAGAAACGCGACGAGCGGGATGCCCTCCTCGCGACAGAGCCGCAGCGCGCGCACGACCACGTCCGCCTCGGCAACGCCGACCGAGCCGCCGGCGACGGTCGAGTTCTGGGCGTAACAGACAATCGGGCGTCCGTGGACGAGTCCACGCCCGGCCTCGACGCCGACACGATCGGACACCGGTCCGAGGCGCTGCAAGCTTCCGGGCTCGCAGAGCCGCTCGAGCCGCTCGAGGGGCGTGAACCGAGCGCTGGATGGCGAGAGGACCGACAACGCGTCACCTCACAATCGCCGCGCTGGCATCGTGCCCAGCACGCACTTCGAGGTAGGCACGCGGGCCAGCGTATGCAGCGCCTCAAAGCACGGTCAACGCAAGTTGCCCGTTTGGGCAAAGGTGCAGCGCATTCCTTGACTGAGGCGGGTCGCGTGGGCTCGACTGGAGCGACCATCGGAAGAGCGAGGCGCTTCCGGCGAGGCGTTCATCCCCACACGCAATGTCCGGCCAGTTCACGTCCGAGCCGCGGCTCGAGTTCGATTTCGCCGTTCTCTCCCCCGCCGGCTCACCCGAGCCGTCGCTTGCGATAGCGGCAAGCCGAGCCGGCGCACTCGGGGTCCTGAACCTCGAGTTCGCCACGGATCATGGCGCTGCGCTGAACGAGCTCGCCCGCTTGTCCCAGCTCGGCCAAGGGCGGTGCGCCGCGCTGATCGCCGACGAGGAGCTGCTCACCGTCGCGCTCGCGGAGCGGTTCGACGCGCTCGAGACGATCGTGCTGCCGGACGCGCGCGTCGAACGGTTGGACGAGCTGGTCCGGCGCATCCACGGAGCCGGACTGCAGGCGCACGTGATCGCGACGCGCCTCGACGATGCGCTCGCGGCCGTGGACGCCGGCGCCGACGCCGTGATCGCGAAGGGTCACGAGGCCGGAGGCTGGGTCGACGAGGAAGGCTCGTTCGTGTTGCTGCAGCGCCTGATCGCGGCGGTCCCCACGCCGGTGTGGGCGTACGGCGGGATCGGGCTGTACACCGTGAACGCGGCGTACGTGGCCGGCGCCGCGGGCGTCGTGCTCGACGCTCAGCTCCTGCTCGCTCGCGAGTCGCCCCTGCCCGACAGCGTGCGCTCTCGGATCGCGTCGATGGACGGGAGCGAGACCGAAGTGCTGGGCTCAAGGATCGGCGCGCCGTTCCGGGTCTACAGCCGCCCCGGCGCCGAG
This sequence comes from Thermoleophilaceae bacterium, assembly GCA_036392575.1. GTDB lineage: Bacteria > Actinomycetota > Thermoleophilia > Solirubrobacterales > Thermoleophilaceae > JADGHQ01. Next base: position 5,623 of record DASVXS010000162.1, on the reverse strand, counting down.
GGCTGCGACGCCCTGCGCGAGAGCGAGGCGCGGCTAGAGACCACGGCCGACGCTCTCGACACCTGGCGGACGGCCGTCAGCGAGCGCGTTGGCTGGGACTCGAGCGACGCCGTGCTGCCGATCGGCCAGGACGCCTCCTTCGCGAACGACCTCGCCGAGCGGTTCCAGACCGTCGGCGGGATTCTCGGCGCTTTCAAGGAATCGGTCGTGGACGGCTGGGACATCCTGCAGCGGAGCAACCCGCTCGCGACGGGCGCGCCGCTGGCCGAGTCGCACGGGACGACCTATCCGATCGTCCAAGGCCCGATGACGCGAGTGAGCGACCGCGCGGACTTCGCCGCCGCGGTCGCAGAGGCGGGCGCGCTGCCGCTTCTCGCGCTCGCGCTCATGCGCGCGCCCGAAGTACACGAGCTGCTCGAGCGCACCGGCCAGCTGCTCGGCGACCGGCCGTGGGGGGTCGGCATCCTTGGCTTCGTTCCACCGGAGCTGCGCGCGGAGCAGCTCGACGTGCTGCTCGAGTATCGGCCTCCGTTCGCCCTGATCGCGGGCGGCCGGCCCGATCAGGCTCGGGCACTCGAGGACGAGGGAATCGCGACCTACCTCCACGTTCCCTCTCCGGGGCTGCTGAAGCTGTACCTCGCCGACGGCGCGCGCCGCTTCGTCTTCGAGGGCCGCGAGTGCGGCGGGCATGTGGGCCCACGCACCAGCTTCGTGCTCTGGGACACGATGGTTCGCACGCTGCTCGACGAGCTTCCTGACGGTAGCGACGACTGCCACGTCCTGTTCGCGGGCGGAATCCACGACGCGACGTCCGCCGCGATGCTGGCGGGCACCGCGTCGGCGCTGTCCGACCGCGGGGTGCGAGTGGGCGCCCTGCTCGGCACGGCCTACCTGTTCACGCACGAGGCAACCGAGCACGGGGCGATCACCGAGCGGTTCCAGGAAGCGGCGATCGCGGGCCGCGACACTGCTCTCGTGGAGAGTGGCCCGGGTCACGCCACGCGCTGCCTCCCGTCGCCGTTCGTGGACCAGTTCAACGCCGAGAAGCGCCGGCTCCGCGACGAGGGCGTGGCCGCCGACGAGCTGCGCGGTCGCCTCGAGCAGCTCAACATCGGCCGGCTCCGAATCGCCAGCAAGGGCGCCGACCGCAACCCGCGTTTCGGCGACGACCCGGAGGCACCGAAGCTCGTCGAGGTCGACCCGTCCGACCAGTGGGAGCGGGGGATGTACATGATCGGCCAGGTCGCGGCCCTGCGAGACCGCACCACCTCGCTGGCCGACCTCCACCGCGATGTCTCGGCCGGGAGCTCCGAGTTGATCGACGCTCTTCCCGCTCCCGAGGTCGCGCGACAGGCGCCCCCGGCTCAGGCCGACGTGGCGATCATCGGAGTCGGCTGCATCCTGCCCGGCGCCGGCGACGCCTCGACCTTCTGGGCAAACATCATGGACAAGGTCGACGCGATCCGCGAGGTGCCGGAGGATCGCTGGGACTGGCGTCGCTATTACGACGCCGATCCCTCCGCCCGCGACAAGATCTACTCGCGCTGGGGCGGCTTCGTGGACGAGGTGCGCTTCGACCCGATCGCGTTCGGGTTGCCGCCGAACTCCCTCACCTCGATCGAGCCGTTCCAGCTCTTGGCGCTGCTGACCGCGAGCGCCGCGCTCAGCGACGCCGGGTACGCCATGCGCCCGTTCGACCGCGAGCGCACCTCGGTCGTGCTTGGCGCCGGCGGCGGCGGCGCCGACCTGGCGGTCGGCTACACGGTGCGCTCCGCACTGCCGTCGCTGCTCGGCGACGCCAAGCCCGATCTCGGAGAGCGCCTGAACGAGCGCCTGCCGGAGTGGACCGAGGACAGCTTCGCCGGCCTCCTGATGAACGTCGCGGCCGGGCGGATCGCAAACCGGCTCGACTTCGGCGGCGCGAACTTCACGGTCGATGCAGCGTGCGCTTCCTCGCTCGCGGCGATCGGCCTCGGCGCGCGCGAGCTGCAGTCGGGAACGAGCGACATGGTGCTCGCGGGCGGCGTCGACGCGATCCAGAACCCGTTCGCCTATCTCTGCTTCAGCAAGACGCATGCCCTCTCACCGAACGGTCACTGCCGGCCGTTCGACGCGGCTGCTGATGGCATCGCCATCAGCGAGGGCTTCGCGACAGTCGTGCTGAAGCGGCTGGCCGACGCCGAGCGCGATGGCGACCGCATTTACGCCGTCGTGCGAGGCGTCGGCGCGGCGAGCGACGGGCGCGACCGCAGCCTCACGGCGCCCCGGCCGGAGGGTCAGATGCGGGCGCTGCGCAGGGCGTACGCGCAGGCGCGGTTCTCCCCCGCGAGCGTGGAGCTCGTCGAGGCACACGGAACCGGGACGGTGGCGGGCGACGGCGCCGAGGTGCAGGCGCTCTCCCGGCTGTTCGCCGAGCACAGCGAGGACACCCAGTGGTGCGCGATCGGCTCGATCAAGTCGATGATCGGTCACACCAAGGCGACCGCAGGCGTAGCGGGGCTCATCAAGGCGGCGCTGGCGCTGCACCACCGCGTGCTGCCGCCGACGATCGGCGTGAGCGAGCCGAACCCGAAGGCGAACTTCCCCGAGAGCCCGTTCTACGTCAACACCGAGGCCCGGCCGTGGCTGTCGGGTGGCGACTCGCATCCGCGCCGCGCGGGCGTGAGCGCATTCGGCTTCGGCGGCACCGACTTCCACATCGTTCTCGAGGAGTACACGGGCGACTACCTGCGCCGGGACGAGAGCGCCGTCGACCGCTGGCCCGCGGAGCTGTTCCTGTGGAGGGGCACGCGCGACGACATCTCCGCGTCGCTCGGCTCACTCGCCGCCCGGCTCACCGTCGACCACGACTACAGGCTCGCCGACGTGGCCCGCACGGTGGCGCTCGAGGCGACCACTCCGGAGCCGGGACACGGGACGCTCGCCGTCGTGGCCGACTCGCTCGACGACCTTCAGGCGAAGCTCTCGCAGGCGCGAGAGCTGCTCGACGGCAGCGACGCCCGCGTGCACACGCCGAACGGAATCCACTGGTCCGAGCAGCCGTTGGCGGCTGATGCTCGCGTCGCGTTCCTGTTCCCGGGCCAGGGTTCGCAGTTCGTGGGCATGGGCCGCGAGATCGCTCTGGCGTTCCCCGAAGCGCGCGAGTGCTTCGAGCGCGCGGACCGCACGCTCGCCGACCGCTACGACAGGCCACTCAGCCGCTACATCTTCCCGCCGCCGGCGTTCAAGCCCGAGGACGAGCAGCGCCAGCAGGCGGAGCTGACGGATACCCACGTGGCCCAGGCAGCGCTCGGCGCCACGGACCTCGCCTACCTGCACGTGCTCGAGGCGCTCGGCATCGAGCCTGAGATGGTTGGCGGCCACAGCTACGGCGAGTTCGTCGCCCTGGCCGCGGCGAACGGGCTCGGCGTTGACGACCTGCTGCGGCTCTCCGAGGCGCGCGGCCGCTTCATGGGCGAGGCGGCGGCGGACGCGCCGGGCGCAATGGCCGCGGTCGACGCCACGCCGGAGATGCTCGAGCCGCTCCTGTCGGAGGGCGAGGTGGTGGCGGCCAACCTCAACGCGCCGGATCAGACGGTGCTGTCGGGGCTGCAAGAGCACATCGACGCGGCGATCGAGTGGTGCCGCGAGCGCGACATCGCCGCGCGAGCTCTGCCCGTGGCATGCGCGTTCCACTCGCGCTACGTCGCGCCCGCTCAGCAGCGCTTGGCCGCGGTGCTCGACACCACACGGCTCGACTCGCCGGGGATCCCTGTGTTCTCGAACACGACCGGCGAGCGCCACGCCGAGGACCCCGCGGAGATCGCAACGCTGCTTCGCGAGCACCTCGGCAGCCGCGTCGACTTCGTGAGCGAGATCGACGCGATGTACCGCGATGGCGCACGCGTGTTCATCGAGGTCGGGCCGCGCTCGGTGTTGACCGGGCTAGTCGGCCGGGTCCTCGGTGAGCGCGAGCATCTCGCCGTGCCGGTCGACCGGCCGGGCCGGCCCGGGCTGACGCAGCTCTTGCACTGCCTCGCTGCGGTCGCAGCCGAGGGAGTGCCGCTGCGCATGGAGCGGCTGTTCCGCGGTCGCTCGGCAGAGCGGATCGAGCTCGACGCGACCGATCCGAGTGCACGGGCTCATCCACCCGGCACCTGGCTCGTGCACGGCGGCCGCGCGAGGCCCGCCGACGTGCCTTTCGAACCACCAGCCCCGATCACCAGCCATCGAGAAGAGGAGCTTCCCGTGACGAACACCAGCGATGGCGGCGCGCCGCCGGGCCAAGCGCTCGCGCCCGTCGCCACAAACGGCCAGGCGGGCGAACTCGCGCCGGCCGAGCCGATCAGCGGCGAGCCTATCGCCGGCGACCGGGTCGGGGACGTGATGGGCCGCTACCACCAGGTGATGCAGCACTTCCTCGAGACCCAGCGCTCGGTGATGCTCGCGTATCTCGGCGCGCCGCGGCCCGCCGTGGACGTGCGGCCGAGTCCAGCTCGGTCTACGCCGATGCCCCGGCCGCCCGCTACGCCGGTGCAACCGCCTCAACCGGCGGCGCCTCCGGTCGTCGAGGCGCCGGCCGTGCCCGATGCGGCGCTCGCCGTGCCGGACGCCGCGCCCGAGGCGGTCGCTCCGCCACCGACGGGGAACGGGCACGGAGCCCTCAGCGCGGAGGAGATCAAGGACCGGCTCCTCTCGGTCGTGAGCGAGCGGACGGGCTACCCGGCGGAGATGCTGGGGCTCGACGCGGATCTCGAGGGCGACCTCGGCATCGATTCGATCAAGCGGGTCGAGATCGCCGGGACGCTCGCACAGACGCTGACGCTGCCGGGCGGCGGCGAGCTCGACGTCGAGCGGCTCACAGCCAGCCGCACGCTGCGCGAGGTGATTGCCGCGCTCGAGGAAGCGGTCGCGCCAAACGCAGCACCAGCCGAGGACCTCTCCCCCGAGGACCTCTCCCCTTTTGAGGATGGACCGGCCGAGGAGGAGCGCATCGGCCGGTTCGTGCTGCAGGCTGCGAGCGCTCCCGCGATCACGGCCACGGCGGGGCTGGCCGCCGCCGGCGCCGTGGTGATCGTCGACGACGAGACCGGCGTGGGCGAAGCGCTGGCCGACGCGCTCGCCGTGCAGGGCGAGGCCTCGGTCCGGCTCGCGCCGGCCGATCTGCCCGAGGACGCCGAGGCGGCGACGCAGCTCGCCGAGCGGCTGCGAGAGGAGCATGGCGGCGCCAAGGCACTGGTCCACCTGGCGGCGCTCGGCGTATGCGGGGGAAGCGACGCCGGGCTTCCGACCCTGCTCCTCCTAGCGCAGGCGTTGCGCGAGCACCTCGAGCACGCAGCAGCCGGCGGCGGCGCTGTGGTGCTCGGGGCGAGCCGCCTCGGCGGAAGCTTCGCCGTCGATGGGCAGGTGCCGGAGGGCGCCGCGCCCGAGGCAGCAGTTCCGGGATTTCTAAAGACGCTGGCGCAGGAGTGGCCGGCGATGCGAGTGAAGGCGGTGGACCTGTCGGCCGCGCCGCGGGAGGAGGACGCCTCGCACCTCCTTGCCGAGATGGCAGCAGCCGATGGCCTCGTGGAGGTGGGCTACCGAGACGGGCAGCGCACCGACCTGAGGCTGGTCCCCGCCTCGCTCGCCGACCGCGCCGACG
>DASVXS010000161.1:0-20131 GCA_036392575.1 Thermoleophilaceae bacterium | reverse complement strand
GCACGAGGCCCTTCGCGAGGGAGACCACCGCCGTCGTGCGAGGGACACCCTGCCGCAGTAGCTCGTCGATTGCGGCGCGAAGGCCGGCCGAGGGCACCGCCAGCAGCACCAGGTCCGCCCGGCCGAACTGGTCCTCCCGTCCTCCGAGCACCCGCACCTTGAGGCGGTCGGGCAGCTTCACGCCCTTCAGGTAGCGCTCGTTCTCAGCCCTGGCGGAGAGCTCGTCGGCCTGCTCCTGAGTGCGGCAGAGGAGTGTGGTGCGGATCCCCGCCCGCACGAGCAGCGCCGCGACCGCCGTCCCGAACGAACCCGCTCCGACCACGCTGGCGCGCCGTATGGGCTGGCGTGTGCGCGGCATCCTGCTTCGGCACCGTACCCGTGTCCGCCGGCGGGCGGGTTCTCCGGGTTAGCAATAAGGGGGTGAGAGCGGCTGTTTTCTCTCTACCGTCCTGGATTACCCCCCGCTATGCGTGGGCAAAGCAGGACGCTTCGGCGAATTCAGTGCACATTGGTCGATCGTGCCGCCCACAGCGGCAAAATCGACCACGGTGCGAGGAAACCGCGCGGCCAGACCGCGTACGCCTCCCTCCCCTTACCGCTAACCAGAGCTGCTACGCGGCAGCGGGTTCCGCCTCCTCGGCGCCCTCCGCAGCGGCCACAACGTCCGCCACCGCGTGCGAGCTCGCCAGCACCAGCGTCCCCACGGTCACGAGCACAAGCGCAACGCCGATCACCGCCCCGCCGAGCGGCGTGTCGCCCCAGTTCTCTCCGCCCACGAGCGCGGCCAGCGCGGCCGGCAGTGCCATCTGCAGCGCGAACACGATCGGCACCACCTGAGTGGCCGGCCGGCGCTGGAACGACGAGTTCTCGGCGAGTAGACCGACGACCGCGAACACACCGATCGCCGTCGCCCAGGCCCACGCTCCGAGGAAGTGGTGATCGTGCAGCGCGTCGGCCATGAGCTTCGAAGCGAAGTCCACCCACGAGAACGCGAGCCCCGCGGCGAACACCACGAGGAGGCTCAGGCCGCGATCGCCGCCGCGTACGGCGAAGGGAGCCAAGGCCGCGGCGCCGAGCAGCCCGAGCGCCAGGACCAGCTCCCCCGCACTCGCGTGGTTGCTGCTGTGCTCGGGAGCAGCCGCGCCGAGCGCAACGACGCCGCCCACGATCAGCAGCACGCCGATCAGCTCGCGCCGCCCGGCGCGCTCGCCCAGCACCCGCACGCCCACCCACAGAAGCACCAGCAGCCCGACGGCGCGGACCGGCTGCACCACCGTCAGCGGCGCGAGCGTAAGGGCGAACACGTAGAAGATCCAGCCGAGCACGAGCAGGCTGATCGCGCCGAGCCAGCGGCGGCGCGCCGCGAGGCTCCTCAGCAGCGTGGCGCGCATCGCGTGCTCATGCGACACCGCCCGGGCCTCGAGCGCCTGGACGGTCACCGACCCGGTGAAGATGAGAGCCGCCACGACCGACGCGGCGATCCCGACCGCGAGATCCACGTGCCGAGTCTATGCCGAACGAAGAGCGGCGCCCGAGGACGCCGCTCTGAGACTCAGGTCAGCTGATAGTTGGGCCCGTCTCCGCCCTCCGGCGGGGTGAGGCGGCCACCCTTCGCCGTGATCGCGCCGCACTGGACGCAGTTCGACGGCGTGAGATGAACCTCGACGAGCGTCCCGTCGGGGATGCCGCCATTGTCGAGCTGCTCCTGCACCTCGTCCGCCAGCTCGTACACGTACGCCGGGCACATGTTCTTCCACATCAGCGCGATCTCGATCGGCACGTTGCGCTGGACACGGACGTGGTTGGGCGCGTCGTCGCGGGTCGCGTTGCCCGTGGCGAACACACTCGAGAGCTTGTCGAACGTGAGCTTCCCGTCGGGCTTCGGGTAGTCCCGCTTCTTGCCCTGGAACACCTCCACCTCGGCGTCATCGTGAGTGGCGAAGTGGCCGGGGGGCAGGCGCCCGCCGCTGGCCTCGAGCACATTCGCGATCGCACCGCCCACGAAGAACCCGCGCGTGAACGGCTGGCGCATGTTGCGCGAGCGGTAGAGGTCCTTCTCGATCACGCTGTCGCGCACGCGGTCCTCGTAGCCCGAGAGGTCGCTCGTGTCGCCCTTCTTGAGCCCGTCGAAGATCGCCTCGGCGGCGTAGATGCCGGCGTGCATCGCGTAGTGGACACCCTTCAGCTTCGGCACATTCACCATGCCGGCGCCGTCGCCCGCGAGGACGAGCCCCGGGGCCCAGAGCTGGCTGGGCATCGCCCAGTAGCCGCCGGACGGGAGCGTCTTCGCCCCCCATCCGACCCGCTTGCCGCCCTCGAGCACCTTCTTGAACAGAGGGTGCGTCTTGATCAGCTGGAGCGTGTCGTGGACGGAGAAGTTCGCGTCCTTGTAGTCCAACCCCACGACGAAGCCGATCGACACCTTGTCGTCGCCCATCGGGTAGCAGAACGAGCCGCCGAACTCCCCATACCGGGAGCTCAGCTTGAGCGGCCAGCCCATCGTGTGAATCACGCGGTCGAGCGGCTTGGTGACCTCCCAGACCTCCTTCACGCCGATCTCCCACTGCTGCGGGTCGTCGGCGCCCAGGCCGAAGCGACCGATTGCCGCGCCTGTCAGGTGGCCCTGCGTGCCCTCGGCCAGCACGGTCGCCTTCGCGATCACGTCCGAGCCCGGCTCGAAGTTCGGGAGCGGCTCGCCGTCACGCCCGCGACCCTTGTCGCCGGTGCGCACGCCCACCACCTGGCCGTCGTCGACGAGCAGCTTGTAGCCCGCCGACTCGGTAAGCACGTACACACCGGCCTCCTCGGCCTTCTCGCCGAGCCAGCGCCCGAGCTGAGCCACCGAGGTGACGTGGTTGCCGTGGTTTCGGAACGGCGGCGGCGTCGGCAGGCGCGTGGCCGTCTTGTCGGTCATCAGGTAGACCGCGTCCTTGGAGACGGGGCCGTACGTAGGCCAGTCCTCCTCGGGCACGTCCGGGAACAGCTCGCGCATCGCCGACGGATTCATCATCGCCCCCGACAGCAGGTGCGAGCCGGTGTTCTTGCCCTTCTCGATGACCGCGACCGGCACCTCGCCGAGCGACTCGGCGAGCTGCGGTGCGTCTTCGAGCAGCTGCATCAGCCGGATCGCGCAGGCGAGCCCCGCAGGGCCGCCTCCGACGATCACGATGCCTACCTCGATCCGCTCGTCCTCGGGATCCGTCGGCTGGCCGACGAACTCCTCGTAGGACTTGACGGGCGGCGGGAAATCCGCCGGGCGCGCGCCCATCGTCGGATCAGCCTCCCCTCTTGGCCTTCACGGCCTCGGTCAGCTTGGGGAGGATCTTGTTGAGATCGCCGACGATACCGAGATCGGAGAACTCGAAGATCGGGGCGTTCGGGTCCTTGTTGATCGCCACGATGTTCTCGGAGTTCTGCATGCCGACCTTGTGCTGGATCGCGCCCGAGATGCCGGCCGCGAGGTACAGCTTCGGCGCGACCGTCTTGCCGGTCTGGCCGATCTGCGCGGCGTACGGATACCAGCCGGCGTCGACCACCGCGCGGGTGGCGGCGACCGCGCCGCCGAGCGCCTGCGCCAGGGCCTCGCAGAGCTGGAAGCCCTCGGCCTTGCCGAGACCGCGGCCGCCCGCGACGAGGATGTCGGCGTCCTCGATGTTCACGTCCGCGCCGCGCTGCTCGCCGCGCTGGACCATCGACGCCTTGGTGGACCACTCGGACAGCTGCACGTCCACGTCCTCGATCTGAGCCGTGCCACCGCCCGACTCGGAGATCTCGAACGCGTTCAGGCGCCCGATGATGATGCCCGGCTCGCCCACGTAGTCGACGTCCACGAGCGCGGAGTCCTGGAGGATCGGCCGGACCGCGACGAGCTTGCCGTCCTGCGGCTTGACCTCCGTGACCTCCATCGTCACGCCGCCGTTCAGGCGGGCGGCGAGGCCGGCGCCGATCTCGAACCCGAGCAGGCCGCCGCCGAACAGCGCGTAGCTGTAGCCGTTGTCCTGGATGACCTTGGCCATCGCGTCGATGACCGGCTGCGCGAGGCCTTCGGGCCCCTTCGCGCGGTAGACCTTCGACACGCCGTAATTGCCGAGCGAACCGACGAGCTCGTCGGTCAGGTCGTCGCCGCCGACGACGATCGCGGCGGCCTCCTGGCCGAGCTCCTGCGCGAGCTTCGCGCTCTGGGAGACGGCTCCGAGCGAGTTCTTGTTGAACTCGCCGTCGTAGTGAAGAACGTAAGTGAGGATCCCGCTCATGCCAGCAGCTTCCTTTCCTCGAGCCAGGAGACGATCTTCTGGACCGTCTCGTCGGTGTCCTCGTCCTCGATGATCTCGCCGGCCTCCTTCGCGGGCGGCGGGTTGATCGCGAGGACGGCGGTGCGTGACCCGTCCTGGCCGACCCTGCTCGTCTCGATGCCCACGTCGCCGGTCGACTTTGCGTCGAGCGGCTTCTTCTTCGCGCCCATGATCGCCTTGAGCGACGGGTAGCGCGGCTCGTTGATGGCGTCGCCGACCGAGATCACCGCGGGCAATTCCACCTGGACGGTGTCGTAGCCATACTCGGCCTGGCGCTCGCAGCGGAGTGCGTTGCCTTCCACGTCGATCTTGATGACCTGGGTGAGCGACGGCATCTGCAGGTAGTCCGCCACGACGGCGCCGATCGTGTAGCACTCGCCGTCGTCCGACTGCTGCCCGAGTAGGACGAGGTCCGGGCTTTCCTGCTTGAGCACCTGCGCGAGCGCGTAGCCCGTCGCGCTCACGTCGGAGCCGGCCAAGGCGTCGTCGCTGAGGTGCACCGAGCGGTCGGCGCCGAGCGAGACGGCCTTGTGGAGCGCGCGGACGGCGCTCTCGGGCCCCATGGTCACGGCAACGATCTCTTCCACATCGATGGCGCCGCCTTCCTTGATCTGCATGGCGGCCTCGATGGCGTGCGTGTCAAAGGGATTGAGGTTTTTCTCGCCACTGCGGTCGAGGCGCTTGGTGTTCGGGTCCATGCGCTTCTCGACTGCGGCGTCCGGCACCTCTTTGACCAGGACGCAAATCTTCAAGACAGGCTCCTTCGTTCGGTACTACGCGGGCTCTCCCCAGGCGGCCAGCATCCGCCTCCGCGGGTGGCGCCGGGCGGCATTCTACCCGGTTGACTGACGAGTCAGTCGCCCAGCGTCGCCGCTTCTGTGACGGCTGTCACAGGGGCGCCCAGCGCGTGATACCCGCCGTCCACGTGCAGGATCTCGCCGCTTATGCCGCGGGACCAGTCCGATAGGAGGAAGCACGCCGCCCGGGCGACCGGCGCGGGATCTTCGCAGTCCCAGCCGAGCGGTGCGCCGCGCCCCCAAAGCGCCGCGAGCTCTTGGAATCCGGGGATCCCGCTCGCGGCGACGGTCTCGAGCGGACCCGCCGAAATGAGGTTCACGCGCACGCCGCGCGGGCCGAGGTCGCGCGCGAGGTATCGCGACACCGCCTCGAGCGCGGCCTTCGAAACGCCCATCCAGTCGTAGGCCGGCCAAGCGACGGAGGCGTCGAAGTCGAGGCCGACGACGCTCCCGCCGGCGTCGCTCTGCTCGAGCAGCGGGAGCAGGCCGCAGGCGAGCGCCTTGAGCGAGTAGGCGCTCGTCTGGAAGGCGGCCGCGGCACTCTCGGGCGGTGTCTCGAGGAAGCGCCCGCCGAGCGCGTCCTCGGGCGCGAAGGCGATCGCGTGAAGGACGCCGTCGACGCTCCCCCACCGCCGGTCGAGCTCGTCCGCGAGCTCCGCGATGTCGCTGGGCTCGTTCACGTCGAGCTCCAGCACGTCGGGCGGGTCCGGAAGGCGAGTCGCCGCGCGCTCGGTGATCCGGCGCGCGCGGCCGAAGCTCGTCAGCAGTACCTCCGCACCGGCGCGCTGCGCCTCCTCCGCCACGGAGAAGGCGATGCTCCGGCGCGTGACGACGCCGGTGATCAGCAGTCGCTTGCCGTCGAGCATCACAGCGGAAGCACGCCCGCCGCGGTGAGCGGCAGGCCCGGGCTGTCATCGGAAGGCCGGGCGCCGTCGCCCGCCCAGAGCACCTGGGTGCGTGCGCGCAACAGCAGCTCGCCGTGCTGGTTCTCCATGCGCCAGGCGAGCGTGACGAGGCCGGCGCGATCGTCCACCGGGGACAGCGAGTCGATGCGGCCGGCCGCGTGCACCGTGTCGCCGATGAATGCCGGGCGCTTGAAGACGACGTCCTCCACTCGGCGCAGCGCGAGCACGCGCTCGGGATCGAACGGCAGCAGCCCCACCGCGAACGACAGCAGCAGCATCCCGTGGGCGATGCGCTCGCCGAAGACGCTCGACGCCGCCCACACCGCGTCGGTGTGCTGCGGGTGCCAGTCGCCGGTGAGCGACGAGAACGCGACCACGTCGGCCTCGGTGACCGTTCGCCCGCGCGTGGCGAACTGCTCCCCCTCGTTGAGCCGGTCGAACGGGAGTGAGAAGAGTTCGGGCATGCGGTCCTCCTTTGTCAGAGCGGGACGTTCCCGGAGCGCGCGCGCCTGCCCCCGGTGCGACCGCCGAAGGAGCTCAGGCCCCAGGCGAGCCACGAGCGGGTGTCGGCGGGCTCGATCACGGCGTCGATCGCGCCCTCGCGCGCGGCGACCGCCGCGCCGAGGTGCTCGGCGGCGTAAGCGGCGGCGCGGGCGGCGCGCTCGCCGTCCGGGTCGTCTGCGGCCGCGATATCGCGCCGGTTGATGACCGACGCGGCCTGCTGGCCGCCCATCACGCCGATCTCCGCGTCCGGCCAGGCGGCGGCGAGATCGGCACCGAGCGCCTTCGAGTTCATCGTGATGTACGCCCCTCCGAACGCCTTGCGCAGCACCACGGTGAGCTTTGGCACCGTCGCCTCCGCGAACGCGTGAAGCAGCTTCGCGCCCTCGCGCTGCACGCCCGCTTGCTCCTGCGCCGAGCCGGGCAGGAAGCCGGGCGCGTCGACCAGCACCACGAGTGGCAGCCCGTATGCGTCGCAGATACGCACGAAGCGCGCGGCCTTGCGGGCGGCGGTCCAGTCGATCGTGCCGCCGAGGTGGCGTGGCTGGTTGGCGATGAAGCCGACCGGGCGCCCCTCGATGCGGGCGAAGGTGGTGACCATGTTCCGTGCGAAGCGCGGGGCGATCTCTAGCGACGAGCCTGGGTCGGCCAGCTCGTCGATCACGAGCCGCACGTCGTACACGCGGCGCGAAGAACGCGGCACGAGGCGCCCTGGGTCGCGGCGATCTTCCGGCACCGCGACCGGGTGCCGCGGCGGCTCGTCGTAAGCGCTCTGCGGCAGGTAGGAGAGCAGCTCGCGCGCCGCGCGCACCGCGTCCGCCTCGGACTCGGCGACGAGCTCGCAGACGCCGCTTCGCTCGTGCACGGCGGCGCCACCGAGCTCCGCGGCGGTGACATCCTCGCCGATCGCCTCGCGAACGACGCCCGGCCCGGTGAGGAACATCGCCGCCTCACGGTTCATGACCACGAAGTCGGTGAGCGCGGGCGAGTAGGCGGCACCTCCGGCCGCCGCGCCGCAGATCACCGAGATCTGCGGGACCACGCCGGAAAGCGCGACGATCTCGCGGAACACCCGCCCGTAGCCGTCGAGCGCTGCCACACCCTCCTGGAGGCGAGCGCCGCCGGAGTCCACGAAGCCGACGACCGGCGCACGCGAGCGGCCGGCGAGACGGAGAACCTCGGTGATGGTGTCGGCATGCGCGGCGCCGAGCGAGCCGCCGGCGAACGAGTTGTCCTGCGCGTAGCAATAGACCGGCCTGCCCCCCACGCGCCCCGCGCCGGCGACGACACCGTCCCCCGGGCGCGCCTTGGGGCCGAGTCTCAGCGACTCGACGTGCGTGCGGAGCACGCGCAGCGAGCCCTCGTCGCAGAGCAGCTCGAGGCGCTCGAGCGGATCGAGGCGAGAGGCGGTCGCGAGTTGCGGTGCGGTCTGGGTCATGCCGCCCCTATGCACAGCACGGCGTTGTGTCCGCCGAAGCCGAACGAGTTCGAGATCGCGATCGCGCCCTCGGGCAGCTCGCGCCCCTTGCCGGGCACGTAGTCGAGGTCGAGGCCCTCCTCGCGCGCCTCCCAGCCGAGCGTGGGCGGCGCGAGGCGCTCGCGGATTGCGAGCACCGTGGCAACCGCCTCGACCGCGCCGGCAGCGCCGAGCAGGTGGCCGATCGCCGACTTCGTGGAGGAGATCGGTACCTCCGTCGAGTGCTCCCCGAGCGCGTGCTTGATCGCCTCGGTCTCGGAGCGGTCGTTCAGCGGCGTGGAGGTGCCGTGTGCGTTCACGTAGTCGACGTCTTCGGGTGCGACGCGCGCGTGCTCGAGGGCGATCTCGATTGCGCGCGCCGCGCCCGAGCCCTCGGGGTCGGGGGCCGTCAAGTGGTAGGCGTCGGAGCTCGCGCCGTAGCCGCGCAGCTCGGCGAGCACCTCAGCGCCGCGCGCCCGCGCGATCTCGGCGTCCTCGAGCACCAGCACGCCCGCGCCCTCGCCCATCACGAAGCCGTCGCGGCGGGCGTCGAACGGGCGCGAGATCCCGCTCTCGGACGTGGCGCCCATCGCCGCGAATGCGCTGCGCGCGAGCGGCGTGAGCGCGGCCTCGGCGCCGCCGGCGACGGCGGCGTCGGCCTGCCCGGACTGGATCATCCGCATGGCGGTACCGATCGCGTCGGTGCCAGCCGCGCACGCCGAGGCGGTCGCGAAAGAAGGGCCGGTCAGGCCGTGCCTCATCGCGACAGCGGCCGACCCGGCGTTCGCCATCATCAGCGGCACGGCCAGGGGCGACACCCGCTTCGGGCCCTCGTCTCGCAGCACGTCTTGCTGCGTGCCGAGCGACTCGAGGCCGCCGATGCCGGTGCCGATGATGGCCGCGACGCGCTCGGGCTCGACCGGAGGCGAGCCGTTCCATCCCGCGCTCTCGAGCGCCTCGCCGGCAGCGGTGACCGCCAGCTGGGTGAAGCGGTCGGCGCGGCGCGCCTCCTTCTTCGACATGCGCTCAGTCGGGTCGAATTCGGAGCAGCGGCCGAGGCCCTCCTCGATACCGCTCTCGCCGCGCGCCCAGCGCTCGAACAGCGCACGCGCCCCCACCCCGAGGGGCGTGACGGCGCCCACGCCGGTGATGACGACACTGCGGGTCACGATGCCCTCTCCACCACCAGGTCCACGGCGTCCTGCACGGTCTGGAGTCGCGACGCGTCCTCGCTCTTCATCGCCACGCCGTACTCGTCCTCGATCACCTGCGCGAGCTCGACGAGATCGAGCGAGTCGATCTCGAGCGACTCGAACGTGGCGTCGGGCGTGATCTCGCTCGGGTCGGGCCCGAGCTTCGCGATCGCCTCGACGATCGTCTCCTGCACGTTCTCCTTCGTGACTGTTGCCGGCATCTACCTCTCCTTCGTCGTTGTTGTCACGCGCTGAGTCCGCCGTCGACGGTCAGCGTGGTCCCGGTCACGTATCCGGCCTCCTCCGAGGCCAGGAAGCGCACGCACGCCGCGACCTCCTCGGGGGTGCCGACGCGCCGCGCCGGGATCTCCTTCACGGCCCGCTCCAGCAGGCCATTGGTCATCTCGGTCTCCACGAAGCCCGGCGCGACGGCGTTCACGGTCACGCCGCGGCGCGCCACCTCCGCGGCCACGGTGCGCGTGAAGCCGATCAGCCCGGCCTTCGATGCCGCGTAGTTGGCCTGGCCGGGGTTCGCCCGCTGGCCCACCACCGACGCGACGTTGACCACCCGGCCGAAGCGTGTGGTGACCATGCGCCGCAGCGCCCGGCGCGTGAGCCGGAAGGCGGCCGAGAGGTTCGTGTCGAGCACGAGGTCCCACTCGTCGTCGCCCAGCTGCGGCGCCAGCCCGTCGGCGCGCACGCCGGCATTGTTCACGAGCACGAGCACGGGGCCGAAGCGCTCCTCGAGGCTGCCGAAGAGCTGCTCGGCGGCGCCGGGGTCCGCCACGTCGGCCGGCAGCGGCACTGCGGTCCCGCCCGACGCGGATATCCGTCCCACCACGCGCTCCGCGCCGTCGGAGTCGCTGCGGAAGTTCACTCCTACGGGCCACCCGTCTTCGGCGAGCGCAAGGGCGGTCGCGGCGCCGATCCCGCGCGAGGCTCCAGTCACCAGCGCGCATCCCTCACGCATCAGGCGGTACACCCCACTCCACGACGGTGGCGCCCCAGGTGAGGCCCGCGCCGAACGCGCCGATCAGGACGCGCATGCCGGGCATGAGCAGTCCGTCCCGCTCGGCCTCCGCAAGAGCTATCGGGACCGACGCGGCCGACGTGTTGCCGTAGCTGCTGATGTAGTCGGGCACGCGCTCGGCGGTCAGTCCGAGCCGCTCACCAACGGCGCGCAGTATCCGCGCGTTCGCCTGGTGGTACACGAACAGGTCGATGTCCTCGAGAGAGGCAATGCCCGAGAGAGCGGCGGCGTCGACCGTGGCTTCGCAGAGGCGGTCCACGGCCTGAGCGAAAGTCTCGGGGCCCTGCATCTCGATCAGCGCGCGCGGGTGCGGCGCGCGGATCAGGGTGGCGCCCTCGCCGTCCGCGCCGACGACCGTCGGCCCGATCCGCCCCGGCATGGAGGAGACGAGCAGCGCAGCGCCGGCCCCATCGCCGAACAGGGCAGCCGTGGAGCGATCGTCGGGATCCACATGCCGGCTCATCACGTCGGCGCCGATCACCAGCACGCGAGCAGCGCGGCGAGATTCGATCAGAGCCGCCCCAAGCTCGACGGCGGCGACGAAGCCTGTGCAGGCGGCGCCGACGTCGATCGCTCCGGCGTGCACGGCGCCGAGCTCGGCGGCCACTTGGGGCGCGCCGTTGGGCACGAGCTCGTCGTGGCTCGTTGTGGCGAGCAGCAGCATGTCGACAGCGACTGCGTCGATGCCGGCGCCCGCGAGAGCGGCGTGACCGGCGCGCACCGCGAGGTCGAGCATGCGCTCGCCGTCGCGGACGACGCGGCGCTCCTTGATGCCGGTGCGCGTCTCGATCCAACGCTCCTCAACGCCCAGGCGGTGCGCGATGCGAGCGTTCGGTACGACTGCGTCGGGAACGACGCCGGAGACGGACGCGAACGCGGCGCCCGCAGCGGGCACGCCTGCGCGCGTGCGGCTGGCGAGTGGGGCCTCAAGCACGGGACATCTCCATCGGGTCCGCGCTCACCGCGGCGACGCCGGGCAACGTGCGGCGCACGAGCCCTGTCAGCACCCGCCCCGGCCCAGTTTCGACGTAGCGCCGTACGCCCTGCTCGTCGAGCCAGGCGAGCACCGAGGTCCAGCGGACCGGCTCGGTGAGGGCGGCGGCCAGCCGCGCGCGGATGTCACCGTCGAACGGTTGTGCCGACGTCGACGAGATGACCGGGAAGCGCGGCTCGCGCACCTCCACGGCGTCGAGCTCGGCAGCGAACGGCTCGACCGCCGGCTCCATCGCGGGCGAGTGGAAGGCGCCCGCGACCGGCAGCCGCATCGCGCGTACGCCCTGCTCACCGGCGCGCCATTCGAGCTCGAGCAGCGCCGCCTCGTCGCCCGAGACGACGGTCTGGTCCGGCGAGTTCTCGTTCGCGACCGTGGCGCCGTCGCCGTTCAGCAGCGCTGTCGCGCCGGCGCTGTCGGTGCGCAGCACCACCATGCCGCCCTGGCGGGCGCGCGCTGCCTCCTCCATCAACCGCCCGCGAGCGGCGACCAAGCGCAGGCCGTCCTCGGCTGAGATCGCGTCGGCGGCGGCCAACGCGGCGATCTCACCCAGCGAGTGGCCGGCGGCGTAGTCGGGTCGCGGGCGGTCGAGAAGCTCGTATCCGCCAAGGCTCGCGCAGTAGATGGCGAGCTGAGCGGCGTAGGTTCCGCTGGAAGCGGCCTCGCATGGGTCCTGGCCGAGCTCGCGCTCGGCGCGCTCCAGCAGGTCCGGCCGTCCGTGACACGCGAGGTCACGCATGCCCGACGACTGGCTGCCCTGTCCCGGGAACAGCAGTGCGTCCACGATGCAGAGCGTGGCCGGAACCGCACGCGGGCTGAACCCCTCGGCCCGACCATCCCCCCGGACGGGGGGCTATCCGGGGATGGCCGGGGGGTGGGCGGCGCTCAGCCGATCAGGCCGAGCCGCTGCGCACGCTGCACCGCCTCGGCGCGATTGCGCACGCTCAGCTTCCGGTAGACCGCGCTCGTGTGCTCCTTCACCGTGTGCGGCGAGAGGAAGAGCTGATCCGCGATCTCGCGGTTCGTCGCGCCGGAGGCGATCAGGTCGAGTACCTCCCGCTCGCGGCCGGTGAGGCCGTTCTGAGGCGCTTCGGCTGCCGGCTCGAAGACGGTCATGCCCTTCGCGACCATGCGCACCGCGCGCGCCACGTCGTCGCCCGCCCACTCCTTCGAGATGAAACCGGAAGCGCCGGCCGCCTTTGCGGCAGGCGCCGAGATATGGCCCGCGCCCGAGATAAGCAGCACGCGCGTACTAGGCGATTCCGCGCGGATCGCCTCGCAGATGTCGGCGCCCGACTCGTCGCCCATGAACAGGTCGACGAGCGCGACGTGTGGCTCGTAGCGGCGGGTGAGTTCCAGCGCCTCGTCGGCGCCACGAGCGGCGATGCAACGCTCGACCCAGGGCTGCCGCGAGAGGAGGAGCCGGAAGCCCCAGTGCACGACGTCGTGGTCGTCGACCACCAGCACGCGCAGCCGGCCCTCGGTCATACGGCCGCCCTCGGGACCACGAGCCGCACTCGCCATCTGTCCTCCGGCGCCTTGCCGAACTCGACGACGCCTCCGTGCTGGACCGCCTGGTAGGCCGTCAGCCGCAGGCCCAGCCCTCCGCCGGGCGGGCTTTCTCGCAGGCCGTCGTTCTCGACCTCCATGGCGAACGTGTCGGCGCTCGACTCAACGCGGACCCGCACGTTCGAGCCGCGAGCGTGCTTGTGCGCGTTCAGTAGCGCCTCGGCGAGCACCGCCTGTGCGAGCGGCTCGAGGTCGGGCGGGACCTCCGCCCCGTCCGGCCATTCCGTGGTGATCGAGAGGTCGCGGTAGCGCTGGTCCAGCCGTACGAGCTCCTCGCGGAGCGTTGTCGCAGTCTCGCGCTCCGGAGGCGCGAGCGGGCGCTCGAGCGCGCTTCGCAACTCCGCGAGCGCGGCGCCCAGCTCCTCAGCGCAGCGCCGCCGATCCTCTTTTTGGAGCTCGTCGTCGCCGCCCAGCACGAGCGAGAGGCCGAACAGCCGCTGCATCGCGCGCTCGTGCACCTCGCGCGCCAGCTCGATGCGCTCCGCAAGCCGGCGGGCGCGCTCCTGCTGGCGCGTGGCCATGCGCACGCCAGCGGCGAGCGCCGCCATCTTGCCGAGGGAGAGCATCGTGTGGCGCTCCTCTTCGGTCACGTCGAAGGGCTCGCCGCCGCGGTCGGCGAGGATCACGCCGAACCAGCGTCCCCCCGCGGACACCGGCGTGCAGCTCAGCGTCTTCACGTCGAGCATGCGCGCGTAGCGAGGCGGCACCTCCTGGTCGAGCGGCGCGCTCGACACCACCACCTCCTCGCTCGAGAGCGCCCGCTGCGCGAGCGGCGTCTCCTCGAGCATCGCGTGCACGTCCGCGATCAGCGCCGGGTCTACGCCGTGCGAGCCGGCCGCGCGCACCCAGCGCACTGCCTCGTCGTAGACGAACAGGACCGCGCGCTCCATCGACGTGAGCCGGCACACTGCCTCACAGATGCGGTCATAGAAGTCGCGCGTCGGCTTCGCCGCATCGACGTCCGGCAGCAACTCGACCAGCAGGTCGAGCGCGTCGTTGCGTGCGTCACTCGCTTGCGCTTGAGGGCTCATCACCATGGCCCCCGCCCTAGATGGCTTTATAGCGGAATATCGAGCGCGCCCGGGTGGGGCTCGGGGTCGAGCGGGCGCGCCACGTGCAGCGACAGCCGGAGCGCCTGGTCACCCGCGAGGTACACCCTGCGCGAGTGCCCGCAGTGGGGGCAGGAGCAGTCCGCCCACGTGTCCCAGACGTCGCCGCCGAGGCTCCAGTCTGTGTCTCCGTGCAGGCACAGCGGGCATGCGAGCGACGCCGCCACGAGGCAGTCGGCGTCATTGCCGCGGAAGCTTGCCGTCTCTGCCGATAGGCCCACGCACGGAAGATCACCCCGGACGCCCGGAGGTAACAGGGATTCGCGCCGTAAACCCCCCGATCAGGGGGGTGCTTGGCCGGCGAGTAGCCGCGGGGCCGTGCGGTTGTGCCGGGCGTTTACAGCAGCAATAACGGGATGCCCCCGGCGGTGCTGCGAAAGGTCCACAGAACCACCCTTAAGTTGAGCCCCATATAGGGGCTCAAAATCAATCTCGTTCGTCCGGGGCCGGCGAACCCGCTCCAGGCCAACAGTTATTGCCGCTGTTTCCGGCTAAGGGAGCCGGAGCTCCGGTCCAGCCACGGCCGGCCGCCACAGCTCGCAACCGAGCGCCGGCTGGGTCCTCGCCGGCTAGGGGACCGCGCCGCGGATGAAGTCGACGATCTCCTGCGTGGACGCGCCCGGCGTGAAGACCTCCGAGACGCCGAGCTTCTTCAGCTCAGGGATGTCCTCGGACGGGATCGTCCCGCCGACCGTGATCACCACGTCGTCGGCCCCCTGTTCCCTGAGCAGCTCCACCACGCGCGGCACGAGCGTCATGTGCGCGCCCGAGAGGATCGAGAGGCCGACCGCGTCCGCGTCTTCCTGGAGCACCGTCTCCGCGATCTGCTCCGGCGTCTGGTGCAGGCCGGTGTAGATGACCTCCATGCCCGCGTCGCGCAGAGCGCGAGCGATGATCTTCGCGCCGCGATCGTGCCCGTCGAGGCCGGGCTTCGCGACGACAACCCTGATCTTGCGCCCGGAAGCCTGCCGGGCCTCCGTAGCCGCTTGAGCGCTGCCTTCCACGTCGGCGAAAGCTACTGGACCTTGACGGTCATGCGCATCTGCGTCGGATGGATCTGGCAGATGACGATGTACTTCCCGCGCTTGCGGAAGGTGTGCTTGTAGCTGCCGGAACTCTTGACCGTTGACTTGAAGCCCTTCCCGGCCACGTTGTGGGGGTTGTCTGTGCTCTGCCAGCTCCACTTCACCGTGGTGCCCCGGCTGATGGTGAGCGACTTCTTGCTGAAGAAGTTGTCGCCGACCCGGACCGTCTTGGTGGCGCCGAGAGCCACGGCCGCCGTCACGCCTGCGATCAGCGAAACGATCGCGAGCGTGGCTAGGAGCTTGCGCATGAACCAGTCCTCTTTCCGTGAGTGCTTTCCCCTGAGCTGACGCGCTCGGGCCAGTAGTTCGTCCCGCCCGGCGCGGGGCCTCCCTGTGACAACACGCTACACCGGCTAGAAGACCGGTGACTCTGTGTAGGTGCCGAACACCCTCTGCAGCGACTCGACGATCTCGCCCTCGGTGGCGTGCGCGCGTGCCGCCTCGAGCAGCGGCTCCATCAAGTTCGCGCCGGCCGCGGCGGCCTCGTTGAGGCTCGTCAGTGCGCCCTCGACAGCTGCGGCCTCGCGGCGGGCACGCACGGCGCGCACGCGGTCGATCTGCTTGCGCTCGAGCGCGGGGTCGATGCGCAGGATCTCGAGCGGCTGGTCCTCGGCGTTGCGGTAGCGGTTCACGCCGACCACGATGCGCTTGCCGGAGTCGACCTCCTGCTGGTAGTGGAAGGAAGCGTCGGCGATCTCGCGCTGCGGGAAGTTCTGCTTGATCGCCTCGACCATGCCGCCGAGCTCGTCGATGCGGCGGAAGTAGTCGTACGCGGCTTCTTCAATCTTGTCGGTAAGCGCCTCGATGAAATAGGCGCCACCGAGCGGGTCGATGGTGTTCGTCACACCGGTCTCGTGGGCGATGATCTGCTGCGCGCGGAGCGCCACGCGCACCGCCTCCTCGGTTGGCAAGGCGAGCGCCTCGTCGTATGAGTTCGTGTGCAGCGACTGCGTGCCGCCGAGCACCGCTGCTAGCGCCTCGATCGCCGTGCGGACGACGTTGTTGAGCGGCTGCTGCGCCGTGAGCGACACGCCCGCTGTCTGCGAGTGGAAGCGCATCAGCAGCGACCGCTCGTTCTTCGCGCCGTAGGTCTCCTTCAGCTCGCGCGCCCAGATCCGGCGGGCGGCGCGGTACTTGGCGATCTCCTCGAAGAAGTCGAGGTGGGCGTTGAAGAAGAAGCTCAGCCGCGGCGCGAAGTCGTCCACGTCGAGGCCGCGCTCGATCGCCTGCTCCACGTACGTGAAGCCGTCCTTCAGCGTGAAGGCGAGCTCCTGCTGCGCCGTCGAGCCGGCCTCGCGGATGTGGTAGCCGCTGATCGAGATCGGGTGCCAGCGCGGCATGCGCTCGGAGCACCACTCGACCATGTCGGTCACGAGGCGCATCGCCGGGTCGATCGGGAAGCACCACTCCTTCTGGGCGATGTACTCCTTGAGGATGTCGGTCTGGATCGTGCCGGCGAGCTGCTCCGGCGGCACGCCCTGCTGCTCCGCCGCGACGACGTAGAAGGCGAGCATGATCGCGGCCGGGGCGTTGATGGTCATCGAGGTGGAGACCTCGCCCATCGGAATGCCCTGGAAAAGCGTCTGCATGTCGTCGAGCGTGTCGACGGCGACGCCCTCGCGGCCCACCTCGCCCAGCGAGCGCGGATGGTCGGAGTCGTGCCCCATCAACGACGGCATGTCGAACGCCGTGGAGAGCCCCGTCTGCCCGTGGTCGAGCAGGTAGCGGAAGCGCTCGTTCGTCTCCTCGGCCGTGCCGAAGCCCGCGAACTGGCGCATCGTCCAGAGTCGCCCGCGGTACATCGACGGGTACACGCCGCGCGTGTAGGGATACTCGCCCGGGAAGCCGATCTTGGCGGGATCCGACAGGTCGTCGGACGTGTACAGCGGGTCGATCTCCTGCCCGGAGATCGTCGTGAACAGCGCGTCGCGCTCCGGCGCGGCCGCGTACTTCTCGCGGAACCAGCGTTCGGCGTCGGTCATGGGGCGTGCAGGGGCCGCCATGAGCCGCAGTCTAGTGACGGAGGTGGCGTGCTACGCGGCGACCGGAAGGCGCTTGGCCATGCGTACGAGCGTGCCCGTCCCCTCCCTGGTGACCTCCACCTCGTCCATCAGCGCGGCGATGAACGCGAGTCCGCGGCCGCGCTCGGACCACTGGTCTGGATCGACGGCCGGCGTCGCGAAGCTGCCGGCATCGGACACGTACATAGCGAGCGAGTCGCCCTCGCACACGACGCGCAGCTTGATCGAGCCGTCGCTGTCGGGCGCTCCGTGCTCGATCGCGTTGGCCGCAGCTTCGCTGGCTGCCAGCTTCACGCGGTAGCGATCGCGTGACGAGAGGCCGAACGCCTCGGCGGCCGCCTCCGCGAAGTCGCGGACGCGGAACAACATCTCCGTGCTCGCCGGGACGCGCAGCTCGCGCAGCTCCTGGCGCAGGCTGATGGCCTGTGGGCTCACGGGTCTCCCCCCTAATGCGTTTCTCGGGTCCTGGGTCTGCGGCTAGGCGTGCACGCGCGCCTCGAGCGCGCGCTCGCGCGAGTCGTGGATCTCAAAGAGCGCAGGTAGACCCGCGATCTCGAAGATCTCGAGCACGTTCTCGTCCGAGCAGACGAGCGCGATGGTGCCGCGGCGGCGGAGCAGGTCCTTGCGCCTGCCGACCAGGACGCCGATGGCCGTCGAGTCGATGAACGACACCTCCGAGAGGTCCACGATGAAGCGGCGGCGGCCTTCGTGGATGAGCTCGGTCATGCGTCGCTTGAGCATCGGCGCCGTGTGCATGTCCACGTCGCCGGAGAGGTTGATCACAGCGGTTTCCGCGTCGATCACCTCGTCGCGGATGGCGAAGTTGAGCTGGCCGTGTGGAAGGTTCAACGAGTCCTCCGGTTTGAGGGGCTGGTGGGACGTCTTTCGCGATGTTCCCCCCGCACACCTGTTCCAACTGTCACTTGGACGGATGTACGATCCGCCGCGATGGAGGCCGCAAGCCGCACCGCGTTCGTGACCGGAGGCTCCGGCTTCATTGGCGGGCGGCTGATCGAGCGCCTCGTGAGCGACGGCGTGCGGGTGCGCGCCCTCGCCCGTTCCGACAGCTCAGCCGAGGCCGTCAGGCAGCGGGGAGCCGAGCCGGTGCGTGGCGACCTCGACAACGTCGACGCGATGCGTGAGGGCGCTGCGGGCTGCGAGTGGGCCTTTCATGCGGCGGCGAACGTGGCCGATTCGGGCAGCCGCGAGGACTTCGAGCGCGTGAACGTGGCCGGCACCCAGAACGCGCTGCGCGCGGCCGCGGGCGCCGGCGTCCGCCGCTTCGTGCACGTGGGCACCGAGGCGGCGCTGCTCGCCGGCGACCCGCTCGTGAACGTGGACGAGACCGCGCCGCTCCGGCCTGACTCGAAGTCGCTCTATCCCTCCACCAAGGCCAAGGCCGAGCAGGCGGTCCGAGCCGCCAACGGCGACGGCCTCGAGACGGTGGTGGTGCGGCCGCGATTCGTGTGGGGGCCCGGCGATACGACCGTCCTCCCGCAGATCGCCGCCGCCGTCCGCACAGGCCGCTTCGCGTGGATCGGCGGGGGCCGGCACCTGACGTCGACCACTCACGTGGACAACGTGGTGCACGGCCTCGTGCTCGGTGCCCAGCGTGGGGCAGCCGGCGAGGCGTATTTCGTCACGGACGGCGACCCGGTCGTCTTTCGCGAGTTCGTGACTGCGCTGCTCGACACACAGGGGCTCGAGCCGCCCGACCGCAGCATTCCGGCGCCGCTCGCCGGCGCGCTCGCGGCCGTTTCCGAGACCCTCTGGGGAACGCTGCCGCTGCCGGGCGGGCCGCCGCTCACTCGGATGGCCTACTGGGCAGCCGGACAGGAGTGCACGATCGACATCTCGCGCGCGCGGTCTGAGCTCGGCTACGAGCCGGTGAAGTCCCTAGACGAGGGGCTCGCCGAGCTCCGCGCCCCCGCCTGATCGCTCGTACATCCGGCCATCCGCGGTTACACCCGCGCCCGGCGGTGCAACAACTCATGCACCGGTTGGCTTGGACTGGGCCTCCGGGGCGTGGCGGGCCGGTCGCAGGCGAACCCGACCGGCCAGGCACACGCCCGAAGCGCGTGCGGGGCCGCCGGCGAGACGGAACCCTCAACAAAGGCCGGCGGCCCTTCACGGCGACTCGAGTCGCTACTTGCGTGTGCCGCTCCGCGACGTGGCCTTGCCAGTGCCGGCAACCTCGCGGGCTTCTCCGACGATCTCGCGACCCGCGTCGACCACAGGCGACGCGACCTTCGACGCGCCCGCGACCGCGTAGCCTGCGCCACGGCCGACCGCCCGGCGCACACTCTCTGATCCGATCACCGCGGCACCGACACCGGCGACCACCGCAACCCTGGGGTCGAGGATTTCCATCCTTCCTCCCTTCACTGCTCAATGGCCAGACGGCGGGCGTCCCGACGCGCGAGCACGCGGCCGTGCGACGCCACAGCCGAGAGGTACCGATTCGAATGACAACGAAACCACGGTCCCCGGTACCAGGGAGCCATGGGCTGGGCCACCGGAGCCTTGCGGCCGCCCGTCGGGGCGCTGCCCGAAGTTGCCACACGGCGCGGATTCCTCATCCACGCCTACTCGGCTGCACAGCGATTGGCGTCCGAGCATCACGGCCAGGGCAGCGCGAGTGCCATCGTCGGGCGAGCCGGTTTTCACCATCTCTTAACCCGCCGGTATCCGGCTGGCAACAGGATCGTCCGATGGCTTCACGAATCTTCAAGCACGCCGCTTCTGCGGATGCGCGAGGAGGAGGAAGCAATGTCGATGATCGAGCAGCTGTTGATGTTGCTCTGGGGAGCGACGCCCACCAAGAGGCGCGCACCCCGCGTGATGCTCGAGCGCTGAGCTGTCCTTCTTCGCGAGGGCTGGTTTCGCCCGGGCGCGCTCGGATACTCTGCCTGCGAGATCCGGTGTTCCGCCGGACGAGCCGGACCTCGATCCGTCCTGACTGATCGTCCAGCGGAAGGAGGAGCCGGGGCATGGCACTCATGGAGCGAGAGGTCGGAGTGGCGGTGGCAGCGACCGCGGCCGCGATGTCTCCCAAGGTCCGACGGTGGGCGCGCGAGGGAGCGGTCTACGGCCTGGCCGGCGCGATGAAGGCGGGTGACGTGCTGGTTGCTACGGCGCGTGGTGCCGCACACGGGGCTAAGGAGGGAGTCTCGGGTAACCAC
>DASVXS010000160.1:0-6110 GCA_036392575.1 Thermoleophilaceae bacterium | reverse complement strand
GTCGACAGGAAGAGCAGCGCCTCGACGATGCGCGCGAGCTCGGTCACGGGGCGCTCACCCTGATCGGGCCGAAGTTCTCGTCCTGCTGCCATTGCGCCTCGCCCTGCTTGTAGAGCTCGAGCAGCGCCCAGAGCGTCATCGCCTCGGTGAGGCGGTCGGCGCCCCTGACGGCCTCGTCGAAGCTGAAGCTGCGCGAGCGAGCGAGCAGGCCGCGCAGCACGCTGAGGCGCTGCTCGACCGACACGATCGGCGTGGCCATGTGACGAAGCGTGAGGGGCTCCGGCTTGCGCAGCAGGCCGCCGAGCGCCTCCGCGAGCTTCACGGGCTCGTACGACTTCTCCGCCAGATCCACCGACACGCGCCGCAGCTCGGGCGGAAGCGGCGCCGAGCGGTAGCGGAAGCCCGACTCGTCGGACAGCTGCTCGTGCAGCCAGCTCGCCGCCCGGCGGTAGCGGGTGTACTCGAGCATGCGAGCGAGCAGCTCATCGGCCGCCTCGTCCTGCGGGAGGTCGATCTCCTCCTCTTCCTCGCGCGGCAGGATCAGGCGCGACTTCAGCTCGAGCAGCGCCGCGATCAGCACGAGGAACTCGGTCGTGGCCTCGAGATCGAGCTCGCCCTGCGCCTCGAGGTGGTCGATGTAGGCGAGC
Organism: Thermoleophilaceae bacterium; assembly: GCA_036392575.1. Classification (GTDB taxonomy): domain Bacteria; phylum Actinomycetota; class Thermoleophilia; order Solirubrobacterales; family Thermoleophilaceae; genus JADGHQ01. The sequence continues at coordinate 5,463 of DASVXS010000160.1, read as the reverse complement.
ACCACCTCGGCCAGGTCCACCTCGCGGAGGTCGACCTCCTCCTTCAGCACGAGCGTCAGCAGCAGGTCGAACGGGCCCTGGAAGACCTCCAGGTCCAGGTCGAGGGAGGCGACGGGCATCGCGGGGAGGCTAGCGAGGAGGGCCGACGCCCATCTTGTCGCTAGCTTCGGCCACGATGTCGTGGGCGATCGCGTGCGCCTTGCCGGCGCCCTCGGCGAGGATGCGTTCGAGCTCGCCCTCGTCCGCGCGGATCTCCTCGTAGCGCTCGCGCACCGGCCGTAGGTATTCCACGACCGCGTCAGCGACTGCCTGCTTGAAGCCGCCATAGCCCGAGCCGTCGAACTCGGCCTCGACCGCGTCGGGTGAGACGCCGCGGATCACCGACAGGATCTCGATCAGGTTCGAGATCCCCTCCTTGCCCGGCCTGCGTAGGACGTCCGAGCCGGAGTCGGTGACCGCGCTCTTCACCTTCCTCTCGATGGTCTTCGGCTCGTCGAGTACGAGGATCGTGCCGGCTTCGCTGGGCGCCGTGGTGGACATCTTGGCGGTCGGCTGCTGGAGATCCATGATCCGGGCTCCCACCTCGGGGATCACAGCCCGGGGCACCACGAAGGTGTCGCCGAACCGCTCGTTGAAGCGCTCCGCGATGTCGCGCATCAGCTCGATGTGCTGGCGCTGATCTTCGCCGACCGGGACCTCGTCGGCGTTGTAGGCGAGCACATCCGCCGCCTGTAGCACTGGGTAGAGGAAGAGCCCCGCCGATACAAGCTCTCGCTGCCTGGCGGACTTGTCCTTGAACTGGGTCATCCGGTTGAGGTCGCCGTGGGCGGTGACGCCCGAGAGCAGCCAACAGAGCTCGGTGTGCTCGGGCACGTCGGCCTGGCGGAAGAGGATGCAGCGGGCGGGATCGAGCCCCGCCGCGATCAGGATCGCCGTCGTGTCGTAGACGCGCTCGCGGAGCTCCTTGGGGTCGTACGCGACGGTGATCGCGTGGAGGTCGACGATGCAGTAGATCGCCTCCCCCCGATCCTGACCGTCCACGTACTGCCGGATGGCCCCGATGTAGTTGCCGAGGTGCTTGCGCCCGGTGGGCTGGATTCCGCTGAAGATGCGCACGGGAGCGGGAGTCTAGGATGCATCGCCGGCTCGGCTCCTCTACTCCACCCGCGGCTTGCCTGAACTCGGTGACGCCGCCTCGGCGCGCGTGGCCAGCCTGGGCTCCGCCGCCATGTCCGCCGCTGGGTTCCGTGTCGCCGGCCCGTGGGCTCCGGCGATCGGCAGCGTCTGGCCGCAGCTGGCGCAACTGTCCCGAGTTGAGTGGCGGGCTGCGCTAAACGCCGCGAGGTCGCAGCGCGGGCAGCGGACATACGGCACCGCCGCTACTCCGTTTCCGAGCGCACATCTTCGAGCGCCTGCCGGATCAGGCGCGACACGTGCACCTGCGACGCGCCGATCTGTTTGGCAATCTGGGTCTGGCTGAGGTCCTTGACGAAGCGCAGGTAGAGGATGGTTCGCTCGCGCTCGGGCAGTGCGCGCAGTGCTGGTGCGATCGAGGCCGCGGCCTCGATCAGCTCGAACCGCTCGTCGACGACGCCGACCATGTCCGCCTGGTTGCCGCCGTCATCGAGCGACGAGGGCGCCGGGGCATCGAGCGAAGCGGCCTTGTAGGAGGAGTTGGCCTCGATCGCCTCGAGCACGTGCTCGACCGACATCTTCAGCTCGTCGGCGACCTGTTGCGGGTTGGGTGAGCGGCCGAGCTGGCCGGACAGTCGCTCGACGGCCGCCTGGACCTTCAGCACGCGCTCTTGCATGTCGCGCGCGAGGTGCACGGCCCAGCCGGAGTCGCGGAAGTGGCGTCGCAGTTCGCCGAGCATCGTGGGGACCGCGTAGCTCGAGAATTTGAACCCGCGTCCGGGCTCGAAGCGGTCGATGGCCTTGACGAGGCCGACGCTCGCCACCTGCACCAGATCGTCGAGCGGCTCGCCGCGGCCCTCGTAGCGGCGTGCAAGGTTGCGGGCGAGGGGCAGGAACCGCTCAATCAGCAGGCGCCTTGCGGCGAAGTCACCACGCCGGTAGCGGGCGAACAGCACGTCCGCTGCGCCCGTCGCCGACCGGGGTGCGGGCCGAGTCGGGGCAGGCCGGTCATACAGGTCCAACATGCGACAGTCCTCTCGTCTCGGTAACTCGAGTGATTCCGGCTAAGCCATTCGAAACGCCGCTTGGCTCACACCGCGGCCCAATCCGACCGTCAGACGCCCTACCTCGCCCCCAGGTTCGAACCGTCTGAGCCTCCACGATGAGCATCGCCGCCACGGGCTGGCCGTGAACTCCCCCGTACGGGGGAGGCCCGGCAGCGACGCCGCTTCCCGGCTCGTCCTACACTCCGCGTTGGCCAAGGTGCGTTGTGCGCCCTTATAGGTACTTCGAACCAATGGATTCGCGGCGCAGCAGCTCTTTGGGCCGGCCCGTGCCGGTGCAAATGCCGGACCGCGCCGAACGCCTGCGCGCAGTGTTCGAGCAGAGCCGGAATGCGATGCTCATCGCCGACGACGAACGGCGGTACCGCGACGTGAACCACGCTGCCTGCCGACTGCTCGATGCGCCCCGGGGATGGATTCTGAAACGGCGCATCGACGATCTGACGCCGCCGGAGCTGCGCACGGGCGTCGAAGCGATGTGGAAGGCGTTCATCGCCGAGGGAAGCCAGGCCGGCGACTTCGAACTGCTGCTGCCGGACGGTCGGCGACGGACCGTGGAGTACAGCGCCACGGCCAACATCCTTCCCGGCATGCACTTGTCGATCCTCTTGCCGCTAGTCGCCGGGCGGGCCGGCGGCGACGCTACCCAAGCGCGCGAGCCCGTGTCGCTGACCCCGCGAGAAGCCGAGGTCATGGGGCTCGTGGCACTGGGGGCGAGCACACAGGAGTTGGCCGAGCGGCTCAACGTCTCTCAGGAGACCGCGCGCTCGCATACGAAGAACGCTTTGGAGAAGCTCGGCGCGCGCAACCGGGCCCACGCAGTAGCGCTGGCGCTCAGCCGCGGGGAGCTAACCCTCGACTGAGGCCTGTTACCAGTCATCTGACACGCCGCGCGTAGACGCGTCGTCCCGGCTGTTTAGGTCGTACCTTGGTGGGCACCCTTTGGGAAGCACGCAGTAGCCAGAGCGGCCGTGTCTGTTCTCGTGGAGTGCAGCGGCACCGCCCGTCTGGCGTACGCAGTGGCTAGTACCCCACGGATCCCCCAAGCAAGGAGACTGCTCAATGGCAGCCACCGACGTAACCCGCGCCCGCGAGGGCGCTCGGCCCGGATCGCACGGCATCGTCCGTCGACTAGCGACTGAGACGAAGGCCGCGGTCAAGACGACCGAGTTCTACGCCTACATCGCCGTGCTCGCAGCCATCCTGATCGCGGGCTTGGCAACGAAGGCCGGAAGCGGCCATGACGACCGCCTCCTCTCAAACCAGGTCTGGCTCTTCGCCACGATCCTCACCGTCGGCTACATGGTCAGCCGCGGCCTCGCCAAGTCCGGCAGCCGTGAGCCTTACACGGAAGACCTTGACGGCCGCAAGAGCGACCGCTAGGCCCCCTTCCCCCGCCGGCCCCTGGACAGGAGCGTCCTGTCCGGGGGCCGGTTGAGGGCGCGGCGATAGTCGAGGTCCGCTGGCGAGCGCGGGCGCCCCGCCGCGTCGAGCAGCAGGGCCTTGCCGGTTGGTTCGGCGGCTGGTTCTAGGCTGGCGGGTGCAGATCCGCTGCTGCGTCGAGGCAAGACCGACATCGCCGCTGAGCACCGCTCGCGCGCGCGATTTTGATGAGAAGCGGAAGCCCACGAGCCTGAGTGCTTCGGCGCCAGCAACATGAGGTATGGTCGCGATATGGGCTGCCGAGGCCCTTCGATCCTCGCTCATCCCGGGGACGACGCAGTCGTCAACCGCTCCACGGAAGCGACCGGCGCGTGCGCTGGCTGAGGGTTCTGCGCACCTTGCCGCCGTGGCGTCAGGCGGTCTACTGGCTCGCCTCGATCGCAGCGCTCGGCCTTGTGATCTGGGACATCGTCGACAAGAGCGCGCAGTACACGAGCATCGTCGTGATTGCCCTGATAGTGATTGCCACGGTCGCGCTGTGGGCACCTGACCCGCAACGCGGGGAAGGGCACGAGCGGGCCGAGCAGCCGCCGCGCGGGTGATCGCCGGCGAAGGGCTTCCGGCGTCGGTGAACAGCAGCAATAACGGATGGGGGTCGTCGCTCGGGGTGCATATACACCCCTGAGTGACGACGCACGGCGATTCGCCGGCCAGCTCCTGAGTTTGGTTCCGCATATGAGAACCAAAGTCAGGAGTTAGCGGTAACGGGCTTGGACAGAGGCGCGGCCCGAGCACCCGGCGGGCGGGTGCCGGAAACGCCCGAACTAGCGCGGTTGACGGACGATCGGCTGCCGCGCCGCCCGCGCCTCGTCGAGCCGTCGCACAGGCGTCGAGTACGGCGCGTTGCGCGCGATCTCGGGATCGTCAGCAGCCTCGCGCACGATCTCGCGGATCACCTCGGCGAAGCGATCCAGCGTCTCCTTGGTCTCGGTCTCAGTGGGCTCGATCATCAGCGCCTCGTCGACCAGCAGCGGGAAGTACACCGTCGGCGGGTGCATCTTGAAGTCGAGCAGCCGCTTGGCGATGTCGAGCGTCTTGATGCCCAGCTTCTCCTTCGCCCCCCGGCCGGACAGCACGAACTCGTGCATGCACACGCGGTCGAACGCGATCGGCAGGTACTCCGCGATCCCCTCCTCCGCGAGCCGCGCGCGCAGGTAGTTCGCGTTAAGCACGGCGATCTCGGACACGTCGCGCAGGCCGTCGCCGCCCACGGAGCGGATGTACGCGTACGAGCGCACGAACACGCCGAAATTGCCCTGGAAGCCCCGCAGGCGCCCGATCGACTTGGGCCGCTCGTAGTCGAGGTCGAAGTAGTCGCGATCCGATCCGTTCGATGCCTCGCGCCGCACCACTTGCGGGCGCGGCAGGAACGGCTCGATTCGATCGGACACCGCGATCGGGCCTGACCCCGGCCCGCCGCCTCCGTGCGGCTGGGTGAACGTCTTGTGCAGGTTGAAGTGCACGATGTCGAAGCCCATGTCGCCCGGCCGCGAGATGCCCATCACCGCGTTCAGGTTCGCGCCGTCGTAGTAGAGCGTGCCGCCCACGTCGTGCACGATCGAGGCGATCTCGCGGATGTTCGTGTCGAACAGACCGAGCGTGTTCGGGTTGGTGAGCATCAGGCAGGCCACATCCTCGTCGGCCTTCGCGCGCAGGTCGTCGAGATCGACGCCGCCGTCGGGCGCCGTGCCCACCTTCACCACCTCGTAGCCGGCCATCGTCACGGTTGCGGGATTGGTGCCGTGCGCGGTGTCGGGCGTGAGCACCTTGTGGCGCTCCTGCCCGCGCTCCTCGTGGTAGGCGCGCGTGAGCAGCAGGCCGG
>DASVXS010000159.1:0-18986 GCA_036392575.1 Thermoleophilaceae bacterium | reverse complement strand
GGCTCGTCGCCGGCCGTCACCGCCGCGGCGAGCGCGCGCCACGCGCGCACATCGCCGACCTCGTCCGCGTAGATGCGCGAGTTCACGCCGTGCCCGTGCCGCGCGCCCACGAGGCTGTTGAACGCCAGCCGGTATCCGAGGTTGCCGCTCCCGTCGACGATCAACTGCCACAGCTCCTCGTAGGCCACGAGCTGCTCCTCGTAGCTCGCGTCCTTACGCGGGGCAGCCAGGTGGGTGAGTCTCTCGCGCGTGTCGGCCGGTGCGCGCCGCGCGCATAGCCGTGCGGCGTCCGCGCCAATCGAGGCGCGCATCTCGGCGATCGAGCGCAGCAAGTCGTGTCCTTGCCCGCTCATGCTCAGGTCGGCGAGCAGGTCGAGGCCCCCTGTCGCGCGCCAGTCGAGCACCCGCGTGGCGCCCCCGTGCGACACGCGCACGAGGCCCGCCTGCTGCAGCCGCTTGACCGCCTCGCGGACGGCGTGCCGGTTCACGCCGTGCTCGGCGCTCAGCGTTCGCTCCGACGGCAGTGGGTCGCCGGGCGCAAGGCGACCGTCCAGGATCTCGGCGCGCAGCCGCTCGTGCACGGCGTCCGAGGCGAGGCGGCGGTCTTCGGTCCGGAGCTCGTTCATAACTGGTCCAACCAGTTACGCGCGAGTGTACGGGGCGCGCGCCTGGTGCGCAAGCGAGCGCGGCGGGAGCAAGCCGGTCGAGGACCTCTACATACTTGGAGCCGTGCGGCCGACCGAGGAGCAGACGATTCTCGTTACCGGCGCGACGGACGGGCTGGGGCGCCAAGTCGCGCTCGACCTCGCCGGGCGCGGGGCGACCGTGCTCGTGCACGGGCGCAATCCGGAGAAGATCGAGGACACGGTCGACGAGATACGCCGCGGCTCCGGCAAGGCCGAGTCCTACGTCGCGGACCTCTCCTCGCTAGCGGAGGTGCGGCGCCTCGCGGAAGATGTGCGCGCGGACCACGACCGCCTCGATGTGCTCGTGAACAACGCGGGGATCGGCTCGGGAAGCGACGGCACGCGCCGGGAGCTGAGCGCTGACGGCCTCGAGCTGCGCTTCGCGGTGAACTACCTCGCCGGCTTCCTGCTCACCATCGAGCTGCTGGCGCTACTGCGGGCGAGCGCTCCCGCGCGCGTGGTGAACGTGAGCTCGGCGGGCCAGATGCCGATCGACTTCGCCGACCCGATGCTCGAGCACGGCTACAGCGGCGTGCGCGCGTACTGCCAGAGCAAGCTCGCGCAGATCATGTTCACGGCGGAGCTGGCCGAGCGCGTGCCGCCCGACGAGCTGGCCGTGACTGCGCTGCATCCCGCCACCTACATGGACACGAACATGGTCCGCGAGTCGGGCGCGCCGATTACGAGCACCGTGCGCCAGGGCGCTGACGCGACCGAGCGGCTGATCGCCGATCCATCGCTCGACGGCGTGAGCGGGCGCTACTTCAACGGCATGCGCGAGACGAGGCCCGACCCGCAGGCCGCCGATCCGGCTGCGCGCACGCAGCTGTGGGACTTGAGCGAGCGGCTGGTGGCGGGAGCCGCGTGAGCAGAGCGCCGGCGAGCATGCTTGCGCGCGGGCCGTGGCCGCCGGAGAGCGTAATGGTGCATTGGCGCGAGGACCAGTACGAGCCGCCGCCCGAGGTCGACGCGCTGGCCGACGAGGCGGTGCGTGCGCTCAGCGAGCGCGGGTCGCCCGCCCACGACGGCCTGGCCGCACGGCTAGCCGGTTTCGGCGGCAACGACCGCACACTCGCCCTCGAGCTGCAGCCGGCGCGCTGGGCGCTTCGCCTCGTGGACCACGAGGCGGCCGCGGGCAGCATGACCGCGCTCACCGTCGTCCGGGACGGCGACGGCCGCTGGCTCGCGGGCAGGCGTGCGGACTGGCTTGCGTCCTGGGCGGGCCGCTGGGCGCTCGGCGCGGGCGGCGCGGTGGAGGTGGAAGAGAACCCGGCAGACACCCTGTCGCGCGAGCTCGTAGAGGAGTGGCAGCTCACTCCCGAGCGCATGTCGGTCGAGGCGCTCGTGCAGTCCCCGACGGGCCTGGCCATGCTCGTCGGCCTGGCGCACGTGGCCGCCGGCGCTGACGCGGTGCCCGACCACGAGCACGACGAGTTCGCGTGGTGGCCGGCCGACCCGGCCGCCTGGCCCGCGGAGGCCGACGAGCGCCTGCGCAGGGTCGGCCACCTGCTCGCTTAGCGCGCGGCGAGCCAGTCCACTAGCGCGGAGCGGGAGAAGCGCCACTCGCCGCCGATCCGGCGGCCGGGCAGCTCGCCCTTCGCGGCGAGCTCCTCGATCGCTTCCGGCGCCACCATCAGCAGCTCGGCGGCTTGCTCCAGCGTGAGTACCTCGGGCGCGCTGCCGGCACTGAAGTCGTGGCGTCCCGTCTCGGCGACTCCGCGGCCGTCGACAACGAGCGGGCCCTCCTCGCCGAGGAAGCGCTGCACGAGCGAGGTGACGAGCTGCCGCTTTGACGTGCGGCCCTCGCGGGCGGCGCGGTCGAGCATCTCGGCTTCGCGCTCTGGCAGCCGGACGTAGAGCGGACGGTCGGAGTAGATGAGGACGTCGTCGGACATGCGGGCGAGGATATCGCGATATCGGATTGCTATCAACGCCCGCGCGCGCCCGTGGGCACACTCGCCGCGTGCCCGCAGCTCGTCGCGTTTACAGCAGCAATGAGGGCGGCACAGGCCGAACTGGGCTACTCCAATCGCGGTATCGCGTGGACGTGGGTGACTTTAGGTGCCCTATAGACCCCCTAAAGTCACCCACGCCTAGCGTGCGGTAGCCCAGCCGTGGTACTCACGTCTGTTCTCCTTATCGCTCGTCGTTGGCCCGGTTTGCGGCACGGCAGGCCGCGGTAGCCCTTCACCGAGACGACGAAAGGAGCCGACGTGCCAGCGAGGCAAGAGGACATTCCCAGCACGATCGAGCGCTCGCCCAAGAAGGTGCGCGACACCTACGAAGAGACGCTCAACAGCGCGCACGAGCAGTACGAGGGCGACGAGGAGCGCGCGCACCGCGTGGCCTGGGCCGCGGTGAAGCACATCGCCGAGAAGAAGGGCGACCACTGGGAGCTGAAGGACGAGCCCGGACCGTCGGATGAGCAGGCCGCGCGCGGCGGCCAGGCGGCGCGCGACAACCCGAAGCCCACCGCGGGCGGCGTGGACGCGACCAAGTCGAAGGACGAGCTGTACCAGGAGGCGAAAGAGGCCGGCATCGAGGGGCGCTCCGACATGTCGAAGGAGGAGCTCGTAGACGCGCTCGAGAAGTACAACGAGCGCGAGACGCGCCGGGCCCGCGAGCGCTCACGCAGCTAGGCCGCTTGCAGGGCCTTTCGACACACGGGCGGCCATAGCCGCCTGAATTTCAGACAGCGGGACAAAGACCGCTGGACAGAGCCCACTTAGGTTGCGAGGCGTCGTCGAACGCGCCTCGTGACGCGGGCCTGCGCGGGTGCCGTGGGGGTGCAGAAGGAGGGCTCGCAGAATGAGACCCACTCTCCGCCGTCGTGCCCTGGGCGCCTTCGCCCTGAGCATCGCGGCCGTGCTCGCCGTCCCGGCGGGCGCCTTTGCGGCGGACGGTCCGTCGCTGACCGAAACCGTGTCGAGCGTGAACACGACCTGGGTGATAGTTGCCGGCATCCTGGTGATGTTCATGCAGGCCGGCTTCGCTCTCCTCGAGATCGGCTTCTCGCGGATGAAGAACGCGGGCGCGGGCGTCGCGAAGATCCTCATGAACTTCTCGATCGCCTCCATCGCCTACTGGGCGGTGGGCTTCGCCCTCGCCTTCGGTGGCTCGGGGGCCATTGCCGGCACCCACGGCTGGTTCCTGAACGTGGGCCACACCGCGGCGGCCGCCGCGAAGGACATCCCGCTCCTCGGCACCTATGACATCAGCCCGGGGGCGCTGCTGTTCTTCCAGTTCGTGTTCTGCGCGGTGTCGCTCGCGATCGTGTGGGGCACCACGCTCGAGCGCATCAAGTTCAGCGCGTACGTCATCTACGCGGTGATCTTCAGCGCGCTCATCTATCCGATCCTCAGCCACTGGATCTTCGGTGGCGGCTGGCTCCAGGTGAGCGTGGGCATGCAGGACTTCGCGGGTTCGACAGTCGTCCACCTGATCGGAGCGACCGGGGCGCTCGCGGCGCTGCTGTTACTCGGCCCGAGACGCGGCAAGTACGACGAGAACGGCAAGCCGCGCGCTATTCCGGGCCACTCCATGCCGCTCGTCGGCCTGGGCATCCTGATCCTGTGGCTGGGCTGGTTCGGATTCAACCCCGGCTCCACGCTAGGCGCGATCGGCAACCGCTTCGCTGAGGTGGTCGTCGTCACGAACCTCGCCGCGGCCGCCGGCGTGATCGCCGCGGCGGCAACGATCCACCTGCTCCGCAAGACGGTCGACATCGGCATGGTCGGCAACGGCGCCATCGCAGCGCTCGTCGCGATCACCGCGCCGTCCGGCTATGTGGAGTACTGGGCGGCGCCGATCATCGGCGCGGTCGCAGGCGTGATCGTGGTCGTGGGTGTGCTCGCCATCGACAAGGTCCTGGACGATCCGGTCGGCGCGCTGTCGGCGCACGGCCTGGCCGGTATCTGGGGCACGCTGTCGTGCGGCCTGTTCACGTCGCCGCGGCTCGCGACGCTGAACGCGGTCGGCGATCCGGGCCTCGTGTACTCGGGCAGCTTCCACCAGCTCGGCGCCCAGGCGCTGGGTGTGGCGGTCGCGTTTGCCTGCGTGTTCTCGGTCTCGTACGTGGTGTTCTGGACGATCAAGAAGACGATCGGCCTGCGCGTCACGCCCGAGCAGGAAGAGGCGGGCCTCGACATCGCCGAGCACGGCATGTACGGGTACCCGGAGCAGTTCATCCCGGCGCCGGAGATCGGCGCGGCGTCGAGCGGTCCGCTTGCGGTGCCGCCGCAGCCCGCACCGGTCCCGAGTCCGGCGCTCATGACGACGAGGGATGGAGCGACAGCATGAAAATGGTCGTCGCCTACATCCGCCACGAGGCGTTCGAGCCGATTCGCCAAGAGCTGCTCGACGCCGGTTTCCCGAGCCTCTCGATCACGGAGGTGAAGGGCTCGGGGAGGCAGAAGGGGATCACCGAGCAGTACCGCGGTGCGACGCTCGCGATTCACCTTCGGCCGAAGCTCAAAATCGAGTGCGTCGTCGAGACGACGGACGTGGAGCAGGTGATCGGGACGATCCTGCGCCACGCGCGCACAGGTGACGTCGGGGACGGGAAGATCTTCCTGCTCCCCGTCGAGGATGCGATTCGCATCCGAACAGGCGAGTCCGGCGAGGAAGTCCTCCAGGCTCACGAGTCCGAGGAGATTCCCGCCTGACCGCCTCTCTCCCGCGCACCCTACCCTCGCCGCGCGGCGCGCACCTCGACATGGTGGGCGCCGTGCTGGCGGGGCAGGGTCTCGAGCGGATAGCCGAGATCGCCGAACGCCATGCAGGGGCACCGGTGGCGGTGATCGTGCCGCAGCTAGGTGCTCCGCCCGCATGGGCGGAGTACGAGCGCTACGTGGCAGGCCGCCTCGCCGGCGAGGCTGTGGAACGGCCGGCCGGCGTGGTGAACGAGGTGCCGATCGCCACCGGGGGGCGTGAGGTCGGGTCCGTCCTGTTGCTGGGGCAGGGACGCCCCGACGCAGGCGAGTACGCGCAGGTGGCGGCGCTCGCGGCGCTCACCTCGCTGGCCGTCTCGGAGGCGCACGCCGAGGCGGAGCAGTCGCTGCGCGGGTCGCTGATCGAGCAGCTGCTCGAGAACGACGACGTGGCGGCCGAAGACGTCGTGCGGCGCGGACGCCGCATGGGGATCGACCTGTCGTCCGGCGGCGTCGGCATCTGCGCCGATCCGGGCGAGCGCACGCCGGGGCGCTTGCTCGCAGTGATCTCCGCGGAGCGGGCAGACGCGGTGGCGGACGTGGTGCGCGGGCGCGTGTTCGCACTCGTGCCTGGAAGTATCGAGGAGGCGCAGGCTCTGGCCGCCCGCCTGGGCAGGCAGGCCACCGTCGGCGTGTCCTCGCGCTACTCGAGCCCGGGTGCTCTGCGTCGGGCGCTCGAAGAGGCCGAGCTCGTGCTCGAGGTGCGCTCCGCGGGCGTCGAGCCGCGCGATGGAGAGATGGACGGCGGCGCGTATCGCCTTCTGTTCCGCGTACTTGCGTCGCACCCGGAGGAGGTGCGGAGCTTCTACGAGGACACGGTTGCGCCGTTGGTTCGCTACGACGAGACGTACTCCAGCGATCTCACCGGCACGCTCAGCGCGTACCTCGACAGCAACTGCTCGATCAAGGCAACGTCCGCGGCCGTGCACGCCCACCGGCACACGGTGGGCTACCGACTCGAGCGCGTGCGCGAGCTCACCGGGCTCGACCCGTTCCGGTCCGAGGATCGCGAGCGCCTCGGGCTCGGCCTCAAGGCGTACCGGATCGTGGCGCCGCTGCTGCCCCGCTGAGCTACCGCTTGAGCGTGATGTGGCGGACGAGCGTGCTCGTGTTACCGGCGACGTCGCGCACGCTGATACGTATCGCGAGCTTGATCGTCTTTCCGCCGCGCAGCTTCGACTTCGCCTTCCGCGTGAACTTGAGTGTGACCACACGGGCGGCATTGCCGTTGAGCGCCGTCTTCGCGCGCGCCACCACGACCGGCTTCGCCGCGAGGCCGAGCTTGTGTGCGCTCCGCGGTCCGAGCTCGGCGGTGAGGTTCACGTCGGCCGGCTCGTTCGAGTAGACGCGCGTGCGGACGCCGCGCCTCAGCGCAGTGCGGAGCTTCAGCGCCCGCCTGAGTGATGCGTGCGCCTTCGGCTTGGTGGTGTCCGTCGGCTTGCCCGTCGCGTGATCGGCCTCACCCGGCGGCGTGGACTTGGGTGTGCAGGTGAGGGTGGCGCTGCGTTCGAATGCGCCCACGTCCGGCAACGACACGCAGTCGCCGTCGCCGTCCTGTGAGCGCGGCGCGCCGTTCACGTCGCTCTCGCCCCCGGTGACCGCCGACGCGTCGCCCGCGTCGATGGCCGGCGAGCCGGCGAGCAGCGTGAAGTCGCCGTCCTCCGGATCGGCCAGGAGCGGATCCGCGCCGCTGTTGCCATCCGCGCCGTTGTCCGCCGCGAAGGCGCCCTCGAACGACGTCGGAGTCCCGAAGATCGAGTGGTCCGCGGTGATGGCGGCTGAGCCGGCCGGATAGATGCCCGACTGGATCGCCGTGAGGTCTGGCAGGTGCGGCGCGTACACGAGGGTGTTGTGGAGCGCGATCGTCGCGGTGCCGCCGCTCTGGTAAGCAATCGCGGCGCCGTCGGGCCCGTGGTCCGGGTCCGCGTCGGCCATGTTCACGAGCGTCGAGCCCGTGACCGTCACCGCCACGTGTGGGCTCTGGTCGGCCGGGCTCAGCTGCGTGGACGCGACGAGCGCGCCGTCGTCAGGCGCCGTGCTGGCCGACATCGACTGGAGCACGCTGTCGCGCACGTTCGCTGTGGTGGTGCCGCTCCCAAAGTGATGTCGAACGGATACCGCGGTGCTGCCCGCCGCGATCGAGCTGCGCTCGAGTGTGAGCGCGGCGCTGAGGCCATTCACGACGATGCCGTACGCCGCGCCGGGCCCGTCGACCGTGCTGTCCGTGAGGGCCGCCTCGCCGCCGCCGTCGATCTGCAGCCCGCGGCCGCCCGCGCCGACCTGCAGCGAGGTCCCGTTGAGCTGCAGCGACACGTCGGCGCCGTCGCTGTGCACGACCCAGCCCGAATCGCCCACGGCGAACACGCTGTCCGTGGCGGCGAGGTCGACGGGCCCGGTGACCTCGACCGCATTCGCGCTCGGACCGCCCGTGCTGCTGGCGACTGCGGTCACGCCGTCGAGTAGGTAGTCCGCCGGGCTCGTGTCCGCGTTGCGCAGTTCGAGCGCGGGGGCGCCGGGATCGTCTGCGCTCGTGACTGTCACATTCGACAGCGAGGCGCCGTGCTCGAACTCGAGGCCGGACGTGATCGTCGCGTCCGTGTCGCCGACGATGTACATGAACTGGCTCGGTGCACTCGACGGCGCGTCGTACTCGCCGGGCGCCAGGTGGATCGTCACGACGCTCGACGGATTCAGCTGCTCGATCCGATCGAACGTCGCGCACGGCGCGTGGCCATCGGGGGCGCCCTTTGGGCCGAGGCAGTCCTCCAAGTCGCTGCCCACGTCGGCATCCAGGTAGTAGTCGGCGACGGACGGCGGCGGCGCCGAATGTGCCGCGGGCGGAACCACCAGCAGTGCCAGGAGGCACGCCAAGACGAAGAGACGGCGCGAGCCCATCGGAGGCCACTATGCACCGGAGCGTTCGCAACCGCCACCGACAAGCGCGCCGAGTTGGCCAGCCAGCCAGGGCCGGGTACGCTTTCGCCCATGGCGCTGGCTCCCCCGCCGCAGATCTCGATGAACCCGCTCAAGCGACTGCGGATGGACCTCGAAAGGGAACGCCGCCGCACCGAGCCGCTGCCCCCGGGAGAGCTGCAGTTCAGCATCGCGCGCACGCGGCGCATGCGCACCGATCCGCTGCGACTGGTGCTCGAGTGCTACGAGCGCTACGGCCCGGTCTTCTCGATGCGCCTGCTGCACGAGCCGGTGGTGTTCGTGATCGGCCCGGAGGCGAACCACTACGTGACCGTCTCGCACGCGCAGAACTTCCGCTGGCGCGACGGCAGCTTCGGCGACCTCATCCCGCTGCTCGGCGACGGCCTGCTGACGATCGACGGCGACTACCACCGCCGCTCGCGCAAGCTCATGCTGCCCGTCTTCCACCGCGACCGCATAGCTGCAACGGCCGGCACGATGGTGGAGGAGGCCGAGCGCGCGCTCGAGGGCTGGCAGCCTGGGCGGCAGGTCGACATGTACCACTGGACGCGTGCGCTCGCGATGAGGATCGCCATGCGGGCTCTGTTCGGGTTCAACCCCGACGACAAGTCGCACGGCTTCGACGAGGCGGCGGAGTTCGAGGAGGCGCTCTCCTACTACGCGACGGACTACGCGATCCAGATCCTGCGCGGCCCGCGCACACCCTGGGCGAGGATGATCAAGGCGCGGGAGCGACTCGACCGGCTGATATTCGGTCAGATCTCGCGGCGTCGTACGAGCGGCGACGCCGGCGACGACATCCTGTCGCTGCTGCTCGAGGCGAGCGACGAGGACGGCAACACGCTCTCCGACAGGGCTGTGCGCGACCAGGTGATGACGCTCCTGTTCGCGGGGCACGACACCACCACCTCGACCGTCACCTTCCTGTTCTACGAGCTCGCGAGGCACCCGCAGGCGCTGGCGCGACTGATCGAGGAGCAGGACCGCGTGCTCGGCGGCCGCATGGCCACCGCCGCCGAGCTGATGGGCGGCGAGGCGCTGCCTGAGCTCGAGATGGCGGTCGACGAGACGCTGCGCCTCTACCCGCCGGCGTGGGTGGGGCCGCGCATGTCCGTCGAGCCGTTCGAGCTGTGCGGGGTGAGGGTGCCTGCGGAGACCTATGTGAACTACTCCTCGTGGGTGACCCACCACCTGCCGGAGGTCTATCCCGACCCCGAGGCCTTCGTGCCCGAGCGCTTCGCTCCCGAGGCGAAGGCCGAGCTGCCCAAGGGCGCGTACGTGCCGTTCGGTGGCGGCTCGCGCACGTGCATCGGGATGCGCTTCGGTCAGCTCGAGATCAAGACGATCGCGACGCTGATCCTGCAGCGCTGCCGCCTCGAGCTGCAGCCCGGCTACCGCATGCGCATCCGTCAGATGCCCACGCTGAGTCCGATCGACGGACTGCCGATGCGCGTGCTCGAGCGCACGCAGCCGGCCGCGCTCGCGCGCGCCGCCTAGCCGCGCGCCCAGGCGCCCGCGAGCGCCGCCCCCGCGATCACGCCCACGCCCGCCAGCACGGCGGTGAGCCTGACGCCGCGCCGCGGCACGTTCTCGCGCTCCGACAGCGTGGCCGCGATGTCGGCCACGTCGGAGACGATCCCGCCGCAAAGCCAGAGCAGCACATCATCCTCGGTGAGCGCGGCCGCGACGGTGCCGCCGCCGATCGCCACGTCACGCGCGCCGAGCCCCCTGAGTGCGACCTGCGTGCGTGGCCTGCGCGCGTCCTTACCGATCCAGCGCCTGCCGAGCCGCTCCGGGTCAACCGCGAGGCCGGCGCCGATCGCCGCCCTGGCGGACCCGAAGACGGCGGTGGCGACCTTGAGACCGTTCATGTGGCGAGCACCGCATGGCGCGCGCCCTCGAGCACGGCCTGCTCGCCGCGGAAGGCCGGCTTCGCCAGCACCATCTGCACGTCTCCGATCCGCCGCTCCGTGAACCCTGCCTCGCAGTAGGCGAAGTAGAGCTCGAACTGGCGCACCAGCCGCTCGGGATAGCCGCGCGCCAGCACGCGACCTGCGTTCTCGAGCAGGCGCCGCCGCCACGCGGCGAGCGTGGGCGGGTAGTGCGGCGTGATGTCCTCGAGGTGCACGGCGCGCATGTCGGTGCTGCGTGCCACCTCACGCGTCATCACCTCCACCGACGGCAGCGCTCCGCCCGGGAAGATGCGCGACTTGATGAACGTCCGCTTGGCCTTCTCGAGCTCGTACGCGCGATCATCGATCGTGATCGCCTGGAGCGCCATCGCGCCGGTCGACTTGAGCAGCTCCGAGCAGCGGCGGAAGAACGTCCCGAAGTTCTGCCAGCCAACGGCCTCGATCATCTCGATCGAGACGAGCTTGTCGAAGCGCCCGCGCAGATGGCGGTAGTCGTCGAGCAGCAACGTGATTCGGTCACGCAGGCCGGCGTCTTCGATCCGCTCGCGCGCGTAGTCGTGCTGCTCCTTCGAGAGCGTGGTGGTCGTCACGCGGCAGCCGCGAGTGGTTGCCGCGTGGAGCGCGAAGCTGCCCCAGCCGGTGCCTATCTCGAGCACGTGGTCGCCCGGGTGCACGTCGAGCTTCGCGCAGACGCGCTCGAGCTTCGCGCGCGACGCATCGGCCAGATCGGCGCCGGGCGTGTCGAATACCGCGCACGAGTAGGTCATGGTCTCGTCGAGGAAGAGCTCGAAGAAGTCGTTGCCGAGGTCGTAGTGCGCGGCGATCTGGCGCCTGCTGCGCGCGGGCGTTGGAAGCCACGAGCGGGACGCAACTCGCTGCACCGGCGAGAGCACCGGCGCCATGCGCCGGCGCACGCGGTCGATCGTTTCCATGTTCCGCGCGAGCACGCGCACCAGCGCCACGAGGTCGTCGCAGTCCCACAGCCCGCGCGTATAGGAGTCGCCGATACCGAGGCTGCCGCGCAGCACCTGGCGGTAGAAGGCGGGCGAGCGCACGGTCACTGTCGCTGCCGGGCCGTCGCCGTCGCCGAACTCGAGCCGGCGCCCGGCGTCGACGAGCTCTACGCGCCCGCGCTTCAGGCGACCGAGCAGCCCGAGCACCGCCCGCCTCGCGACGTTCGCGCTCACCGCTCCGCTGCCTTCGGTCTCACTCGCATCGCCATCGCCGGATAGCGCATCATCGCCTCTGCCGGGACTCACGTCGAGCGCGGGTCGGCGCAGTGACTGCCGTCCCGGGTCACCGGAATACTTCCCCGGGTGGGCGCAGACGATGCGATCCAGGAACTCGTCGATCTCGAGTACGCATGGCTCGAAGCGACTCGCACGCGCGACATGGAGTTCCTCGAGCGGCTGCTCGGCGAAGAGTTCACGCTCACCACCGGGCGGCCGGGCGTCGAGGTACGCTCGCGAGCGGAGTGGCTCGACGTGACCCGCGACTCCTATGCGATCGACTCGTTCGAGTTCGCCGACGTGGACGCACGCGTGTACGGCGACGCTGCGCTGGTTCGCTCCCACTACCGCCAGCGCGGTCGCATGGGAGGGGAGGACCGGACGACCGCGTATCTGATGAGTGACGTGCTGGTGCGACGCGACGGTCGCTGGCAGGCGGTGGCGCGCCACATCAGCCCGCTCGAACAGGATCCGCCCGATCGCGGGCTGCGAGGATGATTTTGGACGCAGCCGTCCCGGTCGTACATGCGTCCAGCGTGTGCTTTCGGTGACGGGTGTAGGGGAAGAGAGGGGACATGCCCGCAAGGACTCGTGAACTACCACCATCAGAAGACGCGGCGATTGCCATCGCGCTCGCCGAGACAGCTCTACCGTTCGCCGACTCGCCGTCGGCGGAGGTCGAACACTGGATCCGCATCCTGAGGATGCACGGCGAGGTCGGCAGCGCGTTGCAGGCGCTCGGCGCGGGCGAGCGTCCGCTGTCGGAGCTCGACGCCGGCGCCGACGAGGCCGAGGGCGTTCGCGTCCACTCGGTGTA
The DNA here is from genome assembly GCA_036392575.1 of Thermoleophilaceae bacterium. Lineage (GTDB taxonomy): Bacteria > Actinomycetota > Thermoleophilia > Solirubrobacterales > Thermoleophilaceae > JADGHQ01. The sequence continues at coordinate 6,698 of DASVXS010000159.1, read as the reverse complement.
CTCCGAGGCGTCGCGAATCGCCGGCGAGCACGGTGATGAGATCGTCTCGACCGCCGATCTGCTCTCGGCACTGATCGAGCTGTACGGACCGCTCTTCGACGACGTGCTGCGCGCCCACGGCGTCGCGACGGCCGAGCTGCTCGAGCGGCTCGGGCGAGTTCCTTAGCGCCAGCTTCGCCTGCTAGACGAATGGATGGGACAGCCCTCCCGGCTGTCATGCGCGCACGCGCGCGAGCCGATAGGACCGCATGTCGGCAGAGCGCAAGTTCCCCCTGCCCAGTTTCGGAGCGATCCGGGACCTGCTGCGACGTAGCGAGCAGGCCTACGACGGCGCTGACCTCTTGACCGCGCGCAAGTTCGTGGGCGTGCTGTGGGCGGTGTCAGGCACGATCGCGCTCGGGTTGCTGCTGGTCGAGCCGCCCACGGAGAGCCCCATCGGGGCCGCGGGCTGGCTCGCCGGTGTGGCTGTAGTGGGTGCCTCCTTCCTCGGAGCTCGCTGGGTGCTTGGCGACGCTGAGGAGCCCGGCTTCGACGGGCTCCTGATCGCCACCTACGCCGGTGTGACGCAGATCGCCGCGCTCGAGTGGCTCGCCGGTGGCGACTCCGCCTACCGCGCGCTGTTCGTTCTTTGGCTCGGCGCGGGCGTCGGCGTGCATCCGCCGCGCAGGGGCGTTCCATTCATTGGTGCGGTGGTGGCGGCCGGTTGCATGCCGCTGCTCTATGCCGGTCACGAGACTCGCACGCTGATCGACACTGTCACCAACGCGGTGCTGTGGGTGGCGGTCGGCTTCGTACTGCTTGCGCTCATCTCGCGGGTGCGCTCGCAGCGCCGTGAGATGCACGAGCTCGAGCGTGACGCGCTCGAGCGCGCCGAGCAGGCGGTGCGCCGCGTGCAGGGCCTCGAGGCGGTGTCCGACGCCGCCCTCGCGCATCTGCCGTTCGACGACCTGCTCTCCGAGCTGCTCGGTCGCATCACCAAGGTGCTCCAGGTCGAGCGCGCCGCGATCCTCTTGAACGACGGCGACACCGGCGCGCTGCGCGTCCGCGCGGCCCACGGCCGCGATGCCGAGCAGCTGAAGCGCAGGCGCGTGCCGCTGGGCGAGGGCCTCGCCGGTCGTGTAGCCGCCGAGAAGCGCCCGGTTTTCATCCGCGCGATGGAGGACGCGAGCGAAGCGAGCCCGCTCGTGCCGGGGGCGGACGTGAGCTCGCTGCTCGGTGTGCCGCTGCTCGTGCGCGGCGGCACCGTGATCGGCGTGCTGCAGGTGGCGAGCAGCGACGACGCAGGCTTCAGCGAGGACGACTCGCGCCTGCTCCAGCTCGCGGCAGACCGCGTGGCGGTCGCGATCGACCGCGCGCAGTTGAACGAGCAGGCGCACCGCATCGCCGAGACGCTTCAGCGCAGCCTCCTGCCGAGCCGCATCCCGGACATCCCGGGGCTCACGCTCGCGACCCGCTACCAGCCAGGCGCGGCGGGGTCCGCGGTGGGCGGCGACCTGTTCGACGTTGTCGAGTACCTCGACGGCCGCATCGGCCTCGCGATCGGCGACGTGGTCGGGCGCGGCATCGAGGCCGCGTCGCTCATGGGGCAGCTTCGCAACGCGCTGCGCGCCTACGCGATCGAGGGCGGCGAGCCGGCCGACGTGGTGGAGCGCCTGAACCGCGTGGTCGGGCACTGGGACGAGGGGCAGATCGCCACGCTCCTCTACGTCCTGGTCGACCCGCGCACATCCACTCTCACCTACTCGACCGCCGGTCATCTGCCGCCGCTCGTGCGCGGGCCCGACGGGACAACTTCATTCCTCCCAACCGGGGAGTACGTGCCGCTCGGCGTCCTGCCGTTCGGGGCCTACAGGGAGAGCGTCGTGGCTATAGAGCCCGGCTCGACGCTCATCCTCTACACGGACGGGCTCGTAGAGGAGCGAGGTATGTCGGTCGAAGATGGCATGGAGCGGCTGAGCCACGCCGTCGCAGGAGGGCCGGAGGATCCGGACGCACTCTGCGACCACGTGCTCGAGACCGTTCCCAGTGATGGCATCGCCGGTGACGACGTGGCGGTGCTCGCGGCGCGGCTCGATCCCGTGCCGAGCAACAAGTTCGAGCTGCGCTTGCCGGCGGAGCCCGAGTCGATGGTGGCGGTCCGCCGCACGCTCGAGCGCTGGCTCGACGCTCACGGTGCCGAGCGCCAGGTGATGTACGAGCTCACCGTTGCCTGCGGCGAGGCCTGCATGAACGTGGTGGAGCACGCCTACCCGGGCGGCGACGCCGTGTTCGTGCTCGAGGCCACGCACGAGAACGGCGAGGTGGAGCTCGTGATCCGCGACTTCGGCTACTGGCGGCCGCCCCGCAAGAGCGACCGCGGCCGCGGGCTCGAGCTGATGAGGCGGCTCACGGACTCGGCGAAGATCACGCCGGGACCGCAGGGCACGACCGTGCGGCTGCGCCGTGGGCTCAAGACGAAGGTGACCGCATGAAGCCGCTCGCACAGCTCGACGTTGAGCGCGTGCAAGACGCGCTGGTCGTGCACCTCGAAGGTGAGATCGACATCTCGAACGCGGCCGAGCTGGGTGCCGCTCTCGAGGCGGCGGCGACCTCGGACACGCTCGGGATCGTGCTCGATCTGAGCCACACGAGTTACATCGACAGCGCGGGAGTTCACCTGCTGTTCCGCCTCGGCGGTCGGCTCACGCGGCGGCGCCAGCAGTTGCGGATCGTGGTGCCGGCGGAATCACCGATCAAGAAGGTGATCAAGCTCACCGGTGTCGGCTGGACCGTGCCGCATGACGACTCCGTCGACGAGGCCGTGCGCGGCCTGCGCGCGGAAGTGCGCCCGGTGCCCGGGTCCGACAGCTGGAACTCGGATCCAAACGCGGAGTGGTGGTAATCCCGCTTCCGGCAGTCTGCCGGGCGTGACGATCTGGGACTGGGTCCTCTTCCTGCACCTGCTCGCCATGGCCTTCTTCGTTGGCGGGCAGTTGATGCTCGCGGCCATCGTCGTGCCCGTCGTGCGCGGGACCGGGGACCGCGACGCCCTGCGCGCGGTCGCGCGTCGGTTCGGAGTCGGAACGCTCCTGGCGATTGGGGTCTTGGTCGCGACCGGCGCCGCGATGGCATCGCACTTCGATCTGAGGGACGACGGCAAGCTCCAGGCGAAGCTCGCGCTCGTAGTGGTCGCCGGCCTGCTCATCGGCTGGCACATGCGACGGCCGCAGCAGCACGCGATCGAGGGGATCGTGTTCCTCGTGTCGCTGGCGATAGTCGCGCTCGGCGTGTCGCTGCCCTGACGGCCGCGACACGCCGAGCGACGGCTGTGAGCTAGCTGCGGCTCGAGCTCCGCGCGCGCGAGCGCGTGCCCGAGCTCGACGAAGAGCGCCCGTTCGACGACGAGCGGCTGCCCGACGAGCGGGACGAGCCGGAGCGGCTGCCCGAGGAACGCGACGAGCCCGAGCGGCTCGAGGACGCCCGCGTGGAGCCGGAGCGGCTCGACGACGAGCGGCTGCTCGAGCCGGACCGCGCACGAGTGCTCGACCCCGACCGCGAGCGCGACGACGACGAGCGGCTCGACGCAGTGGCGCGGCTGCGCGAGGTCGAGCGCCGGCGGCCACCCGAAGCCGCCCGGCGCTCGGCCGCCGGGATCTCGGAGGTCGCGACCGACTTCGTGAGCGTTGGGATCAGGCGCTGGAGGAAGTTCGCCATCTTCTCCTCCTCGCGCCTGATGCGCTTCGCAAGCTGGGCCGTTTCCCGGTCGCCCACCGATGTCGCGAGCGTCTCGATCGCCGTGTACTGAGCGATCTCGTGGTGCTCGTCCTGGTACTCGTCGCGCGCGTTCTTGAGCATCTTCTCCTGCTCGCTCGTGCCTCGCACTGCGTGCAGCGGACCCTGCGCGAGCGCGGCGGCGCGGTGGGCCACCTCCTGAACCGCCGCGGCAGCCTTCTCGGCGACATCGGGACCGGGGATATCCACCGTCTCGGCTTTTCCGCCGAGTGCCTTGATGCGCCGCTGCAACTCGCGCGCGTGGCCCTTCGTCTCGCGCAGGTGCTCCTGGAGGCGCTTCTTGTACGGCGCGCGCGTTGTCATCGCGATGTGCGCCTGCAGCGCCGTCTCGAGCTGCTTCTCTTTCCCGTACGCCTCGTTGAGGTACTGAATCAACTTCGCGTCTCGGGTATTCACTTCCGCCATACGACGGTCCCCTCCTAGTGCTTGTTTCCGGGTCGCTCGGAGTTCCCAAGGCCCTTACCCGAATTGCGCGCGTTTTCATCCTTCAACGCGCACGCCTTCGCGTAGCTGCACACGAGTCGCGTTTGGACGACGCGTCGCGAGCTACTTCTCGACGATCCGTGAGCCTGCGCCCTCGTCGCGCATGAGGTACGCAGCGACGGCGATCATCGGGAGCGACACGAGCAGGATGATCGCGGCGACCGCGTTCACCTCTGGCAGCGAGCGGCTGTTGCGGAACGCGCCGAGGATCCACAGCGGCAGCGTGGTCGTGTCGGCGCCCGCGAGGAAGAACGTGACCGCGATCTCGTCGAATGACAGCGCGAACGACAGCAGCGCGCCGGCCACGAGCGCGGTGCGGATCGACGGTAACGTGACGAAGCGGAAAGTCTGGAAGCCGCTCGCGCCCAGGTCGCGCGAGGCCTCGGAGTAGGACAGCGGCAGCCGCCGCAATCGCGCGAGCACGTTGTTGAACACGAGCACGATGCAGAAGGTGGTGTGGCCGATCACCACCGTGCGCATCGAGAGGTCGGTCCCCGTGAACAGGAAGAACGAGGCGAGCGCCACGCCGGTGATCACGCCGGGCAGGATGATTGGGAGCGTGACCGCGAAGTTCAGCCCCTCCTTGCCGAAGAAACGGAAGCGGGCGAATGCGAACGCCATGCCGGTGCCGATCACCAGCGCGAAGATGGTCGACAGCGTTGCGATCTTCACCGAGAGCCAGGCCGCGTTTTTGGGCTCCGGGTCGTGCCAGAGCTTCTCGAACCAGTGCGTGGAGAATCCCGGGAACGGCCACGCGTTCACGTTCGTCTTGTTGAACGCGTAGAGCACGATCAGAGCGAGCGGCAGGTACAGGAACAGGAACACGAGCGCCGCCGTGCCGCCGAAGATCCACTTCGAGCGCGTGCTGGTCACAGGTTCTCCATGGCGCCGCTGCGCCGCGTGATCGTGAGGAACACGGTGAGCGTGAGCAGCGTGAGCATCGCGAGTGCAGCGCCGAACGGGTAGTCCGCGGCCACGCCGAAGCGATCCTTGATCGCGCCGCCGAGCACCTGCGAACCGCCACCGACGAGCTGCGGTGCGACGAAGTCGCCCATCGTGAGGGAGAAGACGAAGATCGAGCCGGCGACGACGCCCGGCACGGCGAGCGGGAAGACCACGCGCTTGAACGTGGTCCACGGGCTCGCGCCCAGGTCGCGTGAGGCTTCGATGAAGGAGTCGGGGATCTTCTCGAGCGCCGTGAAGATCGGCAGCACCATGAACGGGAGCCACACGTAGGCCCACGTGAGCGCGATCGCCTTCTCGTTGTAGAGGAACGTCGCAGAGGGGTGGTTGAGGATCCCGACGTCCACCAGGAAGTTGTTGAGCACGCCCTGCCCGCCGAGGATCGTGCGCCAGGCGAAGATCCGCACGAGGATGCTCGACCAGAGCGGCACCACAACCGCGAGGAACAGCAGCGTGCGCCAGCGCGGCGGCGCGACGCGCGCCATGAACCACGCGAGCGGGATCGCGAGCGCGATGTCGATCAGCGTGACGATCGACGCGAGCAGGATCGTGCGCCCGAAGACGCGCAGCCAGAGGCCATCCTGGCCGCTGAAGACCTTCGTGTAGTTCGAGAACGTCCACTTGTGGACGAGCTCGGCGGTGAACACGTCCTGCTGCCACAGCGACGTGAGCAGCAGCAGGAACAGCGCCACCAGGTAGAAGATGAGCAGCCAGAGCACGGCCGGCCCGAGCAACAGCCCGAGCCGGCCGCGCGGATGCGCGTAGAGGAAGCGCGTGAGGCGCCGCGGCACGATGCGCCGCGGCGCCTCGAGGCTCAGCCTCTCACTTGCGCCCAGGTATCCGTCCACTGCCGGTAGTTGGTCGGCGAGGTGGGCGTCTGCCAGTACTTGATCGTGTCGTAGTACTTGGTGTCGCGGATGTGCAGGTCCTTGCACCGCTGCGAGCCCACGACCTCACAGGTCTTCAAGTTCGGCGGGCTGTAGCCCGTCACATCCGCCACCTGCGCCTGCACCTTCGGTGAGGTGACGTAGTTCATCCACTTGTAGGCGCAGATCGGGTGCTTGGCCTTGTTGCTGATCATCCAGGAGTCCGACCAGCCGGTCACTCCCTCCTTAGGCAGCACCTCACCGACGTGCATGCCGGCCTTCTTGAGGTCCTGCGTCATCAGCGGCCAGCCAGCACCGACGACCGCGTCGCCCGACTTGAACAGCTGCTCGAAGTCGGTCGCGAGCACCCAGTACTTGCGCACGAGCGGGCGCTGCTGGTCCAGCTTCGACTTGGCCTTGTCGAGCGTGCTCTGGTCGATCGCGTACGGGTCCTGCGCTCCCTCGAATTGCAGCGCCACGTCGGCGATCTGGATCGGGTTGTCGGGGACCGTGATCTTGCCCTTGTACTTCGGGTCGTAGAGCACGTTCCAGGAGTCCAGGTTCTCCTTGATCTTGTCGGCGTTGTAGATGAGGACGTTGGCCCCCCACATGAAA
>DASVXS010000158.1:0-19018 GCA_036392575.1 Thermoleophilaceae bacterium | reverse complement strand
ACGCTCCCCGACCGGCTTGGGAACCCGGCCGACAGGGCGAAGGTCGTCGCGTACCTTAGGTCGATTCGTTGAGCGCGCGTCTCACACCGCGTCGCTGAGGGCGAACCGCTCGGCGAGCGGCCAGGCGCCGTAGCCGGCATCGGTGTTGATGTGCCCCGCGCCCGGGAGGACCTCGCAGTCGATCCCGAGCACCGGGGGATACACGTTCGCCGCGCCGCGGGGGCAGTACTCGTCGTTGTCGGAGCAGACCATGCGGGTCGTTCGGGCTGCCCGCGCGACGCCCGCGCGGTCCATTGGCGCGTAGGGGAAGGCGGCGAGCTCAGGTGCGATCCAGGGCGCGCAGGGCGGCGCGACGAGCAGCACACGCTCCGGCACGACGTCAGACACGGGCCGAGCGGCGTGGTGCAGCCAGAGGATGCCGCCGAGAGAGTGGCAAAGCACGACCAGCTCGCGATCGCGCGCCGCGTCGAGCTCCGCCGCGAGCGCCGTGCGCCACTCCGCGAGCACGGGCCGGTCCGGGTTTGGCAGCTGCGGATAGGAGACATGCTCGCCGAGCGCCCGAAGGCGCCCGGCGAGCCACGTCTGCCAGTGGTCAGGGCCGGAGCCCTGCCACCCGTGGAGGATCAGGAAGCGCCGGCTAATTGAGCCGTTCGATAAGCATTGCCATGCCCTGGCCGCCTGCGACGCACATGGTCTCGAGGCCGATCTGTTTGTCGTCGGTCTCGAGCCCGTTGAGGAGCGTGGTCATGATGCGCGCGCCGGTCATGCCGAACGGGTGGCCGAGCGCGATCGCGCCGCCGTGCGGATTCAGCTTGTCGAGGTCGATCCCGCACTCATCGGCGATCGGCAGCACCTGTGCGGCGAACGCCTCGTTCAGCTCGACGATGTCCACGTCGTTCATCGTCATGCTCGCGCGATCGAGCACGTTCTTGATCGCGCCGATGGGCGCCACGCCCATGATCTCCGGCTCGAGCCCGCTCGTCGCTGAGGCGACGATACGGGCGCGCGGCTTGAGGCCAAGACCCTCCGCGCGGCTGCGCTCCATCACGAGAACCGCAGCGGCGCCGTCGTTCAGCGGACAGGAGTTGCCGGCCGTCACGCGGCCGTCCTCCTTGAACGCGGGCTTGAGCGTCTGCAGCTTCTCGTACGTCGAGTCGGCACGCGGGCCATCGTCCTTCGCGACCGTATTGCCGTCCGGCAGCTCGACCGCGACGATCTCGCGCTCGAAGAAGCCGTCCTGCTGCGCCGTCACCGCGCGCTCCTGTGAGCGCTGGGCGTAGCGGTCCATGTCGTCGCGGCTCACGTCGTACTTCTCCGCGACGTTCTCGGCGGTCATGCCCATGGCGATGTACGCGTCCGTGCGCCCGTCCTCGCCGTTGATCTTGTCGTTCTTGAAGTTGGCCTGCGGGACGTCGACGCCCTCAGGGGCGTTCTGCGCAAGGGCGCCCATCAGCTGGGGCAGCCCGTCCTCGCTCCACATGCCGACGCGGCTCACGTGCTCGACACCGGCCGCGATGAAGGTGTCGCCCTCGCCCGCCATCACGGCGTGCGCGGCGATGCGGATGGCCTGCAGGCTCGAGGCGCAGTAGCGGTGCACGGTCGTGCCGGTGGTGCTGTTCGGCAGGCGCGAGAGCAGCGTGATGATGCGGCCGATGTTGAACGACTGCTCGCCCTGCGGAAGGCCGCACCCGGCGATCAAATCCTCCACGTCCTCGGGCTTCACCTCGGGGTTGCGCTCGAGGAGCTGGTCGACGACGTACGCGCCGAGGTCGTCGGGGCGGACCCCGGTGAGGGAGCCCTTGAAGGCCCGCCCGATGGGCGTTCGAACGGCGTCGACTATCACTGCTTCCGGCATTGGCTACTGGCCTCCTGAAGATTGGTTCGGCGGTCGAGGGAGTGAGAAATCCTACGGTACATCTCCCCGCGGGAACCCCGGGGCAGGGCGAGATCGGTCACGGACGGAGGACGAGCTTCTTGTGCGGGAAGTGCTCCTGGCGCTCCCAGGCCTCCCTCACCTGCTCGAGGGGGATCTCCTCGTAGTCGAGCGTCAAACGACCCGCCGCTGCGTGCTCGCACATCTCCCGGTAGGCGCGCTCGCGCACCTCGACCGGCGCGAGCCCGCTGGTGTGGCCGAGGATCTCGACGTTCTTCGTGCGGATCGCGCCGGAGCGAATCTCGGCGGTCGGAGACGCCGTCTGGCCGACCTGAACGTGCCGGCCGAAGAGCGCGAGCGCTTCGAGCGCGGCCGCGGCCGGCTGGCCCCACAGCGGGTCGACCACGAGCTGGATGTCGCCCTCGGCGGCGTCCCGGAAAGCCTGCACCAGGTCGTCCACATCGCCGATCCGCACGGTGGCGTCGGCCCCGAGCTCCTTGACGCGCTCCAGCTCCACCGGGTCGCGGGCCGCGGCGATCACGCGGCCTGCACCGTTGAGCTTCGCGCACTGCACAGCCACCCTGCCAACCGGCCCCGTCGCCCCGAGCACAAGGACGGTCTCTCCCTTCTCGAGCCGGCCGCGCCACGTAACAGGAAGCCAGCCCGCGAGCCCCGCCACGCCGAAGCAAGCGGCGAGTGAGTCGTCGACGCCGGCGGGAACGGCGAAGACCTCGCTGTCCGGGCACGCGCAGAACTCAGCCATGGCGCCGTTGCGGGCGAGAGGCGCGCCCACGTAGACACGCGTGCCCTCGCCGAAGCGGTCCGAGCCGGCGACGGTGCCCACGGCCTCACGTCCAGGGATGTAAGGCGGCTCCGGGCTGCCGCCAGGGTAACGGCCGGCTGCCGTGCTCAGGTCGATCGGGTTGATCGGCGCAGCGGTGACCGCCACGAGCGTCTCGCCGGGTCCTTGCTTCGGCGGCGCCGTCTCGGTGACGACGGGCCGTTTGCCGATCTCCTCTACGAGCGCTGCACGCACGCGGCCTCCTTACCCGCTCAGCGAGGAGGCATGCGAAGGGCGCCGTCGAGGCGGATCACCTCGCCGTTCAGCATGCGGTTCTCGGCGATGTGGCAGGCGAGTGCTGCGAATTCCTCGGGCTTGCCGAGCCGCTGCGGGAAGGGGATCTGCTGGCCGAGCGCCTCGCGCGCCGCCTCCGGCAGGCCCGCGAGCAGCGGCGTGTCAAACGTGCCCGGGGCAATCGTGCAGACGCGGATGCCGTTGCGCGAGAGGTCGCGCGCGGCAGGCAGCGTGAGGCCGACGATGCCGCCCTTCGACGACGCATACGCGCTCTGACCGATCTGTCCGTCGAACGCCGCGATCGAGGCGGTCATGACGACCGCGCCGAGCTCGCCGTCCTCGCCCGGATCGTTCTGCGCCATCGCAGCGGCCGCGAGCCGCAGCACGTTGAAGGTGCCGATCAGGTTCACGCGCACCACTGTCTCGAACGGGCGCAGCTTCGCCGGTCCGTCCTTGCCCACGACCCGTTCCGCCCAGCCGATACCCGCGCACGAGACCGCGAAGCCGATCGAGCCGAACTCCTGGACGGCGCCCTCCACGGCGCCCTCGACCTCCGCCTCGTCGGTCACGTCAGCGCGGAACGAGATACCGCCGATCTCCTTGGCGAGCGCTGCGCCCTTGTCCTCGTCGAGGTCTGCGATCGCGACCTTGGCGCCGCGCTGCGCGAGCGCGCGGGCGGTCGCCGCGCCGAGGCCCGATGCGCCGCCCGCGACGAGAGTGCCGAGTCCGTCGAGGTTCATCGGAGCGGCACCCTACAACCGCGGCTCGCTTTAGGTTCGCGCTCGTGCTCAAACCCGCGCGGCGACCGCTAGCCCGAACCAGCCGCGCTCGTCCGTGAAGAACGAACGCATCGCCATGCCGGCGTCAGCGAGCTCGGCCGTGATCCCCTCGCGCGTGAACTTCGTGCTGATCTCCGTGCGGATCTCGTCGCCCGCCTCGAGGTCGAGCTCCAAGGCGGCGCCGGGGATCGTGATGCGCTGGTCTTCACTCGCGCGGAGGCGCATCTCCACCCACGAGTGTTCGGGCTCGAAGAACGCCACGTGCTCGAACGCCGCAGGCTCGAAGTCCGCGCCGAGCGCGGCGTTGATCGCGTGCAGCATGTTGAGGTTGAACTCGGCCGTCACCCCGGCGCTGTCGTTGTAGGCAGCCTCGAGCACGCGCACATCCTTCACGAGGTCGAGGCCAAGCACGAGCCGGTCGCCCGGGCCGAGCAGGTCGCGGACTGCCGCGAGGAACACCGTCCGGTCCGCCGGGTGGAGGTTGCCGATCGTCGAGCCGAGGAACGCCACCATGCGGCGCTCGCCGTCGGGGAGCCGGTCGAGGTGCTGGAGGAAGTCGCCGACCACGCCGTGCACCTCGAGGCCGGGGTAGGCCTCGGTCAGCTCTTCGGCGCAGCGTGTGACGACGGCTTCCGACACGTCCACGGGCACGTAGCGGCGGAGCTTGTCGGCGCCGGCCATCGCGTAGAGCAGCGCGCGCGTTTTCGAGGCGACGCCCGAGCCGAGCTCCACCAGCTCGAGCGGGTCGCACAGCTCCACGATCTCGGGCGCCCGCCGGTTGAGGATCTCGCGCTCGCAGCGGGTGGGGTAGTACTCGGGCAGCGACGTGATCTGCTCGAACAGCTCCGATCCGCGGTCGTCGTAGAAGTACTTCGGCGAGAGCTCCATGAGCGCACCGCTCAGTCCGGCGCGCACGTCGTCCGCCATCGACCCGAGCGACCCGCTCGCTTCCATGTGGGAGTCGATCCGGATCGTCGCGCCGCTCATGACTCCACGTCGTTGGCGCAGCGGAAGCCGCTGAAGATCTGGCGCCGCTGCGGGTGATCCCAGTTGCGGAACGTCGTGCGCACGACGCGCGGGCGCGTCGCCCAGGAGCCGCCGCGCAGCACGCGGTAGGGGCCGCCGAAGAAGATCTCGGAGTACTCGCTGTAGGGATAGGCGCGGAAGCCCGGGTAGCCGTGGAACTCGCTGGCAGTCCACTCCCAGCAGTCGCCCTCGAGGCCCGACACGCCGTAAGCCGAGTCGCCGGCCGCGTGCGCGCCGACGGCGTCGGGGCGGAACGAGAACTGGTCGAGGTTCGCGCGGCCCCAGTCGGGCTCACTGTCGCCCCACGGGTGGCGCCTGTGCTCGCCGCGGCGAGGATCCCACGCGGCGGCCTTCTCCCACTCGGGCTCGCTCGGCAGGCGGCGGCCGCGATACTCGGCATAGGCCTGCGCTTCGTGGAACGACACGTGCATCACCGGAAGCGCGGGGTCGAGCGGTTCGACGGCATCGAAGAAGCGCTGGCCGCCGTCCTCGGTCCAGTAGAGCGGCCGCTCGACGCCTTCGGCCTCGCGCCAGAGCCAGCCCTCGTCCGACCACCAATCGCGGCGCTCGTAGCCGCCCTCCTCGACGAACTCGCGGAAGGCGCCGACCGTCACCGGCGACCGATCGATCTCGAACGCGCGCAGCGTCACCTCGTGCTGCGGCCGCTCGTTGTCGTACGCGAAGCCGACGCCCGGATCGCCCATCAGGAATGGCCCGGCCTCGATCAACACGCGCTCGGGAGGCTCGGCCGCCTCATCCGGCGAAGCGGCCAGGCGATGCGAGGGCGGGAAGTACACGCCAGCCGGAGCGAGCTGGAGCGCCTGCAGCATCGTCTCGTTGTGCTGGTGCTCGTGCTCGAGGACCATCTCCCAGATGAACGAATCGCCCTCGTAGCGGTCGAGCACCGACAGAGTCCGAGCCCGGACCTCGGCCATGTAATCCCAGGCGTCGCTCAAGCGGAGGAAGGGCAGGGTGCCGCGGTCCTTGCGTGGCGTCTCGGTCGCGTCGTACACCTCGGCGAGCTCCGGATGCAGCGGCTCGAGCTTGCCGAGGTGCTGGCAGATCCAAAGGTCTTCGAACGCGGCGATGTGCCCGATGTCCCAGACGAGAGGGCTCATCAGAGGGTTGTGGACACGCTCCATGTCGTCCTCGGACACAGGCGCCACAAGGTCGGCCGTCCGACGGCGGGCCTCTTCGAAGAGCCGCGCGTAGTCGCCTTTGGGCAGGGGCTCGGCCCCTCCGGGGGGCGTTGTCTTCTGACGGGCGAGCACGCTGGTCTAGCGGTCCTTGGCGGGGATGGGAGGCTGGGCGGCCGTCACCCAGGTAGAACGTCCTCTGTCTTCCGTACGTGATTGGCCGTTACACAGATCAGACGCACGCATGCGGGGAAGCCTTCCCGGACGTTGGACGACTCTCGTCACAGTAGTGCCCCACGTTGGCAGGTCTCAACCGCTGCTCGCTGGGGGCCTCGACTCGGTGTAGGTTTCGGCTCAATGGACGTCCGGCGACTGAACGTCGGAGAGCTCGTGGGCTTCGTCGGCGCCGGGGTCCTCGCCCTCTCCCTCTTCCTGCCCTGGTTCTCGACGAGCTGTGACAGGCCGGGCGTGCCGCCGGGGTGCAACCAGTTCTCACGCTTCCACGGCGAGTACGGGAGCTTCAACGCGTGGCAGACGTTCGCCGTGCTCGACTGGCTGCTGCTCGCGGCCTGCGCCGCGCCCTTCATCCTCGCCTGGATCATCGTGCGCGGGCACCAGCTCACCTGGCGCCCAGGCGAGGTGACGATGATCGTCGGCATGGTCGCGTTCGCGCTGATCCTGCTGAACGGGATCATCCTTGGGAGGCCCGGCGACACCGTGGACATGTCGCTCGAGTGGGGCTACTTCGTCGGCCTGCTCGGCGCGGCGGGCATCACAGCCGGCGGTCTCATCCGCCAGGCGGTGGGCGGACGCACTCGCAAACCGCCCGGTACGTTGTAGTCCGAGATGGTCGCTGGAGAGCAGTCAGGAGCCGGGACGGTCCGGTCGACACGGCCCGACCGCAACCTCGCGCTCGAGCTCGTGCGCGTGACCGAGGCTGCGGCGCTCGCCGCCGCGCGCTGGGTGGGTGTGGGCGACAAGATCTCAGCCGACCAGGCCGCCGTCGACGCCATGCGGCACGTGCTCGAGACCGTGCGGATGGACGGCGTCGTGGTGATCGGCGAGGGCGAGAAGGACGAGGCGCCGATGCTCTACAACGGCGAGCACATCGGCGACGGCTCGCCGCCGAGTGTGGACATCGCGGTCGACCCGCTCGAGGGCACCACGCTCACGGCCAAGGGCTATCCGAGCGCACTCGCCGTGATCGCGCTCTCGCAGCGGGGCACGATGTTCAGCCCGGGTCCCATCGTCTACATGGAGAAGATGGCTGCCCGCGAGGAGTTCAAGGACCTGCTCGACCTCGACCGGCCGCTGGGCGAGACCGTGAAGCTGTTCGCGGAGCGCAAGGGCACGCACGTGCGGGACGTGATGGTGGTGATGCTCGAGCGGCCGCGCCACGAGGAGGCGATCAACGAGGTACGCGAGGCCGGCGGGCGCGTGCGCCTGATCACCGACGGCGACGTGTCGGCCGCGCTGCTTGCAGTGACCGAGCGCTCGCCCGTAGACCTGCTCTGGGGAATCGGCGGGACGCCCGAGGGCGTCATCTCCGCGGCCGCGATCAAGTGCATCGGCGGTGCCATGGTTGGACGGCTGTGGCCGCGCAACGACGAGGAGCGCCATGCCGCGATCGACCAGGGTTACGACCTCTCCGAGGTGCTCGACACCGACCGCCTCGTGAGCGGCAACGACTGCTTCTTCGCCGCGACCGGCGTGACCGACGGCGACGTCATGCAGGGAGTGCGGTACGAGGGCGCTCGCGGCGCGACCACGGAGTCGCTGGTGATGCGATCGCGCTCGGGAACCGTGCGCCGCATCATGGCGCGGCACGACCGCGAGAAGCTCCGCGAGGTCACGGGAGAGAGGTTCGGCTAGCGCGTCTACGCGCGCTGGCGGTCCTCTTCGGCGGGCTCGAGCTCAAGCGGCTGGTCTTCGGTCGCTCGCAGCCGACCGACGACGGAGGGCGCGAGGTCGAGCCGCGCCAGCGAGCGCAGGAACGCGTTCGTCACGATCTTGTGGATGCGCACCTGCGTCAGCGCATAGATGTACCGGCCGATCCGCGCGAACCAGCCCCAGCCGCGGAGCAGCGGGTAGAAGTTCTCGACCTCTGAGCTCACGCGGATGGTTGCGAAGTCGTCGCTCGTAGTCGTCGGATCGTCGGGCAGTAGCGACTCCGGCGGGCGTCTCACCGAGATGCGCAGGTAACCCTTGTTGCGCCCGTTGGGCGCGACGAGCAGTCCGCGGTTGATCCGCCACGTGACAATGCCGCAATCGATCTCGGTCTTGTATTCGGGCGCGTGGAAGGTGAGCAGCCGGAACGGCCGCCGCAGGAACACGATCTCGCGCGAGCCCGGTGTGTAGAGCACGCGCAGGAGACCGAGCGAGACGCGCGTGAGGAAGCGCCAGTACGTGCGCGCGAGCCGCTCCAGGTACTCCGGCGACCAGAGCCGGTCGAGCTCGGTGCGCGGGAGAGTGACGTCGGCTTCCTGGCGGCTCGCGACGCTGCCGTCCTCGTTCGCTGTCGAGGCCGGACCGCGGACGAGGTGGACCCGGGCGCGAGCCGTGCGCCGGCGCTCGAGCTCCCTACGCGGGTCGTGCGTCTGCACGCCTGAAAACGTAACGGACCGCACGCGCCCTCAGAGCAGTTCGGCGTCCACACGCTCTCCGTGCTCGATCCTGCCCTCCCCGGCGGGCACGAGCGCCAGCGCGCCGGCCCCGAGCATCGAGGTGAGCACGTGCGACCCCTGGTCCTTCGTCGGCTCAGCGTGGAAGCCGTCGTCGCGCGCGTCGACGCGACATCGCACGGCCTGGTCGCGCGCCGGGTTGCGCTCGATCGCCGTGTCGAGCACAGCGCGCACGTGAACGTCCCTGGGGTCGCCACCCTGCAGCGCGCGCAGCGCAGGGCGCGCGAACAGGTGGAAGGTGACCATCGCCGATACCGGGTTGCCAGGCAGGCCGAACACGAGCTTGCCGGGGGCCGTGCCGAACCACGTCGGCTTGCCCGGCTTCAGTCGCACGCCCCAGAACACTTCTTCAACACCGAGCTCGCGAAGCGCGGGCTTCACGTGATCGTGCGGGCCGACCGACACGCCGCCCGAAATGCACACCACGTCGGCGGCTTCGAGCGCCCGGCCGAGGGCGGCCGTCGTCGCCGCGAGCTCGTCTCGCACGGTGTCGCGCTCGACGACCCGCGCGCCCGCGCGCTCGGCCTGGGCCGCGAGCGCGGTCGCATTCGAGTCGCGGATCTGACCCGGGCCGAGCGGCTCGCCCGGCGCGACCAGCTCGTCGCCTGTGACGAGGACCGCGACGCGCGGGCGCGCGCCGCACCTCACTCGCGCGTGTCCGAGCGAGGCGAGCACGGCCAACTCTGCGGGGCCCAGCGTCTCACCGGCGCGGAGCACCGTCTCGCCCTCGCGCACGTCCTCGCCGGCGTAGCGCACGTTCTCACCGGCTGCCGTCGCGGGCACGGTCACGCGGCCGTCGCGCTCCTCCGTTCGCTCGACGGGCACGACGGCGTCGGCGCCGGCCGGTACCTCCGCGCCGGTGGAGATGCGCACCGCCCGGCCGTGCGACAGCTCGCCGCTCCAGGGCGCGCCAGCGCGCGACTCGCCGGCCAGCTCGAGCTCGCCCGCGGGCCCGGCGATCAGGGCGAAGCCGTCCATCGCCGAGGAGTCGAACGGCGGCAGCCGCTCGGCGCTCGTGACGTCTTCCGCCAGCACGCGCCCGAGGGCCGAGCCGATCTCGAGCTCCTCCGGCGCGAGCCTGAAGCAAGCGTCGAGCACCCGCCGGCGTGCTTCCGCGATGTCTAGGAGATCCGGCACAGGCCGGATCTTCCCAGTGCGGCGGGTCGGGCTAAAGGGCGCGGTGGATCGGCGTGACGGTCGCCGCATCCATATCGCCCGCGGCCTCGCTTCCCACCCGCTCGTGCGCGAGCGAGAGGAGGTCGGACGCCGTCACGCCGTCGTCCGGGTAGACGGCGGTGCCCGTCGCGGGTAGCAGCCCGTCGGCGCCCGCACAGGTCCACGCTTGCACCCGAAGCCGGTCGGCGACGATCGGCGCCGCGGCCGGGCCGATCCCGGGCAGCAGTACGGCCGTGCGGCCCTCGCCCCCGTCCACGGCCGCCCAGACACCGTCGGCGGAGTGCGCGAGCTCGGCGCGGGCTGCCGGCGTTCGAAGCCCGGCATCGAGGACCACGACGGCAAACGGCTCCTGCCGGGCGAGCAGCGCATCGAGCGCATCGCGGAGAGCCGGCTCCTTCGGCGAGGCCGGCGCGGCGAGCACTTCCACCGCCGCGTCGTACATATCCTCGAGGCGCACGAGGCGCTCGCTCATCGGGACGGCGGCGAGGTCTTCCACCGTCGCTCGCGCGATCTCGATCCCGAGCCAGCGGCGGAGCACCGCCTCGCGGCGGCCCGCCAGCGCATCGTCTCGCGGCAGGGTGGACCCCATGGGATCTACGCCATTCGCCGCGGGTCGCGCCCATCCTGCAAGTACGGGCGTTTGGAGAGGGGCGTGCACGGCTACACCAGATGGGTGGGGCGACATATCCCCGCCCATGGCTTGCGGATTCGATATGAGCGGGGTTAGCATCGACGCCAAGGCCGACAGGGATGTGAACGTGCCTGAACCACCGGTTCGCCGCTTGTCATCTGCGCTGGACGCATCGCTAAATCGACTCGAGGAGTCTCGCTCGGAGCTGGCAAAAGCCTGGCTCCTTCGCGTGCTCGAACGTGCGCCGCTGGATGAGATCCAGCGAATCCCCACCGATCGCGTCGTCCGGGAGCTGCCCGAGCTGATCACCGGCATACTCACCGTGGTCGCCGAGGGATCGAACTCGTCCGGCGACGAGTTCACCGCGCGGTCGCAGGCGGTGGCCGAGCGGATCGCCGCACTCTCGGGGCGCGAGCACCCTGCGCCCTACGACCTTGCGCGCGACATCGCCGCCCTGCAGTCGGTGATGATCGGCGCGCTCGGGCGCGAGCTCCGTGAGGAAGACGGCGGCGCCTTCGTCGATATCGCCGAGCGCCTCGCCACCGTTTTCGGCGCGATCCAGGCGGCCGCCGCGGACGAGCTCGTGCGCGAACGCTCACGCGAGCTCGAGTGGCTCGCGAACACCGACGCGCTCACGGGCCTCTACAACATTCGGTACCTCAAGCAGCAGATGCAGCAGCTCATCGGCGTGCAGCAGCGTTACGGCCACGCGTTCGCTGTGCTGCTCCTCGACATCAACGGGCTGAAGCGCATCAACGACGCTCATGGCCACGCCGCCGGCGATCGCATGCTCGTGGGCGCGGCGGCCGCCATCCGAGCGACCGTCCGCACGATCGACACCGTCGTGCGCATGGGGGGCGACGAGTTCTGCGTGCTCGCCCCGCACCAGACGGCGTCGGGGGCGAAGATCCTCGCGTACCGCATCGGCGCGGCGGTCGAGCAGATCGAGAACGACGGCGGCATCCAGATCGGTGTGTCGATCGGTGTCGTGTCATGCCCGCAGCACGGCACGGACCCGGACCGCCTGCTCGAGCTCGCCGACGCCGCGATGTACCACGCGAAGGCCTCGGGCGAACGTGTCGCGGTCGGCAGCCCGACCGACGTGCCGGCGCCGGGGGACGAGACGAGCGCTGAGACGCGCTAGGTCTTGCGGGGGCTCGCGCGTCCTGCGTGTCGTTCGCTGGGCCTGCTGCCGCCCGCTTTGCGCGATTTAGCAGTAAGGGCGGGGACCGGCTGCCGCGCCAGGGTGTCGTCACTTGGGGTGAATAATTCCCCTCGACTGACGACGCCCGACTAGGCCGGGGAGGCAGGGTCTTCCCCGAAGGGCGTCAAGACTGAGGCGAAGCCGAACGGCGCCCGAAGGGGAACGACCCTCCTCCAAGGCCGTACCGCCCCCGCCCGAGCCCTATTCGATCAGCCCGGACCGAATGCCAATCGCCACGGCCTGCGTCCGCGTGCCCGCACCGAGCTTCGAGAGGATCCGCTTCGTGTGCGTACGCACCGTCTCGGTCGAGAGGTCCAGCTTGTTCGCGACCTCCTCGGTGTGCAGGCCGTCCGCGAGCATCTGCAGGATCTCGCGCTGGCGCGCGGTGAGCGTGCGCTCGCCCTCCTCGAGCAGCAGCGACGAAGACAGCGCGGGGTCCACGTAGAACTCGCCGCTGCGCGCCGCCTGGATGGCGCGCACGAGGTCCTCGGGCGGTGAGTCCTTGCGAACGTAGCCCTTCACGCCGGCCTTCAGCGCCTCGGCCAGCATGCGCGAGCCGCCGTCCGCGGTGAAGACGACGATCGGCGACTGAAGCGTCTCCTGAAGCCGCGTGATCGTCTCCTGGACCTCACCGCTCACACGGCGAAGATCGATCACGACGACGTCCGTGCTGCCGGGCTCCACTTCTTCCAGGGCCGCCTCCGGCGAGGCGACGCTCAGCACCTCGACGTCCGGGAGCTCACGCTCGAGCAGGGCGCGGATTCCCTGGCGTACCACCGGGTGATCGTCGACCACCAGGCAGCGCAGCCTGCTGACAGCAGTGGCGGCAGGCATCAGATGTCAAGCATACTCCGAACAGGGGACCCGCTACGGACCCTTGTTCGGCTGCTGCAGCGGAATGGGCGCCACCCCTATTCGGCTTGTCACTGTCATCCCGAGGGCCTTCGCGGCTGCCCCGGTCAGGTCGTAAGACACGCCGCGGGCGAACGGACCACGGTCGATGACAGGAAGGTTCAGCGTGCGGCCGCGATACGTCACGGCGACGGTCGATCCGCATGGGAGGGTCCGGTGGGCGATGCCGACGAGAGCGCGCGTGAGGCGCTGGCCGCAGGCCGTTTTCTTGCCGTAGAACCCCGGCCCATACCAGGTGGCCTTCACGGTGCGGAACACGGTGACCGCGAGCGGCGCGGATGCAGCCTGAGCGGCACCGGCCTCAGCCTGGCCGTCGCCGAGCACGGCGCGAAGCAGGTACCTGCCGGCCTTCGCCGGCTTCCAGAGCGCGCTGAAGGAGCCGTCGCCGGCCGCCGCGACCGTCACCGCGGGGAGCGACTGACCGTCTGCGCCCTGCGCGTCGATGCGCACCTGGTGCCCGGCGGCGCGCGCATCCTTTCCGGCGATCCTCAACGCCTGGCCGAGCGATACCGAGCGCCGCGAGCTCAGCACGAAGCCCGAGTCCGTGGCGCCGCCGCTGCCAGGAGCGGCGCTGCCGCCCGAGCCGGAGCCGGTCTCGGCAGGCGCGTCGGCGGGCACGACGAGTAGCCCCGCGGCGCACGCAGCAATCAAGGCGCTCTTGCAGCGATGAGTCATCGATTGGCCTGCTTCGGTGCCTACGGGGTTAGCTGTCGGGCTCGCGCTCTCGCGCTTCGGATGCGGTGATGCGTCCGTTCGCCCCCGCCGGCCACCGGGCCGGCAAGTGGTTCCCCCGATCGCCCGGGAAGTCCCGACCGATTCGGCGGCGCGCACTATAGCGGCGCTCCCCGTCGCGCACGTCGGTCAGGGACTGATGTTCAGCTCACCCGTGTCGTGCAGCTCGAAGCGCATCGCGTTCACGATGCCGCCGCTGAGTAGGACGAGCGCGAGCACGTAGAACCAGATCAGCACGATCAGCACGAACACGAACGTCGTGCCGAATTGCGCGATCGTGTTGATGTTGTTCAGGTAGAGCGGGAAGCCCCAGTCCACGATCGCGATCGCGACCGTCGCGAGGGCGGCACCGGGCCAGATCGCGCGCCACGGCACCTGGCGGTTCGGCACCGACCAGTAGATGACGCACAGGATCGCGAACGTGAGGGCGAGCCCCGCCACGAGTGTCGCGACGTAGATGATGCGCTTCACCGTGGAGAGGCCGAACGGCAGGTTGTCGGCGCTCGAGGTCACGAGGCTCTGAGCTGCTGGGATCGCAACCGTCGCGGCCATGAAGAGGATCACCACGATCAGCATCACGAGGGCGAAGCGCTTCTGCTCCACCCAGCTGCGGCACTTCACGTGGTAGATGCGGCAGAAGGCGGTGTCGAGCGCGCCCCAGAACGAGGAGCCGATCCAGATGCTCGCCAGAAGGGCGAGCAGGCCCACGCTCGCGGACGAGGTGCGCAGGTTGCTGAGGAGGTCGCGGAGCGTCGACTCGGCGGCCGACGGGAACAGCCTCGAGAGGTCGTGAAGCACGCTCGCCTCCACATCGGCGCTCCGTAGCACGCGGCCCGCGACGAACAGCGCGAGCAGCGCCAGCGGGAAGATCGAAAGCAACAGGTTGTACGCCACCATCCCGGACAGCCCGGTGACGTTGTCGGCGTACGCTTTCGAGTAGAAGGCCTTCACGCCGCGCCAGATCCGGCGCCTCACCGGCACGCGCGTCTCGCGCGTGGGCGCCGCCTCGGTCATGGTCTAGGGCCGGGGAAGACGGCGCAGGATGCCGCCTGCGACCTTCGACGCGACCTTGATCCCCGTCTCCGCAACCTGCACGGCGGCGGTCACCGGGTCGGGCCCGCGGCGGCCGGCCTCGGGCGGCGGCGGCGGTGGGGGAGCGGCTGCTCGAGACGCCGCGCTGGAGCGAACGCCGGGCTTGGCGTTTGCGCTGGCCGCGGGCTTCGTTCTCGCGGTCGTGCGCGGCTTCGGCGCCGCCTTCGGCTTCGCGGTCGTTCCCTTCGCGGCCCGCGACGAGGCGCGCTTCTCGCTGCGCACCCCGGGACGGGACCGCGGCAGGTTCCCCATCACGCCCTTGTCTCCGTCGGCACTCATCGTGTCTGCAGGTGAACTGTCGAGATCACGCGTCGCGAACGATAGTCTTCGCGCCGGGGCGAGTGCAGCCGCCTTCGCCTTCGCGCCAACGCCGGGCTATCCGTGATGGATGTCACGGATTTGTCGGCTTTGCGCGTGAGATACCCCAATAACGGGTACAGAGTGTGCGCTTTGTGGGCCCGCTTTGGACCGCTGTCAGCGGAGGTCGAGCGCAGCTTGACCTGTCTATCGGGGGTTCTAGACTTGGAAATCCAAATGCTTGAATGGGGTTCTGTGCGCGCGGAACCGCATTCGTCTTAGATCGGACGTCAATGTCAGTAGCGGAACTTCAGGAACTTGAGGAGGTCAAGCTCCTCGTAACCAAGGGTCAGCAGACGGGCGTTCTCACGTTCGCGGAGATCGCGACGGCGCTGGCAGAGGTCGATCTCGACGAGAGCGATATCGAGGATCTCCACGGGTTCCTCGAGAAGTCCGAGATCGAGCTGGTCGAGGACATCGACCAGACGCTCCCCTCGGCGCAGGAGGAGCGGGCCATCGACAGGTCCTCGCGCCGGCGCAAGCCAAAGGCGCAGCTCGACCTGCGGCCCGACATGACCACCGATTCCCTTCAGCTGTTCCTGAAGGACATCGGCAAGGTCCGGCTGCTCACCGCGCAAGAGGAGGTCGACCTCGCGAAGCGCATCGAGCGCG
Organism: Thermoleophilaceae bacterium; assembly: GCA_036392575.1. Classification (GTDB taxonomy): domain Bacteria; phylum Actinomycetota; class Thermoleophilia; order Solirubrobacterales; family Thermoleophilaceae; genus JADGHQ01. Next base: position 3,732 of record DASVXS010000158.1, on the reverse strand, counting down.
GCGACCTCGACGCGAAGCAGAAGATGGTCGAGTCGAACCTCCGCCTGGTCGTCTCGATCGCGAAGAACTACCGGAACCAGGGCCTGCCGTTCCTCGACCTGATCCAGGAGGGCACGCTCGGACTCGTCCGCGCAGCTGAGAAGTTCGACTACCGCAAGGGCTTCAAGTTCTCCACGTACGCCACTTGGTGGATCCGCCAGGCGATCGCGCGTGCGCTCGCCGACAAGGCGCGCACGATCCGCATCCCGGTGCACGTCGTGGAGAAGCTGAACAAGATCGGCCGTGCCGAGCGCAAGCTCGTCACGGAGCTGGGGCGCGAGCCCACCGCCGACGAGATCGCCGATGTGACGGGCATCGAGCCCGACGAGGTCGAGTCGATCAAGCGCTCCGCGCAGGCGCCCGTCTCGCTCGAGAAGCCGGTTGGCGACGAGGAGGAGTCGGAGTTCGGCCAGTTCATCGCCGACGAGCGCGCCGAGTCGCCGTACGAGCGTGCCGCCGAGATCCTCACGAAGGAAGCCCTCCGCGAGGCCCTCGAGAACCTGAGCTACCGCGAGCGCCGCGTGCTCGAGCTCCGCTACGGGCTCGGCGGCGAGCACCCGCGCACGCTCGACGAGGTGGGGCGCACGTTCAACGTCACGCGCGAGCGGATCCGCCAGATCGAGAACCAGTCGCTGAAGAAGCTTCAGAGCCTTGCAGAGGCTCAGAAGCTCCGCGACGTCGCCTAGGCGACGTCGCGGAACATGCGTTGACCGTCGTGGGTGCGGCTACGTCGCCGTGCCAACGGGGCGCTTAGCGAAGTACTCCTCGCCCTCGATGCTGATGCGCGGCAGGCGCCGGCCGAGCCACGTCGGCATCCACCAGCTGGCCTTGCCCAGGAGCGTCATCACCGCCGGGACGAGCAGGCAGCGCACGATGGTCGCGTCGATTGCGATCGCCACCGCCAGCCCGACGCCGAACTCCTTGACCACGGGGTCGCCGTTGAGCACGAAGCTCGTGAAGACGCACACCATGATCAGCGCCGCCGAGGTGATCACGCGCCCTGTGTGGGCGAGACCCTCGATCACGGCGCGGGTCGGCCGGCGTGTCTCGCGGTAGCGCTCCTCCATCTGGCTGAGCAGGAACACCTCGTAGTCCATCGAGAGGCCGAAGAGGATCGCGAACATGAGCAGCGGGACGAAGCTCACGATCGGGATGCCGTGCTCGAGGCCGATCACGGTCGCTCCGTGGCCGTCCTGGAAGATGAACGTGAGCACGCCGTAGGCGGCGCCCACCGACAGCAGATTCATCACGGCGGCCTTCGCCGGCACCACGAGTGAGCGGAAGGCGAGCGTCAGCACGAGGAAGCTCAGGCCGACCACGATCGCGATGATCATGGGCAGCTTGTCGCTGATGCGGCTCGCCAGATCGATGTAACCCGCGGTCTGGCCGCCGACGTTCGCGGTCACGTCCGTGCCCTTGGTGGCCTTCGGGATCGTGGTATCGCGCAGCTCGTTCACCAGGTCCACCGTCGTGTCCGACGAGGGCGCCGAGTCCGGCACCACCGTGTACACGGCGTAGTGCCCGCTCTTGTCGAGCGTCGGCGGCGACACCGTCTTCACGTCCGATGCCTTCGCCATGTCATCCGACAAGGTTGTGAGGCGCGGGTCGCTGGCCGGGTTCTCGGCCTGCTTCTTCTTGTCGTCGAGCTGCTGCTGCTGCGACTGCGTCTGCTGCTTGGCCTCGGACTGGGCTTGCTGCTGACTCGCGCCCGCAGCCAGCGCCTGCTGCTCGATCTGTTGCTGCTTCTGGTCGAGCTGCTTCTGCTGCTGGTCGATCTTGTTGAGGTTGTCCTGGTCGGGCTTGGCGGCCTTGCCGAGCTGCGCGGACACGAGCAGCGGCCCGTTCGTGCCGGCGCCGAAGCCCTTGGTGATGCCGTCGTACGCCTGACGCGCGGTGGTCGACTTGGGGAGCGCGCCGACGTCCGACTGGCCGAGCTCGAGGTGCAGGACCGGAATCGCCAGCACGACGAGCACGGCCGTGCCCGCGACCAATGCAGGCCACGGATGCTTCGCGACACCGCGTGCCCACCTCGCCCAGCCGTGCGGCTCGTGATCGTCGGGGTGAGTGCGGCCGAACTGCACTCGTAGCGCATTGATACGCGGTCCGAGCCCTCCCAGAAGTGCGGGCAGCATGGTGACCGCAGCGAGCACGGCCACCACCACTGCGATCGCCGCCGAGAAGCCGAGGGTGCTCACCAGCGGAATGCCCGCAAACGCGAGCGAGCAGAGCGCGATGATCACGGTCGTGCCGGCGAACACCACGGCGCCGCCGGACGTGGCGGTTGCCCGCGCGATCGACTCATCGATGCGCATGCCCTCCTTGAGCTGGAGCTTGTGCCGGGTGACGATGAAGAGCGCGTAGTCGATCCCGACGCCCAGGCCGATCATGGTTGCGAGCGTCGGGGCGACGGTCGGCACGTCGATCAGCAGCCCGAGCAGCCTGATCAGCGACAACGCACTGACGAGGCCGATCAGTGCTGTGACGATCGGCAGCGCCATCGCGGTCGCCGTGCCGAAGGCGAACAGCAGGATCACCACCGCCGCGGCAAGGCCGATGACCTCGCTCGTGTGCGTGCTCGGCTTGGAGAGCTCCTGGCCCGCGTAGCCGCCCAGCGACACGTCCATACCCGCATTGCGTGCGGGATCGCCCGCGTCCAAGACGTCCTGAGCCTGGCTCTTAGTGATGTCGCCTTGACTGACGTTCATCGTGACCGGGATGTAGGCGATCGTCTTGTCCTTCGAGAGGAACGCCGAGCCGTTGTCGTCGAGCGGGTTCACGGCCCTGATCACGTGCGGCTGCTTGAGCACCTGGTCATAGGTCTCGTCGACCGCCTTCTTGTTCTTCGAGTCCGTGAGCTTGCCGTCGCTCGACTGAATCACCAGCGGGTTCGAGCCGTTCGCCTCGTCCGGTAGGTGCGCCTGCAGCACGTTGGTCGCCTTGGTGGAGCCGGTGCCCGGAAGCTTGAGGTTGTCGCTGGTGTGATCGCCCGCGAGGTGCCCCAGGTATGCAAGCGCGATCGCGGCAGCGATCCACGTCGCGATGACGACCTTCCAATGGCGCGAGCAGTACCCGCCGAGGTGATAGAGCGGACCAGTCATTCCGGCGACCTTTCCTTGCTGTCGGTCGTAGCTTGGTTCCGGCCGCAGGGCGGCACAATGGGAGGGTCCCCAGGCTTTCCCCCAGTATTTGCTGGGGGGGGGCGTAAGGGTCAGTCGGAGGCGACCGCGGGCGGAATCGCCGACGCGAGCTGGAAGCGCGAGCGAATGCCGAGCTTGCGATAGGCGTTCGTGAGGTGCAGCTCCACCGTCTTCTCGGTGACGAACAGCCTCTGTGCGACCTCGCGATTTGTGAGCTCGCGCGCCGCGAGGTCGCAGACACGCCGTTCGGCGGGAGTGAGAGCGTCGACGCCGCTCAGTTCGAGCCGCGGTGGTCGTCCACCGCCGGCGCCGAGGTCGCCGCGGATGCGGTCGGCGAGCGCCGTTGCGCCGCAGGCCACTGCACGCTCGATCGCGAGCCGCAGGACCTCCCGGCCCTCGCGGCGGCGGCGCTGCTTCACCAGCTCGGCGCCGAGGTCGGCAAACGCGTACGTCGCCTCGAGCCGAGCCGGGGAGTGCTCGACTGCGGCCACCGCCTCCTCGAGCAGGTCGAGACCCTCGGACCCTCCGATCACGGTGCCGGCAGCACGCGTCGCAC
>DASVXS010000157.1:0-5129 GCA_036392575.1 Thermoleophilaceae bacterium | reverse complement strand
TGTCGAGCGGCGTCGGGGTCATGCTGCACGTGCTGGCGATGCTGCTCGTGATGGGCGTCGTCGCAGTGGTGATCTACGAGAAGGTCGGGCTCGGCGTGCTCCGGCGGGCGTGGGTGAACACGGACCACCTGTGGGCCGGCGCCTTCATCGTGGCCGGCGTGCTCACGCTCTTCACCTGATCAGAGCAACCCGTAGTCGCGCAGCTCCTGCAGCGCCTCTGGGCTCTTGTCGAGATCCTCGAGGCCCATCCCGCGCAGCACGCTGGGCACCTTCGTGAAGCGGATGTCTGAGTACTCCACGACCTGCACGCGGTTGCCCCAGGGATCGCGGAAGTCGAGCCGCGGGCCCGGAAGCACCTCGACCCCCTCTGCCGCCAGGATGTCTCGAACCGCCTGCTTGTCGTCGACCACGAGCCCGAAGTGCCGCGCGTCGTCGGGCGATGGAGCCGCGACCTCCGAGAGCGCGATGAACTGGTCTCCCATCTCGATGAACGCCATCCCCGGCTCGCGCCCGACTCGGCCGAGCATGAAGATACGCCCGTAGAAGGCGAGCGCCTCTTCGACGTCGCCGACCTCGAGCGCGACGTGGTTGATGCCTACGAGTCTCGGTGGATAAGCCACGTCCGTACGGTTTATCAGGCTGGGTGTCGCGGCTTGGCTAGCCCGACTTCGCGCCCTACCGGGCAGCCGTGTCGATCTGAGGATTCGCCGCGGCGTTGACGAGCGGACCGGTGCGCGGCGGGACCTGCCGCGAAAGCACGATGTGGCTCGTGCATCGGCGGATCGCCGGGTTCGCGAGCAGGCGGTTCACGATCTCCTGGAGGTGCTCGGTGTCGTGGGCCACGACCCGGCAGATCAGGTCCTGTGGCCCGCTGATCGCGTCGGCCTCGAGCACCTCGGGAAGCTCCTCGAGCGACTCGACCGCCTCGGCCAGCCGGCCCTGCGCGAGCTCCACGAGCATGAACGCGCTGATGGTGTAGCCCATCTTCGAGGGGTCGACCTCGGGGCCGTGGCCGGTGATCACTCCGCGCGCCTCGAGCTTCGCAAGCCGCGCCTGCGCGGTGCCGCGCGCCACGCCGAGCTGGCGCGCGATCTCGAGCAGGCCGACGCGCGGGTGCTCGCGCAGTGCAGCGATCAGGCGGGCGTCGAGTTCGTCGATGGTCAAATTGACCAGCTTTGGCGGTCGTTCGCTGTCATGACTGGGCGTTTTGCCCAATTCACATGGTCACACTTGTAGGCGCATCCCTCAAGTGCTGCACTGCGAGGGACAGCTCTTCGAGGGGGAGTAACGATGTTCGAGGAAGCCCAGCTGTACTCGCCGGTCACGGCCGAGGACGGCGAGGTGACCGTCCACCTGGCGCACGACCATCCCGGCGCGAACGACCCCGAGTACCGGCGCCGCCGCGGCGACATTGCTGCCGCCGCGCTCGCCTGGGAGCCCGGGTCGCCCGCCCCGCGGATCGACTACAACGACGCAGAGCAGGAGGTGTGGCGCACCGTCTGCCGGGAGCTTGCGCCGAAGCATCGCCGCTACGCGGTGCGCGAGTACCGCGAGGCGCTCGAGCGAGTCGCGCTGCCGACGGATCATGTGCCGGGCCTCGACGAGGTGACCGAGCGCGTGCAGCCGCTCACCGGCTGGCGCTACGTGCCCGCCGCCGGGCTCGTGCCGCTGCGTGAGTTCTACGGGTCGCTCGAGAACCGCGTCTTCCATTCCACCCAGTACGTGCGCCATCCCGACGTCCCGCTCTACACGCCCGAGCCGGACATCATCCACGAGGTGATCGGCCACGGGCACCTGCTCGCCACGCCCACGTTCGGAGAGCTGCACCGCCTGGCGGGCGTGGCCACGAACCGGCTCGAGGACGAGGACAACGTGCGCTTCCTCTCGAAGGTGTTCTGGTTCTCGCTCGAGTTCGGCGTGGTGGTGGAGGACGGCGAGCTGCGCGCGTACGGCGCCGGCATCCTGTCGAGCTACGGCGAGATCGAGGAGTTCCGCGGCATGGAGCACCGGCCGCTCGATCTCGTGGAGATGGGCACCGTCGACTACGACATCACGGCCTACCAGCCCGTGCTCTACCGGGCGGAGTCGGTCGAGGAGATCGTCGACGTGGTCGGCGGCTTCTTCGCCACGTGCACCGACGCCTCGATCGAGCAGATGCGGGCGCGGGCGCCCGTCTCCTAGGGCCCCGGGGCCCACGGCCCCCGGCCTACCTCCAGCTCCGGCGCACGCGGTTCGGGCGCGGACGAGCGCGACCTCCTTTTTTTGATCGTTGAATCGATCAACGATCAATACCGACCGCCCCTGCAGGCGCCTGCCCGAGGGGCAGCGCCCCTCTTCGCTCTGATCGTTGAATCGATCAACGTCAAAACGGACACCGCTGGGATCGCGCGGGAGGGCCTCATCCGTTTTTTTCGGAGTTGCGCTCCGCAACGATCCGAGTTGCGCTCCGCAACACCGAAAAAGTGGATGCCGCGTTCAGTCCGCGGCAGCCACCACCAGGTCCGCCGCCGCGGTCATCCCCGCCAAGTTCGGGTGGATCGGGAGTGCGGGTGAGGCGGGCAGCACGGGCTCGAGCCAGCGCACGCCGGGCAGCTCGCAGGCGTCGTGCCGAAGGCTCGCCCTGTACCGGTTCACCAGCGAGGCGCCGTTGGCAGCCGCCTCAACGGCCAGCATCCGGTTCAGCTCCTTCTCCTTGTTCCGCAACCACGGCACATCGCCGTCGGCCACAGGCAGCTGTGGGAAACAGCCAGGCCCGCGCCCGGGGAAGATCGCCGGGTAGTTCACTACCAACACACGCGCGGACGGCGCGCGCGCGTGGATGGCCTGTAGCACGCCGGCCACCTTCGGCCCGGTGTCGGCGATCCGACGGCTGATCTGGTCGATTCCACCGGCGGTGTAGCGGTCCATGCACGGCGACGCGTCCGACCGCGTCAAGCTGACGCAGCTCAGCGCGATGCCCGCGAAGTCGATGTCGTTGCCGCCGATGCCGAGCGTGACCAGCCTCGTGCCTGAGTCGAGCGCATCGAACTGCGCCGGGTTCGGCTCCGGCCAGACAGCTTGCGACCTCGTCATGTTGTCCGTGTGCGCGCCGTTGCAGCTCCGATCTTCGAGCGTCAGGCCGAGCCGCGGCGCTGCCAGATGCGCGTAGTTGTGGTCCGACTTCAGGCAGCCCCACGGCGGGATCGCTTGCGGGATGAACGGCCCGGACGTGTAGGAGTCGCCGAGCGCGACGTACTCGCTGGCGACGGCGGCTGGCGCGAACGCGCCAAGCGCGATCAGCAGGGCCAGTGCGAGCGCGGCGAACTCCAGGCGCGCGCGTGTAGAAGCTGCCGAAGCCAAGCGGATCTCCTCCGGTTGCGCCTTGCGAACGATCGTAACTTCCGCCGCGAGCCAGCACACGCTCTTACGCGATTCTTCGCTCGGGGTTAGATCCTCTTAGGCGCCCCCGTATTCACTCGTCGCATGCCCCGCCCACTAGACGGCCCTCGTACCTTTGATAGGTAGATGAGGTCGCCCCGACATCTCTGGATCGGCGACTGGCGCGCCGACTCGGACGAGGCGCGCCGCGCCGCCGAGGAAGCCGCCGAGCGTCACCGCCAGGCCGCGCTGAGAGGCGAGCCCGTCGAGGCTCCCCCGGCCCCGCGGAAGCGGCGCTTCACGTCGCCCATGGTCGTGGCCGCGCTGATCGGCGCCGCCATTGCCGCCGGCGCCTTCTCACTCGGCACCGTGCTCACCGGGGGCTCGAACGACCACGGTCCCGCACCGCTGGCCGCTGTCTCGAGCAAGCCGATCAAGCCGCGCCCGGGCCAGACGCGCGCGGGCGCGATCTACGCCGCCGCCTCGCCCGCCGTCGTCTCAGTGCGCACGGGTCAGGGCTCGGGCACCGGCTTCCTGATCGACAAGAGCGGCACGCTCGTCACGAACGACCATGTCGTGGCTAACAACGACCGCGTGATCGTGCGGTTCGGCAAGCGCGCCGACTCGATCGACGCCAAGGTCGTCGGCACCGATCCCTCGAGCGACCTCGCCGTCCTGAGCATCGACCCCTCGGCGATCCCCGGCGGCGTGAAGCCGCTCCAGTTCGCCGACTCGCGCGCGGTGCAGGTGGGCGACACGGCGATCGCCATCGGCAACCCCTTTGGCCTCGACCGCACCGCCACCGAGGGCATCGTCTCCGGCCTCGGCCGTGAGATCCAGGCGCCGAACGGCTTCACGATCTCGGAGGTCATCCAGACCGACGCCCCGATCAACCCCGGCAACTCCGGCGGCCCGCTGCTCGACGACGGCGGCAAGGTGATCGGCGTGAACTCGCAGATCGAGACCGGCGGCAGCGGCGGCGGCAACGTCGGCATCGGCTTCGCGGTCCCCTCGAACACCGTGCGCCAGGTGGTGCCGCGCCTCGAGAAGGGCGAGACAATCAAGCGCGGTTATCTCGGCATCTCCACCTCCGCGGTGTCGCCCAACAACCCGGACGGCGCACGCGTCGAGAAGGTCGAGCAGGGCCAGCCCGGCGAGCGCGGCGGCGTGCAAGTGGGCGACGTGATCACCAAGATCGACGGCAGGACCGTGGCGGACTCGAGCGACATCACCGCCGCCGTCTCCGCGCACGCCCCGGGCGACAAGGTGAAGATCGAGATCGAGCGGAACGGTCAGCACAAGACGCTCACGGTCACGCTCGGCACGCGTCCAGCCCGCACGCCGTGAGCTTCGACTCGCCCCTCGTACTAGTCGCGCTGATCGTCATCCCGCTGGCCGTGGTGTGGTACGCGGCCGAGCAGCGGCGGCGGCGCAAGGCGGCCGCGGCGTTTGCGGCGCCGGTGCTGCAGCCGAACGTGGCGCCGACGCGCCCCGGCTGGCGGCGCCACGCGCCGATGCTCGCAGTGCTGCTCGCGCTGGCGGTGCTGATCGTGGCGGCCGCGAAGCCGCAGCGCACCGTCGCCGTGCCGGTCGAGCGCGCGGCGATCATGCTCACGACCGACGTGTCCGGCTCGATGACGGCCAAGGACGTCCAGCCCAACCGGCTCGTGGCGGCGAAGCGCGCGGCGCGCTCGTTCCTCGCGAAGGTGCCGAGCGGCGTGAACGTCGGGGTGCTCGCGTTCAACGACAAGCCCACGCTGCTCCAGACCCCT
>DASVXS010000156.1:0-15058 GCA_036392575.1 Thermoleophilaceae bacterium | reverse complement strand
ATCGACCCGCGTCCCCTCTGCCTCGGCCATGGCGAGCCAGGCACGCTCGACCGGCCGGTCGCCTTCCGCGCCTGCGCGCAGACGCGAGACCATCGCCTCCGCGCGGAATTGCGCGAGCGCCGTGTCCTCGCCCAGGTCGCGTTCACGCTCGATCGCGGCCGCCTCGATCGCGACGCCGATGGCCGACAGACGCACGATGCGGTTGGCGTCCTCGCTGCAGAACTCGATCCGGTCGAGCGCCTCGTCGACCGCGGCACGCGCGGCGTCGATGTCGCCCTCGCGCAACGAGAGCGATGCGCGTAGCGCACCCCAGGTGCCGAGGTACTGCGGCTCGGTCGACTCGGCGACGAATTCCTCGATCTCTTCCAGGTACCGGCGCGCAACGGCGTGATCGCCACGTCCGAGCGCAAACGTGGCGCGCTGTAGCAGCACGTACATCGTCGTGGTCGCCACGTAACGCCGTTCGGAAGGCGGCATCGAGGCCTCCGCCTCGTCCCACTCGCCGAGCTGCCACTTCAGCTCGGCGATCATCACCAAGAGCCAGTCGCGGGGCCGGGAGAACCCCGACACCACTTCGCGGCCACGCTCCACGACGGCAAGCGCCTCGCGCGTGCGGCCCGCCTGGTTGAGAGCGTCGGCGAGGTTGCCGTAAGCACTGCCGAGCTCGGACACGTTCTCACGGTTGTGCGCGAGCTCGACCGCTCGCCGTAGCTCGGCGATCCCGTCGTCCACCCGGCCGAGCCCGACCAGCGAGAAGCCGCGCGCGTTGCGGGCGCGGCCCTCGGCGAGCGTGTCACCGGCGGCCTCGGCCTCCGTGATTGCCTCGCTCGCGACATCGAGGGACTCGCGGTAGCGGCCCTGCAGCATGCGCGCCTTGGCAAGCCAGCTGACCAGCCGTGCTCGCTCCTCGCCAGGTTCGCCGTCTTGCACGAGCTCGAGCGCGTGCTCGGCGCTGGCCATCGCGTCCGCACTGCGATTGAGCGACCACTGGGCACGGGCCATGAGCTCGAGTAGCCGGGCGCTACCGCGTGGCTCTGCCTGCTCGTCAAGGAGGTCGAGCGCCTTGCGAAGCAAGTGCTCCTGGCGCGCGTAGTCGCCGTGTCCCTGATGGGCGACGGCGGCTCGCTTGAGCAGCTCGACGCGGTCGCAGCCCGCGAGGCGCTCGGGCTCGGGCACCCGCTCCCACAGCTCGAGCGCGCGCTCGAGGAGGGCGGCCGCCTCTCCGTACGCGTATACGTGTTCGGCGGCGCGCGCAGCATTCACCGAGGCGGACAGCGCCGCCTTCTGCTCGCCCGCGACGAAGTAGTGGTGCGCGATGCCCGCGGTGAGGTACGTGCTCGTGCCCTGGAGCTCCATGCGCCGTTCGAGCGCGCGCGCAAGCGCCAGGTGGAGATCGGAGTGCTCGCCCGGGAGCAGATCGTCGTGAACCACCTCGCGCAGGAGCGCGTGCCGGAATGTGTGAAAGCCCTCGGGGTCCGCGGCCACGATGTGGCTCGCGACGGCCTCGCGCAGGGCCGTGCGCAGGCGAGCCGGGTCGAGGCCACTCGCATCACTCAGCAGGCCGTGGTCGAGTCGTCGCCCGGCGGCCAGGACGCGCAGCACCTCCTGCGTGTCCTCGCCCAGGCGCTCGATGCGCACCATGAGCGCGTCGCGAAGGGTGGGCGGCAGACCGCCGCGACCGTCGAGGCTCGCGGCGAGCAGCTCCTCCGTGAAGAGCGGATTGCCCTCGCTGCGCGACCACAGCCGCTCTACCAGATCGGCGCCGGGCTCGGCGCCGAGGATGTCGCCGAGCAGCTCGCGGAGCTCCTCGCGGTCGAGCGCCTGTAGCTCGATTCGGCGCGCGGTGGCGTCGCGCTCGAGCTCCGCCAAGAGCGGCCTCAGCGGATGCCTGCGGTGAAGCTCATCGGTGCGATACGTGGACACGAGCAGCACGCGCTCGTTGGCCAGCGCGCGCGCCATGAACGCCAGGAACGCGCGTGTCGAGCGGTCGGCCCAGTGGATGTCCTCGATCACGACGACCAGCGGCTGTTCACGGCCGAGCTCGTCAAAGAGCTGAAGCAGCGCCTCGAACAGCCTCGCCTGCGCGGCGTCGTCGCGCTCGCCCACGGGCTCCTCCGAGGCCGCGGGCGCCAGCCCCGGAAGCAGCGCGGCCAGCTCGTCGCGCGCAGCCGGCGGCAGCGATTCGAGCACTGGGTCCCGAGCGCGCGCGAGCGGGCGAAGCGCCGCGACGAGAGGCGCGTAGGGCAGCTCCCCCTCGCCGAGCTCGACCGAGTCGCCGCAGATCACGCGAGCCGCCGGATCGGCTTCCTGCGCCCGCCTCTGGAACTCCCGAAGCAGGCGCGTCTTGCCGATGCCGGATTCGCCCGCGACGAAGGCGATCGACGGCCGGCCCGCGGCCGCGTCAGCCAGCGCGGCTTCGAGCTCCGCGAGCTCGCGCTCGCGCCCAACGACGCGTGCGCTTGTCACTCGAGTCGTCACCCTCCCAGTATCGCGCGAAGAGCTCGTCCGCCAACGTCGGGCGTCGCGCCTCGGGCGTGAGGCTGGAGTCGAGGAAGTCTCGTCGGAGGTAGGTGAGCATCTCTCTGTCCTTTCCGGGGAACGGGTCATTCGCCGCTACCCATGGTGGACTGAGGAGCTCCATCCCACATCGGGCATATGGAGCCGATTGAGGCGGCGAACCCCTTACTTGCGGGGCCCCGCTAAGCCGCGACGCTTACGCGGTCCTTACCGGCGCGTTTTGCCTGGTAAAGGGCACAATCCGCGTGCTCGATCAGACTGTCGCGGTCGGAGGCGCCCTCCGGCCACGACGCGAGCCCGACGCTCACTGTGAGTGGTACGAGGAACTCGATCCGCGCTACCGCCTCGCGCAGCCGTTCGGCCGCCGCGGTGGCGTCGGCCGCGGTCAGGCCCGGCAGGAGCACGGCGAACTCCTCGCCGCCCACTCGGAACACGCGGTCGTCGTCGCGCACGGCGCGGTGGAGCGCCTCGGCCACTAGCCGGAGCGCCTCGTCCCCGACCGGATGGCCGTGCGTGTCGTTGATCTGCTTGAAGTCGTCGATGTCAATCATCGCCAGCGTGAACGCCTCGGGGTCGCGCTCAGAGAGTCCGTCGGCGATCGCCTCGTGGAAGGCACGGTGGCCGAGTAGGCTGCCGTGCCTGGTGAGCCATGGACTCGATCAGGCGCGCGTTGTCGAGCGCGGTCGCCGCCTGCGCCACCGCCCCGGCGAGCGTGTCGAGCAGCGCGGGCGACGGCGCAAGGCGCTCGGGTCGCTCGGTCACGCTCACGTTCATGGTCCCGTAGAAGCGTTCGTTGGCGACGATCGGGACGACCACGAGCGCGAGCGCACCGGTCGCGCGCATGGTCGCCTCGAGGAACGGGTCGTCGGGATGCGCGTCGAAGAAGATGGGCTCTGGCATCGGTGAGGCGCGCAGCTCCCGGAGGCGCGGCGTGTCATCGGGGGTGATCCGCAGCTGACGGGCGATGTCGCCGCTCGGCCCGGGATCGCCTCCGCTGGCGTGGTGCACGAGCGCCTGCTCCACCTCGTCCCACAGGAACACGAAGACACGGTCGCAGTCGACGACCGCCGGCACCGCGCCCGCCAGCCGCTCCGCGACGTCTTGGCTCGTGTTGGCCGTGGCGACCGATTGCGCGAGACCGAGCAGGGCCTGCGCCTCCTCGTGACGCCGGCGAGCCTCGTCGAGGGCGGTGGCCGTGTCGAGCACGGCGGCGGCGTAACGCGCGTAGACGTCGAGCAGGTCGCGCTCGTGCGGGAAGAAAGCGCCGTCGGGCGAGGCGGCCATCAGCCTGCCGTAATGGCGAGTGGCCGACGCAACGTCGACGACGAGTCCGGACGCGCGCGAGACGACGCTCTCGTCGCCCAGCAGCGCTCGCGCCGCCTTGTCGGCCTCCGCATCCGTGAAGCCGCGATGGTGAACGTGCAGCTCGTCGCCGCGCCCGACCCGTACGGCGAGCAGGTAGCTCGGCGCACGGACAGCCGTGGCACGCGCGCTCGGTGATGCGGGTGAGCGCGGCGTCCACGTCGTTGAGCGCGATGAGATCGCGGGCGGTCGCGTACATGTTCTCGAGGCGGTCTGTCATCGCGGCGACCTGCTGCTCGAGCGCAGTGACCAGCTCGCCCGGATCGGTCGCGCGCTCCGCGCCTTCGGCGTCCCAGCTGACGGTGTAGAGGCAGTGGTCGTCGCCGTGAAGTTCACAACTCGACTCCACTACACGAGCGGCCGGCAGGCCGAAAAGCGCCGGCGGCTGGGACAGCATCCCCTGCGTGTACTCGCAGTGGCGGCGATGGCGCGCGTAACCGGGCTTCGCCTTCGCGCGGACGACCGCTCGGCCGGGCGCGACCTCGACGGGTGCCAGGTCGATCACGGTGCTGAACTCCGTTGCGGCGAGCGTCAGCTGCTCGAACACCGCCTGCGGCGATCCGAGCGACCGAAGCAGGGTCGCGACCGCGGTGCCGGCGTGCTGGCGAACCGTGTCCTCGCCGGCGCGGCGCACGAAGTCCTCGTCGCCGGTGAGTTTCACGGCCGCCTCCATCAGCGCGCCCGCATGCTCGTACGGGATCCAGTTGCCGAGGTCCTCGAGGTACTCCGAGTCGTACGGCACGCCGGAGCGCTCGATCAGCTGCTGGACGGCGGCCTCGCCCAGCGACGAGCGCACGCGCCGGATCAGCACGCTCGCCATGGAACAGGCCATCTGGCCGTCCGGACGCGGCTCGGTGTCCGGCGACTGCTCCCCCACGTGCCTGTTATCGGCCGCGGCGCCGCTGCCCTACAGATCGTCTTTTCGTGGGTGGCGTTGGTGCCAGCCGGCGTAGGCCCGTGCCAGCGGGGCGGCGCTCAGGCCGTGCAGCAGCACGGACAGCCCGACGGTGGCGTAGGTGGTCAGCAGGATGGTGTTCAGGTGAGGCAGCTTCGACTCCTCGAGCACGATCACGGCGAACACGATCGAGGCGAGCCCGCGTGGACCGAACCAGCCCAGGAAGGCGACGGTCTGCCGACGCGCTCCTGAGCCCATCAGCGAGAGCGCGACGGGAAGCATGCGAACGACCGTGAGCGAGAGGAGGGCATAGCAGCCAATCCGCCAGCTCAGGTCGCCGAGAGCGGGGCCGAGAAGTACGGCTCCGAAAGCCACGAAGGTGACGCCGCTCAGCAGCTGGCCGATCTCCTCACCGAAGGCCTCCATCGGCTGGGGCTCACGGCGGAGCAGCGCTCCGAAGCACATCCCCGCGACGAACGCCGCGATGAAGCCCGACCCCTCGAGCGGGGTGGCCACGCCGTACGCGAGCGCGGCCGCGGCGACCGGCACGATCGGGAGCCAGGAGTCGGCGATCAGACCGCGACGCCGGCCGATCACCACGATCGCGGCGGCAGCGACACCCGCCGAGACTCCCCCGAGCAGGCCGTAGCCGATCTCCTCGAACACGACTTTGAGCGCATCGTGGCCGCTGTCGATGTGGGAGTTCACGTCCGCTCCGGCGAGCGCGATCAGAAGCAAGGGGACGCAGATCCCGTCGTTGAGGCCGCTCTCGACATTCAGGCCCTGCCGCACTCGCAGGGGCAGCCGCGGCTCGGTCACAACCGCCTGTCCGAGCGCCGCATCAGTCGGCGCGAGAACGACCGCGAGCACCAGGGCCTCGAGCGCCGTGAGTCCGCCAAACACCGCGATGCCGGCCGCGGTCCCGGCTGCAATCGTCAGTGGGAGGCCGATCGCGAGCAGTCGCACCGGGAGGCCGTACTCGCGTCGTAGCGCCCGCATGTCGATCCGCGACGCGTCGCTGAACAGGACGACGGTCAGCGCGGCCTCTGCGAGCGTGCGAACCGGCGCACTGAGAGGCGAGAGATCGACTTCGTCGAGAACTCGCGGCCCGATCAGCACCCCGATGCCCACGAAGACCATCGCGGGCGTGACCGGTCCGTCGGAAAGACGGCCGGACACGGCCGCGACAATCAGCACGGCGAGCGCCACGAAGGCGAGCGTCCAGTCCATCACTGCGTCGATCGTGAGCGCTCAGGCCCGCGACGCGCATCACCCAGCGGGGGTGAATCGGCCTAGATCACAGGCTTCAGGTCCAGCACCGGAGTGCCGTCGATCGCCTCGAGGTCGCGAACGCGAACGGTGTTCCCGTCGATCGCGACGATCTCCACCTCGTGAAGCCCGATCGGATTCGGCCGGTCAGCCGACCTGGTGTTGAAGACGCCCCGCAGCGGATTCGCAGGATTGTCGCGCGGATGCACGCGCAGCACGTCTCGGCGGGCGCGGTCCAGCCAGGTGACGACGATCACGCGGTCGCCCACGCGCAGACTCTCGAGGGCGTCGAGTACGTCTGCGCTGAACTCGATCGCGGCCTCTGGCGCTCCCTCGCGACCCTGCTTCGGCGCCGAAGCTGTGTCTGTGAGCGGCGAGTGGACCGTCCCAATCTGCACCGCGTCGAAAGTTTCGTTGCTCACGCCACTCCTTTCGGTTCAACGGCCACGGCGCTCGGCGTTTCCCTGCGCCCGCCCGTGGCGACCCACGAGCCGGCCAGGATGAGCGCCAGGCCGGCTGCCGTGGCCGCCGACACCGACTCGTCGAGGAAGATCACTCCGAGCGCAAGCGCCACGACCGGGTTCAGATAGGTGATCACCGAGGCCTTGCTCGGTCCCGCCTCGGCGATCAGCGCGAAATAGAGCAGGAACGCGAGCGCGGTGCACACCAGCCCGAGCACGGCGAGCGCGCCAAGCGTGCCGGCGCTCGGCGAGCGCGACGGCCAGTCCAGCGCCGCCGCCGGCGCGAGCACCACGGACGCCACGAGCAGCGAACCCGCGATCGGCGCGAGCGGGTCCAGATCGCTGAGTGATCGCTTGACGATCATCGCGCCGAGTGCGTAGCCCACGGTCGCGACGAGGATCGCGAAGGCCCCGAGCAGCTCCTTGCCATCTCCGGCGACGTCGACGCCGAGCAGCAAAGCCACACCGACAAGGCCCACGATCAGGCCGGCGAGACGCACGCCGGTGGCGCGTTCCTCCGGGTCGAGGCGGATCGCCAGGACCGCGATGACAAGCGGCAGCGTGGCAACGAGGATCGCCGCGAGTGAGCTCGCCACGTGCTGTTCGCCGAAAGCGATCAGCGGGAAGGGGACGCACACCTCGAGAAGCGCGAACGCCATCACCGCGGGCCAGCGCCCGCGCAGCTCGCGCACTCCGCCGCGCCACACGGCGATCGGCACGAGCACGGCCGCAGCAAGCGCCACACGCACGAATGCCACACCCGACGGCGAGAAACCCCCGTTCACCGCGATCTTGATGAACAGGTACGGCAGGCCCCAGACGAGCGACACCGCCGCGAACAACGCAAACCCTCGTGCAGTCACGGCGTGGAGCGTAGGCTTCGGCGTCATGGACCGCCCAACGGCCACCGTGTCAGAGCTCGTGCGCCAGGCAGTCGAGGTGACGGACCCGGCCGGCGACGACGAGTCTCTCAGCCACTTCGAGGAGCAGCTCGAGGACGACGACGAGCCGATCACGGCGGTCGAGAACCTCGAGGAGCGGCTGGCGCTTGCCGCCGAGGGCGCGGACTACGAGAGCGACGACCCGGCCGTGTCGGTCGCTACGGCGGTGGTGCTGTACCTAGCTCACGAGCGCGGAAGGGCGAACTACGACCGGGATCCCGACGAGCTCATCGAGCTCGCGGTGCGGCGGCAGTGGCACGGGGATCCGCCGAGCGACGTGAGCGACTGGCTCGAGAGCCGCTAGCGCGGCGCTTCAGCGTCACGACTTTGCTCGTGACCAGCGGGGTCCAATCGTCGGAGCCCAGCAGCGCGACGCGCACACGGGCGGGCCGGCTCACGCGGAAGCTCGCAGTCGAGACGTAGTCCAAGCGCCCGCGCTTCTGCGGCCACCAGCCGAAGCGCTCGCGTAGGTACTGCTGGAGCACGACGCGCGCATAGGGAAGCGCCGGGCGGACGCTCACCGCCACGCCGGTCCGTGTCACGCGAATCGTGATCTTGCGATCACTCACCACCAGCCGCCGGCTCTCGCTCGTGTCCGCGCCGACGACCGCGCGGTAGTCGCCCGTCTGCTGGGCCTTCACGGTCGCCTTCCAGCTGCCGTCAGCGGAGGGCGTCGCCGTGCCGACCGGGGCGAAGCCGTGGCCGCTGTCCAGCTCGATCGTCACCGGCTGCACCGGCGTCGCCGTCCGTCCGCTCAGCGCCAGCGCGTCGCCCTGCGGAACCGGAGCCGTGGGCAGCGGGTCGAGGGTCACCCGGCGCACGTCGATCTCCCCGACCATGCCCGCGTGAAGGCGGCAGTGGTACAGGTAGGTGCCCACCGAGTCGAAGGTCTGGCTGAAGCTGGCGCCCGGGTTGAACTGGTCGCCGGATTCGAACGAGCCGTCGTCGGCGGTCACCGTATGGCGTCGCTCACTCATGTTCATCCACTCGACGGTCTCGCCCGGGAGGACGTCGAGCGGGGTGGGCGAGAACTCCGCGAAGAGGGCGTGCACCTCGTGGGTGGCCGCAGATGCCGGAGCCGCAACCGCCAAGGTGCCCACGGCGCAGAGCGCCGCGGCGAGCGCCCGCGACCTCATCGCTTCGACACGCGGTAGATGCCGATCATCCCGCGCATCATGTGATCCTCGACGTGGCAGTGGTAGAGCCACGTTCCGGGGTCCTCCTCGATCCAGCGGAATCGGAAGCTCTCGGCCGGACCGACGGTCTGCGTGTCCCGCGGCACGCCGTCCGCGCCGATCCAGCGGTGGCCGTGAACATGGAATGTGTGGTGCTCGGAGCCATGGCCATCACGTCCCACTGGACGAGGTCGCCGACCTTGGACTTGAACACGGGCGTGTTCCCCACGAACGCGCGCCCGTCGATCGACATGAACTTGCCGAAGGGCGTGAACACGACCTCGAACTCTCGGTCTGCTCGCCGCTCGTGCCGTCCGAGGATCGAGAGCATCCCGAACAGCCCGCCCCCGATCGACTGCTCCATCGAGGGCGAGTGGTCGTGGTAGGGCCAGACGCCGGCCGAGTCGCGCCCGGCCGTGAGGCGGTACGTATAGAGGCGGCCCGGTTTCACATCGGCGTCCGGGCCGGAGAAGCCCGGCACGTAGGCACCATCCGAGCTCGGCTTGTAGTGCACCCCGTGGAAATGCATCGAGTGCGGGTCGTGCCGCAGCGTGTCCATGTTCTTGAAATGGATGCGCAGGCGGTCGCCGACTCGCGCGCGAATCAGCGGCCCCGGGATGGCGAGCCCGTCGGCGGCCGAGCGCTCGGCGTTCGCGAGCTGCCTTCGCCAGTGCGGGCTGTAGCGGCGGTAGACGACCGTCGGGAAGATCGTGTCGGCCGGATCGACCGGCATGCCCATGATCGCGTCGCGGCCGTTCGGCACGATGTTCCACTGCGTGGGCACCGCCGCGACCCAGTAGTCGAGCACGCGCGCCTGCGCCGCGCCGGGGATGAGCGCGGCAAGGGCCCCGGCTGCCGCCAGGGCCCTTGCGAGCTTCGAGAGCTTCAACGCGCTCCTACTTGACGACCTTCAGCTTCGCTTGCATCCACGGGTGGATCAGGCACATGAAGGTGAGCGTGCTGCCCGGCTTCGCCGTCACCGCGAACGACACCTTGGCGCCCCTGTTCGGCCCGACGAGGCCGGAGTCGCCCGGCTTGTCGAGCTTCGGCGGCGTGTCCTGGCCCACCCCGTTCTCGAGGAACGGGAACTTCGGCGGCGCATCCGAGTTCGGGTCCGCGCCGTGAGCTTTTCCGAGCTTCTCGCAGATCTTGCACTTGTTGACCTGCTGCGCCGTCTTCGGAAGGTCCTTCGGACGGACGATCGACAGGGTGTGCGGCCCTTCCTGGGCCTGGTTCAGCACGAACGTGAGCTTGCCACCCGACTTGACGGTGTAGACGTCCTTGTCGAAGCGCATTCCGTCCTGGATGAAGCGATTTGGCTTCATCGTCATGCTGAACTTCTCCTTGACCGTGACGTTCTTGGGCGCCGCGGCGGGGTGCGCCGCAAACGCGACACCGGTACCGGCGATGGCGACGGCTAGCCCGAGCACGCCGCCAAAGATCCTGCGGTGACTCATCTGGTCCTTTCCTGCACCGTGCCCTGCGGTGCCGGTGAGTTGGGGCGGCGTGACCCTAAACGGGTGCCGCCTCTACCACAGTACGGCTAACCGCACACCATCGGGCCTCAGGCCGCGAGGGCCTCGGCCTCCTCGCCCTCGGCGGGGACGGTCGCGGGTTCGGGCTGCGGGCGTTCGCGGAGGAATGTGGCAGCGATGACCGCGCCGATCACGCACACGATCGCCCCGATCCCAAGGCCCAGCTGGTAGCCGTCGCTCAGCGCCCGAAGCGCTCCGGTGCCCGCCTCTGCGACATGCCTCGTGTGCGACGCGGCGATTGTGCCGAGCACTGCGATCCCAAGGGCGCCACCGACGAAGCGCGACGTGTTGAGCAGGCCTGACGCGACACCGCTCTCCTCGGGCGCTACGCCCTGCACCGCCATGATCGTCGACGGCACGAGCGTCAGCCCAAGTCCGAGTGTGGTGAGCACTCCACCCGGCAAGACGTGCAGCGCGTAGCTCGCACCTGGCGCGATCCCGGTGAGCAGCGCCAGGCCGGTGGCCACGCACAGCATGCCCGCGGTCACGACTCTGCGCGCTCCGAAGCGGGCGACCAGGCGCGGCGCGAGCGTCGAGCCCGTAGTGGCGAACAGCGTCATGGGCAGGAACGCGAGGCCGGTCTCGATCGCGTCGAAATGCAGGACCTGCTGTAGGTACAGGCTCACGAAGAAGAACATCGCGAGCGTGCCCGAGTACATCAGCAGCACGACGAGGTTCGCCGCGCGCAGCAGCGGCAACCGGAAGATCGAGAGCGGCACGAGCGGCGCACTCGCGAGTCTCCCCTCTACGAACAGGAACACCAGGAGCAGGCCGACGCCGGTGGCGATCGGCGTGAGCACTCCAGCCGAGGTCCAGCCGAGCGCGTCACTGCGAACGATGCCGTAGGTGAGCGCCGTCAGGCCCGCGGTCACGAGCAGCGCGCCCGAGAGGTCGAAGTTGCGCGTAGCGCCCGCGCGGCGACCCTCCGGCACTACGGCCGGCGCGAGCGCGACGACCGCCGCGCCGACGGGGACGTTCACGGCGAAGATCGCCCACCAGCCGAGCGTCTGCGTGAGGACCCCGCCGAGAAGCACTCCGGATGCCGCGCCGAGACCCGCCATCGCGCCCCAGACGCCGAGCGCCCGGTTGCGCTCGGATCCCGCGGCGAACGACGTGGCGATGATGGACAGGCTCGCTGGCGAGACGACGGCGGCGCCCACGCCCTGCACGGCGCGCGCACCGAGGAGCAGCGCGCGCGAGTCCGATGCTGCGCAGGCGAGCGACGCGAGCGTGAAGAGCGCGATGCCGGCGAGGAACATGCGCCGGCGTCCTAGAAGGTCCGCCGCGCGGCCGCCCAGCATCAGGAAGCCGGCGAACGTCAGCGTGTAGGCGTTGATCACCCACTCGAGGTCGGTTGCCGAGAAGCCGAGGCCGCGGCGGATCGACGGCAGCGCGACGTTCACGACCGACACGTCGAGCACGACCATGAACTGCGCCAAGCAGAGGACCACGAGGAGAAGGTTCAGATCGCGTCTGTCGCTGGTTGCCTGGCGGCGGAGGGGAAGCTTTGCGATTGCGGGCATGGCCCCAGTGTGCGATCATGTTGATCCAGGTACAAGAGAGGGATTTATCCTGGTAGTAGAGACTCCCCCCACGAGCATCACGCGACAGCGAAACGGCAGCGACGGAGAGATCCGGCGCGACGAGCTGGCGGACTTTCTGCGCACGCGCCGGGAGGCGATCCAGCCCGACGAGGTCGGCTTGCCGAACGGCGGCAGGCGGCGCACGCCGGGTCTGCGGCGCGAGGAAGTGGCGCTGCTCGCGGGCGTGGGCACCACCTGGTACACGTGGCTCGAGCAGGGCCGCGACGTGCGGGCGTCGCTCGACGTGCTCGAGTCGATCGCGCGGGCTCTACGGCTGACCCCCGCGGAGCGCAATCACCTGATCCTGCTCGGCCGCGGCGAGCAGGCGCCGTCGCTGTGCTCGCCGGCCGAGAAGGTCTCGCCCGCCGTACGGCGCCTGATCGAGAACCTGGGGCCGAACCCGGCTCACGTGATCGGCCGCCGCTGGGACCTCCTGGCTTGGAACCGCGCCTACAGTGCCGTCTTCGGCGACCCGGCCGAGACCCCCAAATCGTTCCGCAACACGCTCTGGCTCGCGTTCATGGACCCGGCCCGCCGCGAGCTCATAACCGACTGGAACAAGGGCGCGCGACTGATGGTCGCCCGCTTCCGCGCCGACAGCGCGAAGCACATCGGCGACCCTGCCTTCGAAGAGCTGATAGCCGCTCTTAACGACTCGAGTCCCGAATTCCGCAAGTGGTGGAAGCGGCACGAGGTTGCGGGATCCGGCGAGGGCCGGAAGACGCTCAACCACCCACTCGCCGGAACGCTCGTGTTCGAGCACGCGGTATTCAGGCCGGCCGAGCAGCCCGAGCAGCGCGTCGCGATGTTCTCGCCGCTGCCCGACGAGGAGACGCCGGCGAAGCTGGCGGCGCTGCTCGAGGAGTAGCCGTGCGCGCGTGAAGCGCTCCGAAGCCCTCATCCCGCTGTCGCACGACCACCAGCACGGCCTCGACGCCGCTCTGCGGCTGCGTCGCGCGAGCGCCGACTCGGCGTCCGAGGCTGCAGCTCACTTCGAGCAGTTCTGGACCGGCGAGGGCCGGCACCATTTCGAGATCGAGGAGCGCGTGCTGCTCGGGGCCCTGCCCGACTCCACGCCGGGGTGGAGCGACCTCACGGGGCGCGTCCGGCGCGAGCATGAGGACATTCGCGAGCGAGCCGCCGCCGTGGCGGACGGCGGGCGCGACGTCTCGGCGCTCCGGCAGCTCGGCGATCGGCTGCACGATCACATCCGCTTCGAGGAGCGGGAGCTGTTCCTGATTCTGGAGGCCTCGCTCTCCGACGCCGAGCTCTCTCGCCTCGGTGCGGCTATCGCCCAGGCGCACGGCTGAGCCTTCACCCGCGGGCTACCGAAGCCGCTCGAGGACCTCGCCGCTGACTCCCCTCGCGAGTAGCTACGTCCGTCTCCATTGTTTCGTTGAACGATTCAACGATCCGAAATGGATGTGCCCGCGTACGCGCCCCGCCGGCGGCCCGGGCGACCGCGGCGGTGGGAAGGCGCCACCTCCTGAGGTTGGTTCCGCATAGGAGAACCAAAGTCAGGAGTTGCGCCCCCGCGGCGTGAATTTCGTACATCTCAAGGCGCCGTCCGGAATGGAAGGCGACGTTTCTCCCGCTGTGCGCGAACTTCGTACAGCTCGACCGGGAGAAAGGCACCGGATGAACGTTCCTCCCGCTCCCAAATCGCCCCACGCTCAGCCGTTCGCGCGGACCACGACTTCGAGCCGCGCGAGCGCGCGCCCCAGTAGGCGCGACACGTGCATCTGGGAGATCCCGACCCGCTCCGCGATCTCGGTCTGGCTCAGGTCGGCGCCGAACCGGAGCGCCAGGATGGTCTGCTCGGTCGGGGACAGCGCGGCGAGCGCCTGCGAGATCACGCTCAGGTGTTCGACCTTGACGTAACCCGGGTCGCGCGCGCCGCTCGATTCCACGCGCAGCCGTGAGGGGCTCTCGGGGTCCGGCACGTCGAGCGAATCGGGCGTGTACGCGTGCCAAGCAGCGATCGCCTCTGCCGCTTCGTCGACAGTGATCTTGCAGTGGGCAGCGAGCTCCTCGAGCGACTCGGACACGCTGCCGCGACCGGACAACCGATCGGCCGCGCCCACGACGCGCAGCGCGCGGTCCTGCAGCTCGCGGGGCACGTGCAGGCACCACGCGTGGTCGCGGAGATGGCGCTTGAGCTCGCCGGCGATCGTCGGCTTCGCGAAGCCGGCGAACGGGATTCCACGCTCGGGGTCGAAGCGATCGACCGCAAGGATCAGGCCGACCACAGCGACCTGCATCATGTCGTCGAACGGCTCGCGCGAGCCCGTGTGCCGGAGCGCGAGTCGCCGAGCGAGCGGCATGTAGAGCTCGATCAGCTGGTCGCGCGCTGCGGTAT
The DNA here is from genome assembly GCA_036392575.1 of Thermoleophilaceae bacterium. Classification (GTDB taxonomy): domain Bacteria; phylum Actinomycetota; class Thermoleophilia; order Solirubrobacterales; family Thermoleophilaceae; genus JADGHQ01. The sequence goes on along the minus strand of DASVXS010000156.1, from coordinate 961 downwards.
CGCCGAAGCGGCGAAGGCGCCGGAACAGACGCGTGGTTCGCTCCTGGGCGCGCGGGTCCCAAGTGACGTGGCCGTCGGCCGGGGCGGTGGCGTTCGAGGGCACGGCCATCGTCTCAGGCCGCCAGCCGCTCGTCGTCGAGCTCGGCTTCGGCGAAGCCCACCTCGAACCTGTCGCGCGCCGCCTCGACCTGATCGGTGTGCGTCGCGGCCCACTCGTACATCTCCATGAGCACACTCGTGATGCTGGGAGTCTCGCCTCCACGTGAGCGACCGCAATCCGGCGTAGCAATCGGTCGATGCCTGCTCGCGATCACTCAGTCCGGCCGCCTGTGAGAGCGGATAGCTATCGACTGGTCGCCCACCCGCCTTGGGCGGGCGCCGCGTCGGCCTTAGGTTCGCCAGGAGGTTTCAGGACAAGCCGTCTCACGCGAACCGCGCCGCCAGCACGGCCGCGGCCTGCTCCTCACGGTCGAGCGCGGCGAGGTAGGTGGCGAAGGCGACGGACTTACTGCCGCTCGGCGCGTCCCACCAGGAGCGCAATGCAAGCTTCGAGTCCACCTCGGCGAACACCCAGGCGTCCCAAAGCTCCATCGTCGGTGTGTCGTCCGGTCCTTCGTGTGCTCGGGCGATCCGAGCGAGCCGGTTCGGGAACGGAATCAGTCGGTTCGGCGAGAGCATCAAGCCTCCTAATGGGGATGACAGGCTGGCCTCAGACAAGCGCCCGCGCGGCCTCCGCTCAACATCGCCTGCCGTTCACCTGAACGGGCCGCGCGATCACACCCCGCGTGATCGCGCACGGCTCTCATACGAGCGCCGAAGCCTCTTGCTGGGACGGTGCCTCGCGGTTCACTGGTCGTGGCCCCCGCTGCGCGCACATGGGTCGCCGAGAGCACGGCTCATCCAGCGCCCAGCCCGGCGGTCGGCGCGTCGCGCATCCAATCCGGGCTCTGTTTCCCCGCCG
>DASVXS010000155.1:0-8180 GCA_036392575.1 Thermoleophilaceae bacterium | reverse complement strand
ATGCTGGCGCAGGCAATCTCGAGCGAGGCCACCGCGGAGAAGATCTCGGTGGGCCGCGACGGCGCCTCCGACGCGATCAGCTTCCTCGATGCCGGCGTGCCGGCGGTCGAGTTCGGGCCGGTCGGCGCCGGCCACCACGGGCCCGAGGAGTGGGTCTCGATTTCGTCGCTCACCCGTTACCGCGAGACGCTCGTGCGGTTCGTGCAGTCGATCCCCGCCGCGGGCAAGAAGGAGCACCTGCGTGTCGCCGGTGCCTAGGCCGGGACGCGGCCTCTGGAAGCGGCTCGTGATCGGCGGGCTGCTGATCGTGGCCGCTTGCGCCGCGGCAACGTCGGTTGCGGCCTTCCACGAGGTGCAGCGGGTGGTCAACGCGTTCAACCAGAACAAGTCGATCAACCTGGGGCCGCAGATCCTGGCGAAGACAGATCCGGGCAAGCCGCAGACGATCATGCTGCTCGGCACCGACGCACGCTCGAAGACGGCGCGCGACTACAGCGGCACGGCGCGCTCCGACACGATCATCCTCGTCCGGCTCGACCCGTCGAAGAACGCGACGGCGATGTTGTCGCTGCCGCGCGACCTCAAGGTGCAGATTCCCGGCCACGGGGTCTCGAAGATCAATGACGCCTACGCGCTCGGCGGGATCAAGCTCACCGTCGAGACCGTCAAGCAGCTCACCGGCCTGCGCATCAACCACGTGATCAGCGTTGACTTCCGCGGCTTCGCCACGGCGGTCGACGCGCTCGGCTGCGTCTGGGTCGACATCGACCGCCGCTACTACAACCAGAACCAGGCCTACGCGACGATCGACGTCCAGCCGGGCTACCAGAAGCTCTGCGGCTCGCCGGCGCTCGATTACGTGCGCTTCCGCCACCTCGACAACGACATCGTCCGCGCGGCCCGCCAGCAGCAGTTCCTGTCCGCGATCAAGCAGCAGGTCGGCTTCGGTGAGCTGATCGGGCAGCGCGCCAAGCTGCTGAAGATCTTCGGCAAGTACACGCGCTCGGACATCCGCGGCAGGACCCAGGTGCTGCGCATCCTCAAGCTCGCGATCGCCTCGGCTGGTCACCCAGTGCAGGAGGTGCACTTCGAGGGCAACATCGGCCCGAGCTATGTGACGGCGAGCGCCAACACGGTGCAGAAGCTGGCGTCGCAGTTCCTCGGCGTGCAGACGGTGAAGCAGGCCACCCACAAGGCGAAGAAGACGCGCAAGCGCCGCCATCGCCGCAAGGACCCGGCCTCGCTGGGACTTGTCGACGTGTCGGGGAATACGCGCCAGATGGCGCTCAACGCGATCGGTGCGGGCCTCAAGATGCGCGTGCTCTATCCCAAGCTCGCGACGCGCTCGAGCCAGGCTGTGAACCCGGCGCGTACGTACTCGTTCCGGGCGCCCGACGGGCGCGTCTACCGCGCCTACCGCATGGTGTTCGGCGGCCTTGGCCTCGGCCAGTACTGGGGCGTTCAGGGCATGACCTGGAAGAACCCGCCGCTGCTCCAGGGCGACCACGACACCCGTACGATCGGCGGCCGCAAGTTCCAGATCTACTACGAGGGCGACAAGATCGACATGGTCGCCTGGATCACCCGCGACGGCCTCTATTACGTGAAGAACACGCTCTCGGGCAGCCTCGACAACGACCAGATGCTCGCCATCGCCCGTTCCTGCCGGTCCTTGTAGTCTGCCCCGCCCATGGCTGAGAAGGAGCCGATCGGAGTAATCGGCACGGGCTACGTCGGGCTCGTGCAGGGGACCTGCCTCGCGGAGCTCGGGCACGAGGTCTGGTGTCGCGACATCGTCCAGGAGAAGGTCGACGCGCTGAACCGAGGCGAAGTGCCGATCTACGAGCCGGGCCTCGCTGAGCTGATCGAGAAGAACCGCGAGCGGCTCCACTTCACGACCGACATGAGGGAGGTCGTTACCAACGCGCGCCTGCTCTTCTGCTGCGTCGACACGCCGCACACCTACTCCGGGGATGCCGACCTCTCGCGCGTCGAGCAGGTTGTCGAGGAGATCGGCGATCTCGGCGAGCACGCGCTCGTGATGAAGTCGACGGTGCCAGTCGGGACCGGGCGGGCGATCACACGCGGGCGCGAGGAGCTCGCGTACGTGTCGAACCCCGAGTTCCTCAAGGAGGGCTCGGCGGTCGGCGACTTCATGCGCCCGGACCGCGTCGTAGTCGGCGCCGACGAGGCTTCGGAGGAGTACCGCGAGCGAGTGGCGGCGCTCTACGAGCCGCTCGGCGCGCCGATCATCCGCACCGACGTGGCGAGCGCCGAGATGGTCAAGCTCGCCTCGAACGCCTTCCTCGCCACGAAGATCTCATTTATCAACGAGATCGCGAACGTGTCGGAGGAGCTCGGTGCCGACGTGACCGAGGTGGCGCGCGGCATGGGCCTCGACTCGCGCATCGGCCCGAAGTTCCTGCAGGCAGGGATCGGGTGGGGCGGCTCCTGTTTCCCAAAAGATGTTCAGGCCCTGAAGCAGCTCGCCGGCAATACGGGCTACCACTTCCAGCTACTGACCGCCGTGCTCGAGGTCAACGAGCTGCAGAAGCGCCGCACGATCGGCAAGCTGCAAAAGCACCTCGGGTCGCTCGTCGGTAAGAACATCGCGCTGCTCGGTGTCGCGTTCAAGCCGAACACCGACGACATCCGCGAGGCGACGAGCCTGGTGCTCGCCGGGCGTCTGCGCGGTGAGGGAGCGAACGTGCGGGTCTACGACCCGATCGCCGCGGAGCGTGCGCAGGACATCCTGCGCGATGCTGAGATCTGCGACTCCGCGGAGAAGGCGCTCGAGGGCGCGGACGCCGCCGTGCTCGTGACGGAGTGGCCGGAGTTCCGCGAGCTCGACTGGGCCAACGACGTCAAGCACTCCATGAAGCAGCCGATCGTCATCGACGGCCGCAACTTCCTCGACCGCGACGCGCTCGAGGCGGCCGGTTTCACCTACGAGGGCGTCGGCAGGTAGGGCTCGCGTGCAGGCGCTCGTCCTCGCCGGGGGAGAGGGGACGCGGCTCAGGCCTCTGACGCTCACGGTTCCGAAGCCAGTCATGCCACTTGCGGGCCGCCCGTTCCTCAGCTTCATGCTCGACTGGCTCCGCGAACACGGAGTCGACGACGTGCTGCTGTCGTGCGGCTTCCTCGCACATGCCGTGGAAGAGGTGCTGGGCGAGGAGTACGCCGGCACGCGCCTCCGCTACGTGCACGAGGACGAGCCGCTCGGCACGGCCGGCCCGGTGCGGCTCGCGTTCGACGAGGGTCTGCTCGAGGATCGGCTGTTCGTACTCAACGGCGACGTCCTCACCGACATGGACCTCACCAACCAGCTCGCACAACACGAACGCACCGGCGCGCTCGCCACGCTGGCACTGATCGACGTCGAGGACACGTCGAGCTACGGGGTCGTGCCCACCGGCGAAGATGGGGGCGTTCTCGACTTCCTCGAGAAGCAGGACGGGCCGGCTCCGACAAACCGGATCAACGCCGGCGCGTACGTGCTCGAGCGCGCGCTTGTTGAGCGCATACCGGACGGGCGCGCCGTGTCGTTCGAGCAGGAGATCTTCCCGGCGCTCGTGGGCGACGGCCTCTACGGATACCAAGCCGCCGGTTACTGGATCGACATCGGCACCCCCGAGCGCTATCTCGAGGCTACGTACGACCTCCTCGCAGGGACCGTGCACAGCACGCTGCCCCCACGCGACGAGACCGGATCGCTCGTCTACGAGCCGGCCGTTACGGCCGGCGCGCATATCGGCCCGCAGTCGGTGGTCGGGCCTCGCGGGAGCATCGGCGCCGACGCGGCCGTCGAGCGCTCCGTGCTCTTCCCCAACGTGACGGTGGGCGAGGGCGCGCGAATCGTCGAGAGCGTGGTGGCCGAGGGCTCGCGCGTCGGCGCGAACGCTGAGCTCGGTCCCGATGCGATCGTGGGCGCGGAGGCGGTTATCGCACCTGGCGCCATCGTGCCGCCCGGGACGAAGGTCGAGCCGCAGGAGCACGTCGAATGACCGAGTTGACGCGCGACGCGATCCGCTCCGTAGATCCACAGGACATGCTGGGCGTCGTGCTCGAGCAGCCGGCGCATCTCACCGACGCGCTGTGGCGCGTCGAGTCGGCGAACGCGCCGAAGACCGACTCGCCCGGTGGCTTGATCGTCTGCGGCATGGGTGGCTCCGCGATCGGCGCCGACCTGGCCGCCGCCGCGATCGGGGAGCGCGCCGAGCGGCCGATCCGCACGGTACGCGGCTACTCGATCGGCCCCGGCGTCGGAGAGCACACCCTCGTGCTCTGCTCGAGCTACTCGGGCAACACCGAGGAGACGCTCGCCTGCTACGAGCAGGCGCGAGAGGCGGGTGCGCCTCGTATTGCGCTCACCACCGGCGGCAGGCTGGCGGAGCTGGCGCGCGAGGACGGCATCCCCGTGATCGGCGTGCCCGGTGGCATCCAGCCGCGCGCCGCCGTCGCCTACATGACCGTCGGCTCGCTGGAGTGCGCGGCACTCGCCGGTGCGGCTCCATCGCTCACCGCCGAGGTCGAGGCGGCGTCGCGACTGCTCGGCCAGCTCGTAGATGAATGGGGCCCCGATTCCGGGGACGACTCGCTCGCGAAGTCGCTCGCGCGGACACTCCAAAGAACGACGCCAGTCGTCTACGGCGCGGGAGCCACCGGCCCCGTCGCCCGCCGCTGGAAGACGCAGGTGAACGAGAACGCCAAGCTGCCGGCCTTCTGGGGCGAGCTTCCCGAGGTCGACCACAACGAGATCTGCGGTTTCGAGAGCGCGGAGAGCTTCGGGGCCGTCTTCCTCGACGACCCGTCGGCGCCCGAGCGCCTGCGACGGCGCATCGAGCTGACGGCGGAGAGCGCGCGCTCCGGCTCAGCCGCGGTCGAGCTCGTCGAGGGCCGCGGCGAGAGCGCGCTCGAGCGGGTGATGTCGCTCGTGCTGCTCGGCGATCTCGTATCGGTCTATCTCGCCGCGCTCGACGACACCGACCCCACGCCGGTCGCGCCGATCGAGGACTTCAAGCGCAAGCTCGCCTGAACCTTGACACAATCGTGGTAAGGTTGGCTCCCGTAATGGCAGACGGGCTCACCATCCACGAGGCAGCGGAGACGACCGGTTGGTCGCCTCGAATGTTGCGCTATCTCGAGCGCGTGGGGCTCGTCAACCCGCCGAGAACCGGCGCGGGCTACCGCGTTTTCGGACCGGGCGAGCTGCAGCGGCTGCGAACGCTCCGTGAGCTGCTGGCCCGGTTCGACTGTGGACTCTCCGACGTCGCCTTCGCCAAGCGGGTGAAGGACGACGATGAACTCCGCGAAGCGGTCGACCGCTGGCTCGAAGCCGAGGCGCGGCGCCCGGAGGGCGTCGCCACCGACGATTGGCTGCGCTGGGAGCAGGAGAAGCACCAGCGCCTGCTCGCGCACGCCGACGCCGCGTAGCGCCCGACCCGACCCCGACTGGAGACCGCATGACGACCACCCAGACCCATCAAGACTTCAAGGTCGCCGACCTCTCCCTCGCCGAGTTCGGCCGCAAGGAGATCAGGCTCGCCGAGCACGAGATGCCCGGCTTGATGAAGACGCGCGAGGAGTTCGCGGCGTCGCAGCCGCTGAAGGGCGGGAAGATCATGGGCTCGCTCCACATGACCGTGCAGACGGCGGTCCTGATCGAGACGCTCGTTGCGCTCGGCGCCGACGTGCGCTGGGTGAGCTGCAACATCTTCTCGACGCAGGACCACGCGGCGGCCGCGGTGGCGGTGGGTCCGAATGGCACGCCGGACGACCCGCGGGGCATCCCGGTGTTCGCCTGGAAGGGCGAGACGCTCGACGAGTACTGGTGGTGCACCGAGCAGGCGCTCACCTGGCCCGGCGACGACGGCCCGAACATGATCCTCGACGACGGTGGCGACGCCACGCTGCTCGTGCACAAGGGCACCGAGTACGAGAAGGCCGGCGCCGTGCCGGACCCCGAAAGCGCCGAGTCGGAGGAGTTTCAGGTGATCCTGCGGCTGCTCCAGCGCACGCTTGCGGAGGATCCGCAGAAGTGGACGCGCATCGGCGAACGCATCCAGGGCGTCACCGAGGAGACCACCACCGGCGTCCACCGGCTCTACCAGCTCGCCGAGCAGGGCGAGCTGCTGTTCCCGACAATCAACGTGAACGACTCGGTCACGAAGAGCAAGTTCGACAACCTCTACGGCTGCCGCCATTCGCTAATCGACGGCATCAACCGCGCCACCGACGTGATGATCGGCGGCAAGGTCGCGCTCGTGTGCGGCTACGGCGACGTCGGCAAGGGCTGCGCCGCCTCACTGCGAGGCCAGGGAGCGCGCGTGCTCATCAGCGAGATCGACCCGATCTGCGCGCTGCAGGCGGCAATGGAGGGCTACGAGATCGTTCGCCTCGACGACGTGGTCGACAAGGCGGACATCTTCGTCACCGCCACCGGCAACAAGGACATCATCACGGCCGAGCACATGGGCCGAATGAAGCATCAGGCGATCGTGGGCAACATCGGCCACTTCGACAACGAGATCGACATGGCCGGCCTTCAGAAGGTGCCGGACATCAAGCGGGTCAACATCAAGCCGCAGGTGGACGAGTGGGTGTTTCCCGACGGCCACTCGATCATCGTGCTGTCGGAGGGCCGCCTGTTGAACCTGGGCAACGCCACCGGCCACCCGAGCTTCGTGATGTCGAACTCGTTCACGAACCAGACGATCGCCCAGATCGAGCTGTTCACGAAGCCGGGCGAATACGAGAAGAAGGTCTATGTGCTTCCGAAGCACCTCGATGAGAAGGTCGCGCGGCTGCACCTCGACGCGCTCGGCGTCTCGCTCACGAAGCTGACGCCCGAGCAGGCCGCCTACATCGGCGTGCCGGTCGACGGCCCGTACAAGCCGGACCACTACCGCTACTAGGCGCGCACCCAGGCGCGCGAGGCGGCGGTCATGGCCACCAAGCGCAAGCAATACGACGTCGCCGACCTCGGCCTCGCCGGGGTCGGCGAGTCGCGCATCGCCTGGGCAGATGCGCAGATGCCGGTGCTGCGCCAGATCCGCGCTCGCTTCGAGGACGAGCGGCCGCTCGAGGGAGTCCCGGTCGCTTGCTGCCTGCACGTGACCGCCGAGACGGCGAACCTCGCGCGCACACTCGCCGCGGGCGGCGCCGCCGTGGCGCTCTGCGCATCGAATCCTCTCTCCACCCAGGACGACGTCGCGGCCGCGCTCGTCGATCGCCACGGCACGGCCGTGTTCGCGATCCAGGGCGAGGACGCGGAGACCTACTACGCGCACATCGACGCGGTGTGCGACCGCCACCCGCGCGTGACGATGGACGACGGCGCCGACCTCATCTCGGTCCTGCACGACACACGCTCGGAGCAGCTCGGTGAGATCGGTGGCGGCACCGAGAACACCACGACCGGCGTGATACGCGTTCGCGCGCTCGAGGCGCAGGGAAAGCTCGCGTTTCCGGTGCTCGCGGTCGACGACGCCGCCACCAAGCACCTCGTGGACAACCGCTACGGCACGGGCCAGTCGACGCTCGACGGGATCCTCCGCGCGACGAACGCGTTGATTGCCGGGAGGCGAGTGGTCGTGATCGGCTACGGGGCCTGCGGCCAAGGCGTGGCCGAGCGCGCGAAGGGAGCGGGCGCGCGCGTAATCGTGTGCGAGGTGAACCCGCTGCTCGCGCTGGAGGCTGCGCTCGACGGCTACGACGTGATGCCCGCGGTCGAGGCCGCCGCGGCAGGCGACCTCTTTGTGACGGTCACCGGCAATCGGGACGTGCTCACGAAGGAGCACTTCGACGTGATGAAGGACGGGGCGATCCTGGCGAACGCCGGGCACTTCGACGTGGAGATCGACAAGACATCGCTCGACCGCCTCACGAAGGAGCGCCGGCCGGTGCGCCCGCACGTGGAGGAGCACGTGCTGAAGGACGGGCGGCGACTGTTTCTGCTCGCCGATGGGCGCGTGGTGAACCTCGCGGCCGCCGAGGGCAACCCGGCATCCGTGATGGACATCAGCTTCGCGAACCAGGCGCTCGCCGCCGAGCACATCGTGCTTCACGTTGCCGAGCTCGAGCCGCGCGTACACGACGTGCCGCCGAGCGTGGACGAGGAGATCGCGCGGCTGAAACTCGAGGCGCTCGGTCTCTCGATCGACGAGCTCACCGAGGCGCAG
>DASVXS010000154.1:0-5376 GCA_036392575.1 Thermoleophilaceae bacterium | reverse complement strand
CGCTCGCGAAGCCGCTGATCGGCGAGCGCGAGGAGCGGCTCGTGCTCGACACGCTTCGGTCGGGACGCCTGTCTCTCGGCCCGCGCCTCGGCGAGTTCGAGGGCGCCTTCGCGCAGCGGCTCGGCGTGCCGAGCGCGTCCGCGGTGTCGAGCGGCACAGCCGGCCTCCACCTCGCCGTGCGCGTCGCCGGCATCGATGCCGGCGACGAGGTGATCACCACGCCGTTCAGCTTCGTCGCCTCGTCGAACTGCGTGATCTACGAGGGCGCCAAGCCGGTGTTCCGCGACATCGACCCGCGCACGCTGAACATCGACCCGGCGGCCGCCGCGGCCGCCGTCGGTGAGCGGACGAGCGGGATCCTGCCGGTCCACATCTTCGGCTATCCGGTGGACATGCCGGCGGTCGAGGCGATCGCCCGCGAACGCGGGCTCTGGATCGTGGAGGACGCCTGCGAGGCGCTCGGCGCGGTCCACGGCGACGGTCCGGCGGTGGGCGCCCGCGGACACCTCTCGACGTTCGCGTTCTATCCGAACAAGCAGATGACGACCGGCGAGGGCGGGATGGTGGTGTGCCCGGACGCCGAGTCGAAGGAGCGCATCGACTCGGAGCGCAATCAGGGTCGCGCCCCCGACATGGGCTGGCTCGACCACGATCGCCTGGGGTTCAACTACAGGCTCTCGGACCTCGCGTGCGCGCTCGGCATCGCGCAGCTCGAGCGCCTGGAGGAGCTGCTCGCGGCGCGTTCGCGCGTGGCGGCGCTATACGGCGAGGCGCTCGCCGACATCGAAGGGCTCGAGCTTCCCTGCCCCGACGACGGCGGCGATCGGCGGAGCTGGTTCGTGTACGTGGTGCAGCTGCCGCATGGCGTCCCGCGCGACGACGCCATCGAGGAGCTGCGAGCCCGCGGGATCGACTCGAAGCCCTACCTGCCCGCCATCCATCTCATGAGCTTCTACCGCGAGCGCTTCGGCCACCGGCCGGGAGAGTTCCCCGTCTGCGAGGACGTGGCTGAGCGTTCGCTGGCGTTGCCGTTCTTCCCGCAGCTCGGCGAGGGCGAGATCGAGCGTGTGGCCTCCGCGCTGCGCGAGGTGGTGGCGCAAGCGCTCACGCGCTCAGGCGACCCGCTTGGCGAAGCCCACTAGCGCAGGGATCGGCCCCCGCGCGCGGCGCTCCTCGGTGAGCACGAAGCCGGCGCGCTCGTAGAGCAACCTCGCGGCCGTGTTCCCCGCCGCCGTGTCGAGCGCCACCTGCGCTAGCCCGCGGTCGCGCGCGGCGCGCTCCGCCTCGTCGAGTAGCGCGAGCGCGATGCCGCGGCGCCGGAACTCCGGGTGCGTGGCGAGCGCATCCACGTAGAGCGAATCGAACGGCGGCCGCGGACCGCCGCGCGTCCCTGCCCACCACAGCCGCAGGACGCCGCCCCAGCGCCAGGGTGGGCGCATGCGCAGCACCATGCGCAGGAAGCGGCCCGAGCGGTCGCGGCCCTCGGCCACCGGGAACGCGGCCATCGCGCCGGCCACGCGCCCGTTCACCTCGGCGACGGTCACGACATCGCGGCTCGCGTCGGTGCCGTCCCGCTCGAAGGCCGCCCGGATCAGCTCCACAGCCGCCTCCCTGCTGCCCGCGAACAGGTCGTACGCGTCGCCCGCCGTCAGGTAGACGAGGTCGGCGACCGCGTCCCGGTCCTCGGGCCTCGCAGGCCGGATCGTCGTCGTGAGGCGGTCAGTCAAGCGGCGGGTCCATCTCCGCTAGCGTCACGCGGAGCCCTTCGTCGAGCGGCGTCGGCTCCCAGCCGAGCTCCTCCTGCACCTTGCTCGAGTCCGGCGCGGCATCCCACAGGAAGAAGTACAGCTGCCCGCGGGGCAGGAGCGGAGGCCGGTGGATCGCGCGTGAGAGGGCCTCGCCCGCTCCGGCCATCGCCTTGGCGACCGGCACGGGGAGCACGGGCGGCACGCGGCCGCGGCCGGCGATGCGGACCACGCTGTCCGCGAGCTCCTTCATCGTCGCGTGGCGGTCGCAGACGATGTAGCGCTCACCCGGTCTGCCACGCTCGGCAATTCGCAGGAGCGCGTCGGCCGCCCCGCGATTGAACGTGACGCCCATCCCGCCGGGCGGCACGGCCGGCAGGCGCTTCTTCACGATCGGCCGCATCAGGTTCTCCTCGAACGAGCTGCCCGCTCCCCCGGGCCCGGGCCCGTACACGGCGGACGGGTTCGCGATCACCACTTCGAGCCCGTCACCGGCCGCGGCCAGCACCAGCCGCTCGGCCTCCTGCTTCGAGCGCTCGTAGGGAGTTCCCTTGGGATAGTCGGCCACGTTGCTCTCATCGAAGCGGGCGCCGCGCTCGGCGTGGAACACGTCGATCGTGCTCGTGTGGACGAACCGCGGCACGCCGGCCGCTCGCGCCGCCTTCGTCACGTTCTCGCTGCCCAGCGCGTTCACCCGGTGGAAGTCGTTCTCGTCGGCGAGCCACTGCTCCGGAAGGCCCATCGCGTTGAACACCACGTCGCAGCCCTCGACCGCCTGTGGCAGCGAACCTGGATCGGTCACGTCCCCCTGCACGGTCTCGGCACCCGCCGGAAGATGCGGCGCGGCGCGCACCGGATCCCGGAGCAGTGCGCGAACCTCGTGGCCCCGCTCGGCCAGGAGGTGCACGAGCGCGTTGCCGATCTTGCCGGTCGCGCCGGTCACGAGCGCTCTCATCGCGCGGAATCCTACGGCTGCGCGTTTGCCCCTCGTAGACTGCGCGCGCATGTCCCGCTTCTCGGAGCCGCAGGACCCCGTCTTCCAGGCGCTCAACTCGTCGGTGTCGTTCGACTACCGCTTGGCGCCCTACGACATCGAGCAGTCGCGCGCGCATGTGCGGATGCTCGGGCGCTCCGGCGTGATCCCAGAGGCCGACGCCGCTGAGATCGAGCGCGGCCTCGAGCTGGTGCAACGCGAGATCGACGACGACAGCTTCGAGGTCAAGCCGGGCGACGAGGACGTCCACATGGCGATCGAGCGCCGCGTGACGGAGCTGATCGGCCCGGTCGGCGGCAAGATGCACACGGCGCGCTCGCGCAACGATCAGGTGGCGACCGATGCGACGCTGTTCGTACGCGCCCACGCGCTGCGGGCGCGCGACGCGATCCTCGGCTTGATGGGTGTGCTGGAGACCCTCGCCGAGCGCCACATCGACTGGCCGATGCCCGGCTACACGCATCTCCAGCGCGCGCAGCCGGTCTACCTATCGCACCACCTGCTCGCCTACTTCTGGAAGCTGCGGCGCGACTTCCACCGCTTCGGCTTCGTGCTCAGCACCACCGACGAGCTTCCGCTCGGCGCGGGCGCGCTCGCGGGCGTGAACTTCTCCACCGACCGCATGTCGGTGGCGCAGGACCTCGGCTTCCCGGCCATCGCCGAGAACTCGATTGACGCCGTCTCCAACCGCGACTTCGTGATCGACTACGTGAGCGCGGCGGCCACGTGCGCGACCCACCTCTCGCAGCTGGGCGCGGAGATTGTGCTCTGGTCGAGCGAGGAGTTCCGCTTCTGCGAGGTCTCCGACGCGTTCGCGTCTGGCTCCAGCATCATGCCGCAGAAGAAGAACCCCGACGCGGCCGAGCTGCTGCGCGCAAAGGCGCCGCGCGTGGCGGCGCACCTGGTGGGGCTCCACGGCGTGTTGCACGGGCTGCCGCTCACCTACAACAAGGACCTGCAGGAGGACAAGGAACACCTGTTCGACGCGGTCGACACGCTCGAGCTCGCCCTCGCCGCGGCCACCGGCGTGCTGCGCGACATCCGCTTCAACCGCGAGCGGCTTGCCGAGGCCGCGTCGGACGAGTTCCTCGCGGCGACCGACATCGCCGACATGCTCGTCACTCGCGGCGTGCCGTTCCGGGAAGCCCACGGCATCGTGGCCGGGATCGTGCGCGAGGCACTCGAGAGCGGCCGGAGCCTCTCGGACTTCAGCGACGACGAGCTGCGCGGCATCTCGGAGCAGCTCGTGCCCGGCTTCCACGAGCTGCTCGGCGAGCGGGCCTGGCTCGAGTCGAAGGTATCGGAGGGCGGCACCGCTCTCAGCCGCGTGAAGGAGCAGCTCGCGCAGGCTCGTCACGTGCTCGAAGAGGCGAGCGCGTGAACGATCCGCGCCGGCGAAGCTTCTACGAGCGCTCGGTCCACGCGGTGGCACGCGACCTCGTGGGGTGCACGATCCGCCACGGCGACACATCGGGCCGGATCGTGGAGGTCGAGAGCTACCACCAGGAGGAGCCGGCCTGCCACGCCTACAACGGGCTAACGCCGCGCACTGAAGTGCTGTTCGGGCCGCCGGGCCATGCCTACGTGTACCGCTCCTATGGGATCCACGCGCTACTGAACGCCGTGGCAGAGGAAGAGGGGCTGGGCGCGGCAGTGCTGATTCGCGCGCTCGAGCCGATCGACGGCGTCGATCTCATGCGCCTGCGACGGCGCATGGATCGCGTGGACGACCTCTGCTCGGGGCCAGGCAAGCTCACCCAGGCGCTCGGGATTGGCCTCGACCTGAACGGCACGCCGATCACCGACGGACGCGGGCCGATCGAGTTCCTTCCACGACCGGCGGACTCGCGCCCGCCGGAGGTCGTACTGGGCGAGCGGATCGGCATCACGCGGGCGGTGGACCTGCCGTGGCGCTTCTGCGACGCCACGAGCACCTCGGTCTCGCGCCCGCGGCCGCCCGCGATGCGAGCTAGCGCCCGCCGCGCGGCCTAGGCGCCGCCGCTGTAGATCGGCGCCGCGAGCTGCTCCATCATGCCGAGGTCGTCGCGGTGGTTCCAAAGCTCGGCCACGCGCTCCCCCTCGAAGCGGAAGATGTTCACGCCTGAGATGCGGGCACGCCGGCCGGTCGCTTGGCCGCCGCCGCCCCACGGGCCGGTGTTCGTCCCCTCGGCGGTCCAGCGGGCCACCACGTAGTCGCCGTCTGCAATGAGGAGGTCGACCGTCATCTCGATATCGGGAAAGGCGGTCCTGAAATCTTCCGCGATCTGGCGCTGGCCCGCGGGGCCCGGCCTCGCGGCCATCGGGCGTAGATCGTGCCGCGTGTACTCGTCGGCGAACAACTCGTCGATCACGGCGAGCTCGCCCCGGCCCCAGGCCTCCTCGTAAAGGCGGCGCACGAGCTGCTTCTTGCGCTCGCTCGACACGCCTTAACCCTCCACCCGCACCGGCGGTGGGTCAAGCCGCGTTACCCAGTGCCTGCGCCAGCTCCAGTGCCGGTTCCGGCGCCGGTACCGGTCCCGGCGCCAGGCGCGGGCGCCGCGCCGCCGCCATCAGTGCCACCTGTGCCGCCGCCGCCAGTACCGCCACCGCCATCACCGGGCGCGGGCTGTTTGGGCTGAGTTGGCTGCTTGGTACCGC
>DASVXS010000153.1:0-6855 GCA_036392575.1 Thermoleophilaceae bacterium | reverse complement strand
ATGAAGGCGCCGGCCCACAGGTGGTCGGTGTTCACCCACGCCCGCCGGAGCACGCCGAGCCCGACCTTCTCGTAGATCACGACGGCGACGACGCCCATCACGAGCAGCATCGCCGCCACGTGCAGCATCACGCCGACGCCGCTCGAGAGCCACGAGACGTCGCTCGTCATCGCGACGTCGGCGTGATCGTGTGCATTCGACGCGGCGGTGGCGGCCGACGCACCGCCGAGCCCGATCAGCACCGGCGCCACGATCAACCCCGCGCCGTGCGCCGTGGACATGAGAAACGACCACAGCGTCAGCTCGCGGTTGTTCACGCGCATCGTGGTCCAGCGCCAGTGCGCGCGCGGCTTCACGAAGCGGAAGATGCCGAACGCAAACAGCACGACCGCGGCGCCGATGTGCAGCGAGCTCGGGTCGATGAACGACTCGGCCCCGAGCACCAGCGCCGCCACCAGCGCGATCGACATCTCGTGCCCGAGCGCGATCGGCAAGAGCGATCGCACCACCGCCCGCCGCTCACCGTGCTGCAACCCGTTCGATACCGCGAACAGCCAGCCCATCGCGGGATTGATCCCGTGATACGCGCCGAGCCCGATCAGGGTCAGCCACAGGCCGGTGTCGTGGCTCACGGGAAGCAGTAGCTGTCGGACGACGCGTCGCCGCCCTGCAGGCGCACCTGATGCGGGCGCTCGCCGTCGAACTCGATGAAGAAATCCGGGTCAAGCTCGAAGCGGCCGTCCGGCTCGGAGTCGAGCTTCACCATCCAGCCGTCGATGCCGTCCGGGTAGAACTGGGCATCCCAGGTTGAGTACAGCGAGTTGGTCAGATACACGCGCCTGCCGTCGCGCGAGACCTCGACCATCTGCGGTCCGCCGTTCACCGGCCCGGACGCTGGGTGCGGCGAGCGCTGCACCATCCCGCCGAGCCGCACCGAGCCCGCCTCCTTCGGGTTGTGCGGGTCGCTCACGTCGTAGCGCTTCAGCTCGCCGGTGCCCCAGCACGACACGTAGAGGTAGCGGTCGTCGAGCGACAGTGCGATATCGGTGACGAGCGGCGGCACGGCGCCGAACGGCTGCACTGCCGGCGGAAGCTGCTCGACCTCGGCCGCTTCGGCCGGGATCTCGATCACCTTCTTCACACCCACGCTGCCGTCGGGCTGGCGCTCCCACAGCCACACCGACGCGCTCAGGTCAGCGGTCGAGACCACGACGCCAACGAAGCCGTACGGCCTGCGCGGGTCGTGTGCGGGACGCAGCTCGAGCACCATCTGCTGCTCGGGCCCGAGGTCGATCGCCTGCTTGTGGCGGCGACCTTTGAGATCCCAGATGTGGAGGTGGTGGCCGTACTTGCCGGCGAGCAGCAGCTCGGGATTCACGCCGTCCTCGAACATTTTCGGCGTGCCCCACTCGCTCGTGACGAGCGTGTCGTAGCCGATGTTCCACCAGACGTCGTACGAGAGCTCCTGCGGCCCGCGGTCGACCTCCCACTGGCCGAGCGGTGAGAAGTCGTCGTGGTCGAGCAGCGCAACGCCTCCTGGGCCGTTGCCATCCGGCGCGCCGAGTCCCGACACGTAGAGCCCGTCGGGGCCGCAGTGGACGGTGTGTGGGCGGGAGTATCCGGTGCGCTTTGCGAACTCGTCCGGCTCGATCACCTTCACGAGCTCGGGGTTAACTGGGTCGCTCTTCACGTCGATGACGTGAATCCGTGAGGAACGCACGCCGCCGACCAGGAAGTAGCGGCGCTCGACGTGCGGATGTGGTGCCCATGGGCACAGCGCTGACGAGCAGGCGTTCCAGCCGAAGTGGTGGAGCTCGTCGCCCACGTTCGGCATGTCGAGTCGGCCGATGAGCCCGCCGTAGCTCGACGACGAGGGTTTGAGGTCGACGACGTTCAGCGCGTCGGGCTTCGCGTCTCCGTTCGTGCCCGTGTTGAGGGTGACGACGTAGGCCAGCTCCTCCGCCGGAGCTTCAGCCGCCAAGCGCGGCGACGGGTAGAAGGTCGGATCCGGCTTCAGGACGGCCATGCGATACCTCGCGAGTCCCGGGTGCAAGGGTGCGGCGCAGCGTACCACCGCAAAGTTGCCCGTCTTTAGCGCGATTGCGCCCAGAACCGGCGCCTGCATGAAGCGCCGCTTGTTATAAGACGCGCGACGACAGGGGGAAGTCATGCAGGGGAAGGGCTTCGCGGCGGCGCTAGTGGCCGTCCTCGCGCTCGCGCTGGTGCCGCAGGCGTCGGCCGCGACCGTGTCGAAGTGCAACGTGCCGATCGAGATGAGCGACGGCACCACGCTCTACGCCAACGTCTGGCTGCCGTCCGACTCGGGCCGCTTCCCCACGCTGCTCCAGACCACGGGCTACAACAAGGACGTCTTCTACGGCGGCAACTGCATGCCGCCCGACTCCGCGCTGGTCGACGCCGGCTACGCCGAGATCCTGCTCGACGACCGCGGCACCGGCGCCAGCGAGGGCCGCTGGGACTCGTGGGGCGAGCGAACCCAGCAGGACTACTCCGAGGTGCTCGACTGGCTCCAGCGCCAGCCCTGGTGGAACGGCCACGCGGCCACCTTCGGCGCCTCCTACATGGCGATCACCTCCCTGCTGACCGCGGAGGCCGACGCCAAGCGCGTGGCCGACGGCAAACCGCGCGCGATCGACGCCATCTGGGCCGACGTGCCGATGGCCGACGCCTACCGCGACGTGACCTTCCACGGAGGCGCCGTCGACTCCGGCTTCATGCCGTTCTGGCTCGGCCTCACGACCACGCTGTCGGACATCCCGCCGTCGACGATCTTCAGCGACCCCGCCTCCGCGCTCGCCACGTACGCGGGCCACCTGGCGAACAGCTTCGACTTCGCCGCCCGCAAGCTGCTCGAGGTCTCGCTCGGCGAAGACGCCGCCTACGACTCTGACTTCTACCGCCTGCGCTCGCCCGTCGAACGGATCAAGTCGCTGAAGATCCCCGTCGCCTGGACCGGCGGCTGGTGGGACATCTTCCAGCGCGGCGAGCCGCTGCTGTTCGAGCAGATGACCAACTCGCCCAACAAGCACTTCTGGATGAGTCCCGGCTACCACATCGCCACCGGCGGCACGAACTGGGACGCACAGGGGATCGGGTCCAAGGAAGAGGTCATGACGAGGTGGTTCGACCGCTGGCTGAGGGGCGACCGCAACGGCGTCGACTCGCTCCCGCGGGTGAACCTCTTCACGATGGGCCGCGACCAGTGGCGCCACGACGGCACCTGGCCGCTGCCCGGCACGAAGTACACGCCTTTCTACCTCGGCGACAACAAGTCGCTGAGCCCCGCGCCCGCCACGACACCCGGCGCGGACACGGCGCCGCTCATGCCGGCGTCGAGTCCCTGCTCGCGGCTCACGAGTCAGTGGACGGCGGGCCTAGCGCCCGGCGGGCCCTGCGAGACCGACGGGCGCACCTTCGAGGCGACCGCGCTCACTTACACAACGCCGCCGCTCGAGAAGGACACCGAGGTAACGGGGCTGATCAGCGCAGACCTGTTCGCCGAGCTGAACGGCGCGACGGATGCGACCCTCGTGGCGGTGCTGAGCGACGTCGATCCATCCGGCGCCTCGAACCAGATCACGTCCGGCTTCCTGCTCGCGAGCCAGCGGGCACTCGACCGCTCGAAGTCCACTTTCGGTCCGGGCGGCGTGATGATCCGCCCGTACCACCCGTTCACCAAGGGATCGCAGCAGCCCGTCACGCCGAACGACCCGACCGAGTACCGGATCGAGATCTACCCGACGTCGAACGTGTTCAAGGCCGGCCACCGGATCAGGCTCACGATCGCGACCGCGAACACTCCGGGCACGCTCACGCCGCTGCCCGACACCTTGAACGAGCTCGGCGGCCAGATCCGGCTGCTGCACGGGCCCGCTTACAAGTCGAGCGTGCAGCTGCCGCTGGCGCCCGCTCCCTAGCTCGCAACGGCGGGCTGGGGCGCCGCGCGCCGCTCCGGCGTGAGCGGCTTGCGGCCGAGGATCAGATCCGACGCGCGCTCGGCGAGCATGATCACCGGCGCGTTCGTGTTGCCGTGCGTGATGCGCGGCATCGACGACGCGTCGACCACTCGCAGCGACTCCACACCGCGCACCCGCAGCTGCTCGTCGAGCACGCCCTCGCCCTCGCGGCCCATGCGGCACGTGCAGGCGGCGTGGTACTCGTGCTGCGCCTCGGCGCGGATCCAGGCCTCGAGCTGCTCGTCGCTCGCGACACCGGGCCCCGGGTCGATGTTCATCACCACCGCGTCGGCAAGCGGCCCGCTCGAGGCGATCTCGCGCGAGAGCCGGATGGCGCCGATCATCGCCTCGATCTCCGAGCGCTCGCCTAGCCATCCGAGGTGGATCGCCGGCTTGGCAAGCGGGTCGGCCGATCGCAGCCGCACCGAGCCCTCGCTCACCGGCGCCAGGAAGCACTGCGCGATCGTGAACGCCGGATTCGGGTAGCTGCGGAAGCCGTTGTCGAAGTAGTACGCGGCGCCGAACAGCAGCTGGACGTCCGGCGCGCTCACGCCGTCCGTCACGCGCACGTGCGCACCGGCCTCGGCGACGTTCGAGCTCAGCTTGCCGGCGCCGCGCCCGGCCACGTACTGGACGAGGTACTTCGGGTTGGTCGCGTCGAGCAGCGTGGAGGCCTCCTTGCACTCGAACGTGACCGTGGTCATCGGATGGTCCATCAGGTGACGGCCGACGTGCGGCGAGTCCACGAGCGGCTCGACGCCCGCCGAGCGGAGCTCATCGGCCGGGCCGATGCCCGAGAGCATCAGCAGCTGCGGCGAGTTGAACGCGCCGGCGGAGACGATCACCTCCTCGAGCGCCCGCGCCTGCACGGCCCTGCCCTCGTGCAGGAACTCGACGCCGGTCGCGCGCCCGTCCTCCATCAGCACGCGACGCGCCTGCGCCCCGGTGACGATCTTCAGGTTCGACCGCTCCTTCTTCACGGGATGGACGAACGCGTCGGCTGCGCTCCAGCGGCGCCCGCGCTTCTGCGTGAGCTGCATCAGGCCGGCGCCGTCCTGCTCGGCGCCGTTGAAGTCGTCGGTGCGGCCGATGCCCGCCTGCGCGGCGGACTCGATGAACATCGGCGCGAGCGACGACTGCCACACCGGGTCGGCCACGTTCAGCGGCCCGTCCTGACCGTGGAACTCGTTGTGCAGGCGCTCGTTGTGCTCCGAGCGCTTGAAGTAGGGGAGCACCGAGTCGTAATCCCAGCCGGTCGCGCCGGCGTCGGCCCAGCCGTCGAAGTCGGTGCGGTGGCCGCGCACATAGATCATCGCGTTCATCGAGCTCGACCCGCCGAGTGAGCGCCCGCGCGGGAGGTAGATGGAGCGGCCGATCAGGTTCTGCTCAGGCTCGGCCACGTAGTTCCAGTCGAGGTCGCTGCGGAACTGCTTGGCGAACCCGACCGGGATGCGGATGTTCAGCTTGCGGTCGGAGCCGCCGGCCTCGAGCAGCAGGACGCGGATGCCCTGGTCCGCGCTCAGCCGGTTCGCGAGCACGCAGCCGGCCGACCCGGCGCCGACGATCACGTAGTCGTAGGTCTCCAAGGTTCCTCCTGGGTTAGTGGCACGCACGGCGGGTAACGAATGGGGCCTGTTGCGGGTATTACACGTGATGGCCCGCCGCGCGTCCACGGAGGTGTTCCGAAGGTGATTGGTGCATTGATTTTGGGTCTGGTGGCCGGCTTCGTCGGGAAGGCGTTGATGCCCGGCGACGATCCGGGCGGCTTCTTCGTCACGATCCTGCTGGGCCTGGCTGGAGCGGCCCTCGGCTGGCTGATCTTCACGGCCGGCCTTGGCATCGGCGACGAGGACGTATTTGACCTCGGCGGAATCGTGAGCGCGATCATCGGCGTGGTGATCCTGCTCGGGCTCTACCGCTGGTGGGTCGGGCGCCGCGCGGGTCCGCGCACCGCCTGACAAGCCGTAAACCGGCGGCGCAGGCAGGCGTTCCCTCGCCTGCCTGCGCCTGCCGCTTAGACGGCGACGCCCGCCTGGCGTCGCTCAGCTGGGAAACCGCGAGCGAGCTCGCGATGGATGCAGGACATCGCGATCAGCCACTCCACCCGAGCGCGCGATCGCCGGTCAGCGGTGTCGATCCGCTGCGCCGCGGCGATCAGTCGCGTGTCCGAGCGGGAGAGCCACTCGAGCACCGGACCGAGGTCCGTGACGCCCTGCGTGATCCGGTTCAGGTCGGCCACGACGAAGCAGCCGGCCGTGCCGGATGACACGCGCGCGAGCGCCTGCCTGAGCCCCCGCCGTTCGAGCGGTGCGACTCCGCTCAACTCGTGCTCGACCTGGACATCGAGCAGCGTGAGGCGCCGCTCGGCGCAGGCCTCGACGATCGCATCCGTCTGGCGCCCAAGGTCTCGCCAGTCGGCCGGCGGTCCGACGACCGTCACGTACCCGATCGCCGGTGCCCGCCGACGGCGAGCCCGCCGCGCCCCTCGAGCCGGTAGCTCGAGGGGAAGCATCCGCTTCCGTGGGAAGCCGTTCGCGACGGGCCCTGGTGAGGCGCGCCTCCCTGCTCGCCTCGGACTTGAGGCTCCTGACAGATCTCTGAGGACCCCTGCCAGGCCGGTGAAGGCGTTGTGTTGTTGTTGCATTGCTCCAACTCCTCAAAAGCAGATCTGTCCTCCGGGCTGCGAGGAGCGTGCCCGGGGACCCTGGTTCAGCCCGTCAGGGCGTCAGCCAGGCCGCTCGAGGAGTGAGACGAGTGCCACCGACCGCCAGCGGGCCGGGGCGATGCGAAGTAGCTCGAAGAGCGCGAGCAGAAGGGCGGCGAGCACGGCGGGCAACGCGATCAGGCTGATCCCGCCGCCGCCCGAGGACGCGGCGCT
>DASVXS010000152.1:0-2105 GCA_036392575.1 Thermoleophilaceae bacterium | reverse complement strand
GCGCGGTCGTAGTTGCGCTCGAGCTTGTGCTGGTGGTAGGCGATGTCGGCGGCGAGGTAGGTCCAGTCGCCGGTCGAGCGCATCAACACGCGGTCCTTGTCGTCTCCGAAGGTGGTGCTGCGCAGCCAGACCGCGCCCTCGTGCGGGTAGAGATGCTCGCCCTCCTCGAGCACGTCGAGCGCGTGCTGCACCGCGTTCTGACCGTGGAGGGAGCGCTCCGAGAAGAAGCGGTCGAAGTGCACGCGGAAGCGCTCGAGCGTGTCGCTCACGCCCTCGAGCATCAGCTCGATCCCCTTCTCGGCGAGCTCCTCGGGGTTCGCGTCGGCCGCGTCGCGGATGCGCGCGGCGAGCTCCGTCACGTACTCGCCCTTGTAGCCGTCCTCCGGCGGCTCCTCGCCACGGGCGCGCGCCTTGATCGACTCCCCGAAGCGGCGGATCTGGCTGCCGTAGTCGTTCACGTAGAACTCGCGCTCCACGCGGTGGCCCGCGAACTCGAGCACGCGGGAAAGCGAGTCGCCGTAGGCGGCGTGGCGCCCCGAGGCGACGGTGATCGGACCGGTGGGATTAGCGCTCACGAACTCCACGAGCACGTGCTCGCTCTCGTCCACGACGTTCGAGCCGTAGTCGTCCCCCGCGGCGACGGCCGACGACAGCGCCTGGCGCCACCACTCGTCGCTCACGAACAGGTTGAGGAAGCCCGGGCCGGCCACCTCGACCCGCTCCACCGCCTCCCCCAGGCGCTGGCTCACGAGCTCGCCGAGGCGCTCGGCGACCGCGCGCGGCGGCTCGCCGACCGAGCCGGCGATGAGCATCGCGGCGTTGCTGGAGTAGTCGCCGAAGTCCGGGCGCGGCGGTCGGTCGAAGCTCGGATCGGGCCGGCGGCCGTTTCCGCCGGCAAGCTCCCGGGCTGCGTCCGCCACCGCCCCGCGCAGCTCGGCCAGCGGGTTGGAGGTCTCGGGCACGTCAGTAATGGTATGGCTCGCCCGCGAGAATCTTGTGAGCGCGGTACAGCTGCTCGAGCAGCACCACCCGTGCGAGCTGGTGCGGGAGCGTCATCGGCCCGAGCGAGAGCCGCAGGTCGCAGTTGGGGACGGTGACGAGCCCGCGCGGGCCCCCGACTACGAAGCAGAGATCCTGGCGCGACTGGCGGCGCTCCTCCAGGAACTTGCTGAAGCCGACCGAGTCGAAGGTCCTTCCGCTCGAGTCGAGCAGCACCACGAAGGCGCGCTCGGGGATGCGGCCCTCGACTTTCTCCTCCTCGCTCAGCTCCAACAGCTCGAGGCGGGCATGGCGCGCCAGCAGCTTCTGGTAGTGCTGGATGTCGTCTGCGAATGGGGGCCGAAGTCGGCCGACGGAAAGGACGATCGTTCGCATCTGCCTCGGCGACCTCCGGCTGCGATACTAACCGCGTGTCGGACGAGCGGCCCGAGCGCCAGATCAACATCCACACCTCCCCCGAGATCATGGCCGGCCACTACGCGAATTTCGCGAACGTCAGCCACTCGGACTACGAGTTCACGATCACCTTCGCGCGGGTGGACCACGAGGTCGACGAGGACGAGATCCCGGGAGTGGTCGTGTCGCGGATGAACCTCTCGCCGCGGTTCATGCGAGAGCTGATCGACGCGATGCAGGACAACTACCAGCGCTGGCAGACCCGGGAGGGGATCAAGAACCTGCCCGAGTTCCCCGGCGGCGAGACGGACTCGACCCAGTAAGCGCGCGCATCTCCGCGAGCACGAGCGCGCGCCGGTCGAGCACGTCGTCGTGCGAGAAGCGCCGGAATTCGTTCCCGTTTCTGCGGGCGTCGCGCTCGCGGCGGCGGTCCTGCTCCCAGGCGTGGCGTGACTGGTGATACGTGTAGGAGTCGAGCTCGACGACGAGCTTGTGCTCCGGCCAGTAGCAGTCCACTCGGTGGGCACCGGTGACGCGGTTTGTGATCGGCAACGGAAGCCCGTGTGCTTTGAGCGCTTTGATGAACTCGCGCTCGAGCTTGCTGAGCGTGACGCGCAGCTCGCCTCGGAGGACCTTGCGGAGATTGCCGGCGCCCTTAGTTTTCGGGCGTTCCGCGAGGACGGCCTCGACCTGCTTCGGAGTGGTCTTGT
>DASVXS010000151.1:0-42204 GCA_036392575.1 Thermoleophilaceae bacterium | reverse complement strand
CCTCGATCTCGGCAGCGCTCTTCTCGGCGGCCTCGACGATCGTCTTCACGTGCTCGGCGGCTGCGCCCGCCACACCGGCGGGTGTCGACCGGAGCTCCGCCCGCAGCTCGGCCACGGCGTCGGCCAGGTCGCGCAGGTGTAGATCCACCTCCGACGGGTCGTAGCCCCTTCGGACGACGCTGAAGTCCTTGCGTTCGATGCGAGTGCGGTCGAGGTCCAAGCTTCCTCCCGTAGAAGACGGCTTGGAGGGTATCGGACGGGGCGCGCGCGGCTGGCGGGGCGGCCTGCCCCGCACGGTGGCGAGCATCATCGTGAGGAAGTCGAGCACCCTCACGGGGGCGATGATGGCCGCCGGTGCGGACGTCAGGCGGCGTTGGTCGCCCGCCTCCCGCGTCATTGCCCGCCTCGTTTACACCAGCAATAACGGCTGCTCGGGCGAAGGCCCGCCACTGGGCTGAAATCGACAGAAACCGCTGAGCGTCGTTACTTAGCGGCCACTATCGACCCAAATCGACGACACCCGGCCGGGCGTCGCCCGTCTCGCTACGCGACCAGTTGAGGTTGCTGAACCGCGTGCTCGGCAGCAGGAGCTTGATGAGCCAACCGTCGTCGACCCATCTCGACGGCACGCCCACCCGTGATCCGCGCCACGATCGCCGCGCTGTCCTCGGCGGCGCCGTAGACCATGCCGGACTTGCGTGAGCGAAGCCACGCGCGCCCGAGCACGTGCAAGCCCTCGCGCTCGAGCAGCGAAGGCGCCAGCCACCGGAGGTCCGGGCTGAAGCCGGTCGCCCAAATCACCGATCCAATGGAGCGGGCGTCGATCTCGCGCGGCGCATCGAGGCCGAAGCCTGCGCGCGCGGGCTAGACGCTGCGGCCCGATCCGAGCAGGTCCTCGGCGATCTGCACGCCGGACTGCCCGGAGCCCACGACCAGCACGCCACCGTCGGGAAGCTGCGAGGCATTGCGGTAGGCGGCGGTGTGGATGCGTTCGATCGACAGCGGCACGGTGAGCGCCACGGCAGGGAAGCGGGGACGGTTCAGCCAGCCGGCGGCGAGTACCACGTCTCGGCAGAGGTAGTCACCGGCGTCGGTGGTCACGCGCCAGCCGTGTTCGCCGTCAGGCTCGAGCCCCATGACGCTCACGCCGGTGAGCACCGGGAGCCGGTTCACGCGCACGTACCGAGCGAGTCGGGCGGCGAACTCCCGCGCGCTCGCGAAGGCGTGGGGATCGGCGCCGCGCAGGTCCATGCCGGGGAGCAGGTTGGCCCAGTTCGGCGTATTCAGCCTGAACTCGTCCCAGCGCTGAGAGAGCCAGGACTCGCCCACGCGGCCACGCTCGAGCACCACGTGGTCCACGCCGGCGCGCTCGAGGCGGAAGCTGGCAGCCAGCCCAGCCTGACCCGCGCCCACGACGACTGTGTCCACGCGCTCCAGCATGGCTCAGGCCAAGGCGGTCCTCGGCGCGGCGTGGTGGGAGCGGACCATGTCGAGCACGGAGCGCTCCGGCTCGATGTGCTCGGCGGGGACGAGATACTCCGCGTAGTAAGGGCGGTAGCCCAGCAGGCGGCCAAGCGGCGCGAGCACGGCGAAGAGAAGCTTCTGCACGATCGGGCTCGGCTTCACGAACCGGACGGTGTCGTCGAACTCGCTCGCCATGACCGCGAGCTGGAGGAGGTTCGGCATCCCCTTTGCGTTGACCTTCCCGTCGCGTGCAAGGCCGAACAGGCTGCCCACCATGAGCTCGAAGCGCCGCCCGGGAGTGACCTCCACGAGCACCTCGGCCTCAGTCTCGCCGGCGTTCCACCAGTCGTGGATCACGCCCGGCGGAATGCTGAGCTCGTCGCCCGGGCCCATGTGGCTGCGGCGCCCCTCGACGGACACGGCGAGGTGGCCCGACAGCACGCGGAAGCGTTCCACGAGCTGAGGGTGATAATGCTCGGCGGCAACCGCTCCACCCGGCGCGACGAAGAGGTGGACCGAGAGGCTGCCGTCAGTGCTGTCGGCGGTCCCGCACACGATCACGGCGCGCTCGCCGGTAACGGGATTCACGAACACGTCGCCGGCTCGGCTGTGGGTGATCTCGTCGTGGCGGGTGCGGTCGGTCATCGTCGTCCTCTTGGAGTGGCTGAAGGGGCTGTGGAGGCATGGTCGCCTCTACGCGAGCCACCACCAATGGGGCCGCCTCGTCAGCTGGGGGGCGGATATCCGTAAAGAGCGGGAACCGAACACGTGTTCGACCGACCCGGTGCCTAGACTGAAAGAAGTGAGTCAGCGATCCGAGTTGGTCATCTCGGGCGCGCGGGAGCACAATCTCAAGGACCTCCACCTCGAGATCCCGCGAAACGCCCTCGTAGTCATCACCGGGCTGTCGGGATCCGGCAAGTCCAGCCTCGCCTTCGACACGATCTACGCCGAGGGCCAGCGCCGCTATGTCGAGTCGCTCTCGGCGTACGCGCGCCAGTTCCTGGGGCAGATGGACAAGCCCGACGTGGATTCGATCGAGGGGTTGTCACCGGCCATCTCCATCGACCAGAAGACCACTTCGCGCAACCCGCGCTCCACGGTCGGCACGGTCACCGAGATCTACGACTACCTGCGCCTGCTCTGGGCCCGGGTGGGTCACCCGCATTGCTACAACTGCGGGCAGCCGATCGTCGCCCAGTCGGCCGAGCAGATCGTCGACCAGGTGATGACGCTCCAGGAGGGCGAGCGCTTCATGGTGCTCGCGCCCGTAGTGAGGGGGCGGAAGGGCGAGTACGGCAAGCTCTTCGAGGACCTGCGGGCCGAGGGCTACGCGCGCGTGAAGGTGGACGGCGAGCTGCGTCGGCTCGAGGAGGACATCGCGCTCGACAAGAAGTTCAAGCACGACATCGCCGTCGTGGTCGACCGGCTCGTCATGCGGCCGGACCTCCGCAAGCGGCTGGCCGACTCGGTCGAGACGGCGGTGGCCCTCGCGGAGGGCATCGTCGAGATCGAGACGGTCCCGTCGGACGGGTCCGAGGGTGTCGTCCACACGTATTCGGAGCGCTTCGCCTGCCTGAACTGCGGCACCAGCATGCCCGAGCTCGAGCCGCGGATGTTCTCGTTCAACTCGCCGCACGGGGCCTGCCCCCGCTGCACCGGGCTCGGGTCGCAGATGGAGATCGATCCGGACCTGGTGGTGCCCGACCCGTCGCTGTCGCTGGCGGAGGGCGCGCTGCTGCCGTGGTCCACCACCGCGTCGAACTACTACGAGCAGATGACGCAGGCGATCGCCGACCGTTACGAGGTCGACCTCGAGACCCCCTGGGAGGACCTCCCCGAGGAGGTCCAGGAGTGCTTCCTGTACGGCACGAACGGCGACCGGCTCTACATCAGCTACAAGAACCGCTACGGGCGCCGGCGCTCGTACACCACGAGCTTCGAGGGGATCATCACGAACCTCGAGCGCCGCTACCACGAGACCGACTCGGACTACTCGCGGGAGAAGATCGAGGAATACATGACGCTGCGGCCGTGCCCCGAGTGCCACGGCGCGCGCCTTCGGCCCGAGAGCCTGGCGGTGAAGGTTGGCGGGCTCGGCATCCATGAGCTCACCCGCATGTCCGCGCGGCGCGCGATCGAGTGGTTCGAAGCGCTCGAGCTGTCGAACACCGAGCGGCAGATCGCACGGCTGATCCTGCGCGAGATCGACGAGCGCCTGCGGTTTCTCGACAACGTGGGCGTCGGCTACCTGTCGCTGGAGCGCGCCGCAGCCACGCTGTCCGGCGGTGAGGCTCAGCGCATCAGGCTCGCCACGCAGATCGGGTCGTCGCTGGTGGGCGTCCTGTACATCCTGGACGAGCCGTCAATCGGCCTGCACCAGCGCGACAACGAGCGGCTGATCCGGACGCTGGAGCGGCTGCGCGACCTCGGCAACACGGTCATCGTCGTCGAGCACGACGAGGGCACGATGCGGGCCGCGGATCACATCGTCGACCTCGGGCCGGGCGCCGGCGAGCACGGAGGCTACCTCGTCGCGCAGGGCACCCCCGACGACGTCATGAACGTGAAGGAGTCCGCTACCGGCCAGTTTCTCGCCGGCAGCCGCACCATCGAGGTCCCGGCCAAGCGCAGGCGGCCGTCTGGCTACATCGAGATCGAGGGCGCCACCCAGCACAACCTGCGCGGCATCAACGCGAAGATCCCGCTCGGGGTGTTCTGCTGCGTCACGGGCGTGTCTGGCTCCGGCAAGTCCACGCTGATCAACGACGTTCTCTACAAGTCGGTGGCCAACCGCCTGCACCGGGCGAAGCTGCGTCCGGGTGCGCACCGGCGCGTGACCGGGCTCGACCAGGTCGACAAGATCATCAACATCGACCAGTCGCCGATCGGGCGCACGCCCCGCTCCAACCCGGCCACCTACACCGGCGTGTTCGACTCGATCCGCGAGCTGTTCTCGCGCACGCAGGAGGCGCGGGCGCGCGGTTACAAGCCCGGCCGGTTCTCGTTCAACGTGAAGGGCGGGCGCTGCGAGGTCTGCCGCGGCGACGGCCAGATCAAGATCGAGATGCACTTCCTGCCCGACGTGTACGTGCCGTGCGAGCAGTGCCACGGGCGCCGATACAACCGCGAGACGCTCGAGGTCCGTTTCAAGAGCAAGACGATCGCCGACGTGCTCGACATGCCGGTCGAGGAGGCGCTCGACTTCTTCCGGCACATCCCGAAGATCAAGCGGCGCCTTCAGGCGCTTCACGACGTCGGTCTCGACTACATCCGGCTGGGCCAGCCGGCCACCACCCTCTCGGGCGGCGAAGCGCAGCGCGTGAAGCTCGCCACGGAGCTCGCGAAGGTGGCGACGGGCCGCACGCTCTACATCCTCGACGAGCCGACCACGGGACTTCATTTCGCGGACGTTCAGCGGCTGCTCGAGATGCTCGAGCGGCTGGTCGATCAGGGCAACACGGTGGTCGTGATCGAGCACAACCTCGACGTGATCAAGACCGCTGACCGCATTGTGGACATGGGCCCGGAGGGTGGCGACGAGGGCGGCCTCGTGGTGGCTCAGGGCACGCCCGAGGAGGTCGCCGGCACCGAGGGCTCTCACACCGGACGGTTCCTCGCGGGGCTCGTCACGCCCAAGAAGCGGCGCGCGCCGAGCCGCAACGGCGGTCCGAAACGCCGCGTCGCGGAGCCCGCCGCGGCCTGAGTCAAAGCCACCGGCCACTTGTGCCCATGCGCCGGGATTGCGCGTGGGCGCGTCCGTGACGCGTGCGTCAAATATGCCTGCACGCAGGGCACTTTCGTAGTGCGTCGTGAGGCGAGTCGATTTACCGCTTTCGCGAGTGTTTCGGGCCTGTTGACCGGGGCACTCCGTCCCCACGCGCGCGTGGAGAACGGGAGGCCTTCCACGGATGAGCTCGGCTAGCTCTTCGTCACCCAGCAGGTGGTACGCGATTCGGAGATCGCTCTGCGTGCTCGCCGTCGCGCTGCTGGGGCTCGGGCTTCTGCCAAGCGTGGCGCTGGCTCTCGACACAGGGGCGACGGTCACGAATGTGGTCGACGGAGCGACCGCGACGGTCAACTCGACGGTCGACTCGGTCACGCAAGCCGCGCCGCCCGCCACGCCGTCTGCTCCGAGCGCGCCGTCGACGGACACGCCCAGCGCGCCGTCCGCACCAAGTACGCCGTCCACCAACACGCCGAGCACGCCGTCCACGCCGAGCGCGCCGTCCACGCCGAGCGCGCCGTCCGGCAACACCACGAGCGTTCCGAGCTCGCCGGACACGTCGAGCGTGACGAACGCGGTGTCCGACGTGACGAATACGGCCACGTCGACGGTTTCCGATACGACGAGCGCCGTCACGAACACCGCGGCCTCGACGTCCGACTCGGTCAGTCGAACCGTCGACTCCGGCGTCACCTCGGCCGAGCAGACGATCGACTCGATCGGCGACACGGTCACGTCGACCACGGACTCGACGAGTGGCTCGGCCGGTTCGACGGCGAACTCGACGGCCGACTCGGTGGAGTCGACGGCAGGCTCGACGACTGGCTCGGGTGGCCCGAGTGGTGGCTCGCCTGCTTCGACGCTCGACTCGGCGACCGCGCCGCTGGTCGACACGACGACGTCGCTCGTCGATGGAACAGTGGCGCCGGTGCTCAATTCGACAACGTCGTTGGTGGATGGCGCGTTGGCCCCGGTGGTCGATACGACGACTTCGCTGGTGGATGAAGCGGTGGCGCCGGTCGTCGATACGACGACTTCGCTGGTGGATGGAGCGGTGGCGCCGTTGGTCGATACGACGACACCGCTGCTCGATACGGCGGTCGTCCCGCTGCTCGATACGACGACGTCGTTGGTGGATGGCGCGGTGGGGCCGGTGCTCGATTCGACGACGCCGCTGCTCGATACGACGGTCGTCCCGGCACTCGACTCGACGACGCCGCCGCTGGAT
Source organism: Thermoleophilaceae bacterium (assembly GCA_036392575.1). Taxonomy (GTDB): domain Bacteria; phylum Actinomycetota; class Thermoleophilia; order Solirubrobacterales; family Thermoleophilaceae; genus JADGHQ01. The sequence continues at coordinate 35,785 of DASVXS010000151.1, read as the reverse complement.
GGCGCCGTGTCGCCTCTGCTCGATTCGACGACCTCGCTGCTCGGTGCAATGGACACGACGACCGCGCCGCTCCTTGGGACCGGGGTCCCGCCAACAGACTCGCTCCTCGCTCCGCTCGCACCAGTGGTCGAAACGACGGCGCCTCTCCTGGGCACGGTCCTTCCGGGCCCGCCGGCCCCGCCACCGTCCGCGCTAGCGCCCGCGATCGAGCGCACGCCGGCGCCGACCGACCCGGCCACTCCGTCCGTCGGCCAGGCACTCACGCGGGTGCCGCTTCCACAGTCGCTTCTCTCGCACACGCCGAGCGTCCTCGCGCCGGCTGGGGCCACGCGCGACGAGCGCAGGGCACACGGATCCGTGTCGCCCGCGAAGCTCGGCCGCACCGCGGCGTCCATGCTCGCCGGAGCGACAAGCCCGATCGCCGCCACCGCGCCCTCGACGCGTGACGCCGTGTCGCGCGCCTCCCGCCCCGCGCATCCGGACAGCCCCTTCCCTGCGGGTGCCGCGCAGGGGTCCGGCGCCGCCTCGCCGAGCGGTCTCATGTTCGGCGGCATCGCGGCGTTCCTCATTCTCTTTGCCCTTACAGCCCCGGCCCTTCGCCGGCGGCTCTCCGTGGACCCGGCCTGCTTCCGGCCGGTCCCCTTCATCGCCCTTTCCGAGCGACCTGGCTGACCGCGGCCGGCGGTAGCTAGGCCGGTCGTCGCTGCGCGCTTTCGCGCGGCGGCCCGGTAGGCCCGTCGCCGGGCGCCATAGGCGCGCGCCGGCGGCGCCCCCAAATGTTCGCTCGTATTCGAAAGGGAAGTTCCATGTCATCAGTACGCCATCACTTCGCGCTCCGCGCGCACCCGGGAGTCCTCCTCCTGGTGCTCGCCGCAGCGCTTGCGCTGGCGCCATGGCAGGCCGAGGCCCAGAGCCCAAACGGCCGGTCATCGCACACCGGCGCTGAAGTGACTCGGCTCGCGCATGCGTCCGAGAGCGTGCTCGTCCTGGGAAGCGGCTACCGAGAAGGTGGTTCAGGCGAGGTGCGCTCGGTGCAACGCCGGCTATCACGCGCGGGCTTCGATCCGGGTCCGATCGACGGGCTGTACGGCCTGCTCACGACCCGGGCGGTCACACGCTTTCAACAGAGTCAGGGCATAGCGGTCGACGGCAAGGTCGGTCCGCAGACGCGGAGAGCTCTCCGTTCTCCACTGCTGGAGCCTGGAAGCGGCTACCAGCAGGGTGGGTCAGGCGAGGTGCGAACGCTCCAGCGCGAGCTCGCACACCGCGGCTTCCAGCCGGGTCCGGTCGACGGCCTCTACGGACCGCAGACCACGCGCGCCGTGGTCAGGTTCCAGCAGGCGCGTCACCTCGCTGCGGATGGAGTTGCCGGTCCTCTCACGCAGGCTGAGCTGCCGACGGCGCAGCGGGCTCGCACACGCAGCACGCGGGAGCGCGCGAAGCCCGCGTCGGGTGGTGGCCACGAGCGCGCGAAGCCGGCGTCACGTGGCGGTCACGAGCGCGCGAAGCCGACCTCCGGCAGCAGCAATGAGCGGCCGAAGCCCGCGAAGGCACCACCACCTCCCAAGACGGCGCCGGTCGAGCCGAGTGCGGATCACGCCGGTGGTGGCAACGAGAACACCTTCGCACTGCTGTTCATACTCGCGATCATCGCCACGGCAGTCGCACTGGTGTGGCTCGGCACGCGGACGCGCCGGCGACGTTCGATCCCGCGTCGTCCGCGCCGCACGCACCGCAAACGGCGCCGTGTGGGCGATCGGGCGATCGCCAGGCTCATGCGGCTCGGCTTCCGCTACGACTACGTCCGCCACGCGTACGTGATGACGGGTCTCGGCGCACGCTGGGGACCCGTCTTCGAGCACTGGCCGGAGGAGGAGGGCGGCGAGGGGGATCAAGACGGCGAGCCGGCGTCCGCAACGCCGATTCGCCCGAGTCCGCAGCCTGCCGAGTCGAGGCAGCGATCGAACCGCTTCCGGCCGCCGCCCGAGCGACGGCGTCAGGCGGCACGCGAACGGGGGGATCGCCGCTGACGGATACAAGCTCTACGCCGGCGCGCAGCCGGCGACTGATGGGGTACGGGCCAAACTGCCGGTAGCGGATATGGAACGTCCGGTTTCCGGCGAGCGAACGCGGGCCCCCGTGGCAGGCGGGGGCCCGCTCCTTTGTTGCACCGGGCCCGCCGCGCGGTCTGGAAAGCTCTCGCCGATGGGAGACCTCTACCGCAAGGCCGTGCTGTGGGAGCGCAAGTGGCGCTGGTACGAGCGAAACGCGCTGCCGTGGAACCGCGCGCGCATCCACTGGCATGCGCTGCAGCGCGAGGCGTTCATCCGCTTTCCGGTGCAGGGCAACGTGCTGGAGTGCCTCGACGACGGCCGCCTCGAGATCGGCGCCAACACGCTGCTCGAGCCGGGATGCTGGATCACGATCGGCGAGGGGGCACGCGTGCGCATCGGCGAGGGCTGCTTCCTCAACATCGGGACGATGCTCGCCGCGATCGACTCGATCGAGATCGGCGACCATACGATGTTCGCGAACCACTGCTTCGTCGGCGACTCGGCCCACCGCTTCGACGACCCGACGCGGCCGATCACCTGGCAGGGCTTCACCTCGAAGGGTCCGGTGCGGATCGGCTCGAACTGCTGGTTCGGCGTGAACTGCGTCGTCACGAGCGGCGTGACGGTGGGCGACCGCTGCGTAATCGGCGCGAACTCAGTGGTCACCTCCGATCTCCCGGACGGTGTGGTGGCGGCCGGCTCGCCGGCGAAGGTGATCAAGGAAATCGAGTTCGCCAAGCCTGAGGATTTGCCGGCGGCGGGATGAATCTGGACGCTTGCCCCGTCTTCCAGAACAGACCAACGAGGAAGGAGCCTGGGGAGGATGCAGACGAAGCGGTATGCCGGCCTGCTGGCGGCCGGGGTGGCAGGGGTGCTGTTGGTCGCAGGCTGTGGAGGCGGCGAGAAGCGCTCCTCGGGTACGGGCACGACGCCCTCGGGCACGTCCACGCAAGCCGCCCCGACGGGAAAGGCGTCGGCGACGGTGAACGTGACCGAGACCGACTTCAAGCTCAATCCGTCGAATCCGTCGGTGAAGCCGGGCGTGGTCGAGTTCAAGGTCAAAAACTCTGGGCAGACGGTCCACAGCCTCGAGGTCGAGGGCCCGAACGGAGAGGTGCGGCTGCCGAGTCAGCTGAATCCAGGCGACTCGAGCGAGCTGAAGGCCGATCTCGCGAAGCCCGGCAAGTACGAGTGGTACTGCCCGGTGGACAATCACAAGCAGATGGGCATGAAGGGCACGATCACCGTGGGCAGCAGCGGCAGCGCCGGCTCCTCCACCACGGACAACGGCTCGACCGACACAACCGGCTCGAGCCGCGGCTATTAGACGCTCCAGTCGCCCCTGGTAGGCAGAGGCGGCGCCCCGAGGGGCGCCGCCTCCGCGTTCAGGCCTTTGTGCGCTCGCTGTGGGTGAGCGCGTCCTTGAGGCGCGCCACCTCGTCGGGCGCCATCGTGTAGCCGTGGTCGGGCTCTGGGTAGCGGCGCTCGCGCACCTCCGCCGCGAACGCCGAAACGCCGTCGATCATCGCCTGGCGCACGTTGCCGTAGCGCTTCACGAAGCGGGCGGCGTGACCGTCGTAGATGCCGAGCAGATCGTGGAACACGAGCACCTGGCCGTCGGTGGACGGCCCGGCGCCGATTCCGATAACGGGGATCGCCAGCCGCGGCATGACGAGCTCGGTGAACTCGCTCGGTACGGCTTCGAAGACGATCGCGAAGCAGCCCGCCTCCTGCAGGGCCAGAGCGTCGTCGAGCACTTCGAGCGCCCGTTCCGCGGTGCGCCCCTGCGAGCGGTAGCCGCCGAGCGCGGTGGCGGTCTGCGGTGTGAGCCCGACGTGACCCATCACCGGGATCCCGGCGTCCACGATCGCCTTCGCACGCTCGGCCGACACGCCGCCGCGCTCTAGCTTGACGGCGTCGCATCCGGCCTCCTTCACGAAGCGCTGGGCGGTCGCGATCGCCTGCTCGTTCGAGACCTCGTAGGAGCCGAACGGCAGGTCGCCGATCAGCATCGGGGTGGAGAGCCCGCGCCGGGCTGCGGCACAGAGCATCAGCATCTCGTCGATCGACACGGGCACGGTGCTCGGGTAGCCGAGCACGGTCATCGCGCCGGAATCGCCCACGAGCACGAGGTCCACGGCGGCCTCCTCGGCCACCTGAGCGCTCGGGTAGTCGTAGGCGGTCACCATGACGATCGGTTCGCCGAGCGCCTTCTTCTCGGCGAGCGTGGAGAGCGTCGTCGCCTTGCGTTTTGCGGGCGGCGCGGGGGAGACGTTCGGTCGCGCGCTCATGCCACCAGCTCCGCCACCGCGTCGTCGACCTGAATGATCTCGTTGTGCGCGTTCACGTGAACCACCTTCGGCTCGTAGGACTCGAGCTCTCGCTCGTCGTATGAGGCGTAGGACACGACGATCACGGTGTCGCCCGTGTGGACGAGTCGCGCCGCCGCGCCGTTCACCTTGATCTCGCCGGAGCCGCGGGCTCCGGCGATCGTGTAGGTCTCGAAGCGGGCGCCGTTGTCCACGTCGAGCACGTGCACGAGCTCGTGCTCGAGGATGTCGGCGGCCTCGAGAAGTTCGGCGTCGATCGTGATCGACCCGACGTAGTGAAGATCGCTCGCCGTGATCCGCCCGCGGTGGATCTTCGACTTGAGCATCGTCCGTTTCATGCGCCTCCCAGCACGGTGTTGTCGATCAGCCGTGCGCGGCCCACGCGGGCGGCCACGGCGAGCAGAGTCGAGCCGTTCACGCGCTCGACCGGGGAAAGATCGTTGGTGGAGCGGAGCTCGAGGTAGTCGGGCTCGATGCCCGCCGCCTCGAGCTCGGTGCGCGCCGCGGCGAGCACGACGTCGGCCTCGACCGTGCCCGCGGCCACGGCCTGTTCGGCCGCGCGGAGCGCGCGCGAAAGGGCGAGCGCGCGCTCGCGCTCCTCGGGCCCGAGGTAGACGTTGCGCGAGCTGAGCGCCAAGCCGTCGGGCTCGCGCACCGTGGGACAGACCTCGATGCGCACCGGCATGTCCAGGTCGCGTGCGAGCTTGCGCAGCACGATCGCCTGCTGGGCGTCCTTCTGCCCGAAGTAGGCGGCGTCGGGCTGCACCATGTTGAACAGCTTGGTGACGACCGTCGTCACCCCATGGAAGTGCTCCGGGCCACGCTGCGCCGGGTGGCCGTCGAGCACCTCCGTGAGCGCGCCCACCTGCACGCTCGTGTCGAATCCCGGCGGGTAGACCTCCTCGACCGAAGGGGCGAACACGATACCCGCGCCCTCGCGCTCGGCGACCTCGGCGTCGCGCTGCTCGTTGCGCGGGTATGCCTCGAAGTCCTCGCCCGGCCGGAACTGGCTTGGGTTGACGAACACCGAAACGACCACCGTGGCGCTCTGCTCGCGCGCCCGGCGGATGAGGGACAGGTGGCCCTCGTGCAGGGCGCCCATCGTCGGGACGAGGCCGACCGGGCGCTCGGCGGCGCGCACCGCCTCGCGCAGCTCGGCGATTGTGCGAACGGTTTTCATGCCGCGGCCTCTCCGCGGCCGGCGACGGCGCGTGCCTGCGCGACGAGCGCGTCGAAGAGCGGAAGCAGCTCGGGGGTGTGCTCGCGGAGCGCGGTGCGCTGCTTGGCGACGGTGAGCTCGTCACCGCGGGCGACGGGTCCGGTGAGAGCCCGCTCGGGACCGAGGTCCGCCCAGTTCTCGACGGTTGCGCGCACCAGCGGAGCGAGCAGCTCACGGGTGCGCTCCGGCGGAAGGCCCGCGCTTCCGGCGACGGTCTCGGCCGCCGACTCGAGCGCGACGAGGAAGTTCGAGGCGATCGAGGCCGCGGCGTGGTAGGCCGCACGCTGCTCGTCGGCGAGTTCGAAGGGACGCATGCCGAGCGCGCCGGCGATCTCCATCGCGGCGTCAAGTGCGCGCTCGGAGCTGCCGCCCACGGCGCAGCCGACGCCCGTGAAGCTCTCGGGGCCGTCGCCGCCGGTGAAGGTCTGGAGGGGATGGAGGCCAAAGCGCTCGCCGCGGGCCGGCTCGAGCGCGGAGAGAGGAGTTGCGCCGCTCGTGTGGCCGACGAGCGGGGCGCAGCCGGTGATCGCGGCCGCCGCGGCCGCGATTTGCGAGTCCGGCACGCAGAGCAGCACGGCGTCGGCTGCGGCGCGCTCACCCCGTCCAAGCGGGCCGATCACGTCGAAGCCCGCGTTGCGGAGCGCCGGCGCAATCGCGGTGCCGAGGCGGCCGCGGCCGACCACGGCAATGCTGCGCAACCCGTGCTGGGCAAGCTGCGCGTGGGTGGCTTGGGCGCTCATCGTGCTCCAGTTCCCGTCTTCCGAGATACCGGGCGGCAGGTCGGTTGAGTGTGAGGTGTGTCTCAGTCCGCTCCCCAGATGGGGTAGCGGCTTGCGCTTAAGGATACCCAGCGAGGCGGAACTCCATCCGCAGTTCTCCGTAGCCTGAGGGCCGAATGGGACGCGCGGCCGAGGAACGCAGGGCTGAGCTGATCAAGCTCTACCGCGAGCTCCAGGACTGCCACGACTGCCCGCTTGCCGCGACGCGCACGAACGTGGTGTTCGGGTCGGGCAACGCCGACGCCGACCTGATGTTCGTAGGCGAGGCGCCCGGCTTCCACGAGGATCAGCAGGGCAAGCCGTTCGTGGGTGCGGCGGGGAAGCTGCTCGACAAGCTGCTGGCTGAGATCGGACTCGAGCGTGAGCAGGACGCCTTCATCGCCAACGTGCTCATGTGCCGCCCTCCCGGCAATCGCGATCCGGAGCCCGAAGAGATCGAGGAGTGCAAGCCCTACCTGATGCAGAAGATCCGGCTGATCGAGCCCCGCGTGATCTGCACCTTGGGCAACTTCGCTACCAAGTGCATCACGGGCCGGCCGGAGGGCATCACACGCGCGCACGGGCGCCCGCAGGAACGCGTGATCGAGGGACTGCCGCTGGTGATCTTCCCGCTCTTCCATCCGGCCGCGGGCCTCCGCAGCGGTGCCGTGCTCACCCAGCTCCGCGACGACTTTCAGAAGCTGCCGGAGCTGATCGCCACCGCCCGGCCGAAGGCTGCCGCGCCGCCTGCGCCGCCCGCAGCGGGGCCGCCGGAGCCGGCGATGATGGCCGCCGAGCCGCCGCAGCTCGGGCTCTTCGGCTGATCGCACCCGCCACACTTCGCGGGCCATGCGGATCGAGACCGCGAGCCCCGAGGAGACCGAGCGCGCCGGATCGCGGCTCGCCGAGCGCCTGAAGCCGGGTGACGTGGTGCTCGTGTCGGGCGAGCTCGGGACCGGGAAGACCACCTTCGTGCGGGGCGCCGCCCGCGCACTCGGCGTGCGCGAGCCCGTCACCAGCCCGACGTTCACGATCGGGCAGCTGTACGACGGCCGCCCGGAGGTGGCCCACCTGGACCTTTACCGGCTGAGCACGCTCGAGGGCGAGGACCCAGCTTTGCTCGACGACTACGTCACGCCCGAGCGCATCGCCTTCCTCGAGTGGCCCGACGTCGCGCTCCCGAGGCTCGACAGCGTGCGCGCTCGCGTTCGCATCGAGCACCTCGGCGGCGACCGCCGCGCGCTGGAGCTGCCGGACGAGTGAACCTGCTCGGCTTCGATACCTCCACCGCGGCCACAAGCGCGTGCGTGCTCCGCGACGACGGCGCCGGCTTCGAATTCGTCCCACCGGTCGAGGCGCTAGGCGAGCCGCCGGCACACGCGCGCGAGCTGCTGCCCGAGGTGACCGGCTGCCTTGAACGCGCGGGGCTGTCGTTCGAACAGCTCGACGCTGTGGCGGTCGGCGTGGGGCCGGGCACGTTCACGGGTCTCCGAATCGGGGTCGCCACCGCCCGCGGGCTCGCGCACGCACACGGCCTCGAGGTGCGGCCCGTGTCCTCGCTCGCAGCCCTCGCCGAGGGCATCGAGGCGCCGCGTCGCCTCGCCCTGATCGACGCCAAGCGCGGCGAACTGTTCGCGGCGCTCTACGACGACGGGAGGGAGCGGATCGCGCCGTTCGTGGCCACGCCCGAGGCGCTCATCGAGCGCTTGCGATCCGACGGCCTGTTGAGTGACGAATCGCTTCTGGCAGCCGGAGACGGCTCGCTACGATTTCGAGAGGCTCTGGAGGCGGGCGGCGTGGCTGTCGCCGAGCCCGATTCCACGTCGCACGTCGTAAGGGCCCTTCACCTGTGCCGGCTGGCAGGGCAGACTTTTGCGGTGCCTGCCGATGCGGTGCTCCCCCAGTATCTGCGCGAACCGGACGCCAAGCCCCCAAGTTGACCCCGCCACTCGAGATACGCCGTCTCAGCTACTCGGATCTCCCGCAGGTCATCGCCATCGAGCGACGGGCGTTCCCGACAGCCTGGTCGCTCGCCATGTTCGTACTCGAGCTGTCGAAGCCGTCCGGGATCTGCCTCGCCGCCACCATCGACGGGAAGATCGCCGGCTACCTCGTCTGCTCCCGCTACGACACGGTCTGGCACTTGATGAACGTGGCGGTCGACGACCGCCGCCGCCGCACCGGGATCGCCACGGCGCTGCTGAACCGCCTGTTCGAGACTGCCGATCGCCCAGGTGAGCAGTACACGCTCGAGGTGCGTGAGTCGAACACCTCGGCGATCGCCCTGTACGAGCGCTTCGGATTCCGGGCGGCCGGCAAGCGGCGCGGCTACTACCACGACAACAAGGAAGACGCGCTCATCATGTGGCGCACCGCGGATGCGAGCGGTCCCGTCACCGACCCGGCGCGCGAGGCCTCGGAGCGCGCCGCGCCGGCGTGATCCTCGGGATCGAGACCAGCTGCGACGACACCTGCGCCGCGGTCGTCTCACACGCGGGGGAGGTCCGTTCGAACGTGGTCGCGTCGCAGGGACTGCTCCATGAGCGCTACGGCGGCGTGGTCCCGGAGATCGCGTCGCGGCGGCACCTCGAGCTGATCGACGCGGTGATCGACGACGCTCTCGAGCGCGCGGGTGCCACGCTCGACGGCGCGGACACCATTGCGGTCACCCAGGGGCCCGGGCTCATCGGTGCGCTGCTCGTGGGCGTCTCCGAGGCGAAGGCGATCGCCGCGGCGCGCCGGCTGCCGCTCGCTCCGGTGGATCATCTCCACGGCCACGTGGTCGCGAGCACGCTGGGCGACGACCCCGTCGAGCCGCCGTACCTCTGCCTCGTGGCGAGTGGCGGCCACACGTTCATCGCGCGCGTGGACGAGCTGAGCTCCCACCGCCGGCTGGGCACCACGCTCGACGACGCCGCGGGCGAAGCCTTCGACAAGGGGGCACGGCTCCTCGGCCTCGGCTATCCGGGCGGTCCGGCGATCGACCGGCTCGCGCGCGAGGGCGACCCCACCGCGTTCGACTTCCCGCGCTCGGCGCCGGGGGAGCTGGACTTCAGCTTCTCGGGGCTGAAGACGTCGCTGCTGTACGCCGTGCGCGACCTCGGCGAGACGGAGACGGAGCGGCGCAAGGCTGACCTGGCCGCCTCCTACCAGCGCGCGATCGTGGATGCGCTCGTCGCGCGCGCGAAGAAGGCGATCGAGCGCGAGGGGCTCGAGCGCCTCGCGATCGGCGGCGGCGTGGCCGCGAACCGGGAGTTGCGCGAGCGCGTGGCCCAGCTCGGCCTGAAGGTATGGATCCCGGACTTTTCGCTCTGTACCGACAACGCGGCGATGATCGCGGGCGCCGCTCGCTTCCAGGAGCCGCTTCCTTTCCCGGGGTATCTGGCGCTCGACGCGTCCGCGAGGCCGGTGGCCGCGTGAGATTGGTCACGCTCTACGGCAAGCCCGGCTGCTGCCTCTGCGACGATGCGCGTGAGGTGGTGCTGAGCGTGCGCCAAAGCACGCCCTTTGCTCTGGAGGAGGTGGACGTGAGCCTCGACTCGGCTCTTCATCGCCAGTACGGTGAACGCATCCCCGTCGTGGCAGTCGATGGCGAGGAGCTGTTCGAGTACCACGTCGACCCGGACGCGCTCGCGGACTCTGTCAGTAGAGTGGAGACGTGACCATCAACCAGCTCTATGACGGCAGCACGGACGTGGCCGAGGGCACCGGCGACCGCCTATCGCTAGGCGTTGCCGCCCGCCTCTCTCGCTACCTCCAGGTGCTCACGCAGGCCAAGAAGATGGGCAAGGAGACGATCTCCTCCCAGGAGCTTGCGGACTACACACACGTCAACTCAACTCAGATCCGCCGGGACCTATCCGGCTTCGGCAAGTTCGGCAAGCGCGGCGTCGGCTACAACGTCGACTCGCTCGTCTCGCAGATCCGAAAGATCCTGCGCACGGCCGGGCAGCACAACATCGCGCTGTTCGGGGCGGGCCATCTCGGCCAGGCGATCGCGAGCTCGGACATCTTCGCGGACCACGGGTTCCGCGTCGTGGCCATCTTCGACAACTCGGAGCGCAAGATCGGCCAGCAGGTCGGCGAAGGCAAGACCGCACTGCTGGTGCGGCCCACCGACGACCTCGACAAGGTGGTCCAGGAGGAGGACATCGTGGTCGGCGTGATCGCGGTGCCCACGGAGGCCGCCCAGGCGGTTGCCGACGACCTCGTCGAGGCCGGCGTGAAGATCATCTTCAACTACTCCGAGGCGCTGCTGCAGGTCCCGCCGGAGGTGACGGTGCACACGTCGAGCCCGGCCGTCGATCTGCTCTACGCGCTCTACTTCTATTTGACGTAGACCCCGCCCACCGCGATGCACGCAGCTGCTCTGCGGGAGGTCTTCGAGGCCTCCGAGGACTTCACGGTTGGGCTCGAGGAGGAGTTCGGGATCCTCGACCCGGGCAGCCGGGATCTCGCGCAGCGCTTCGAGGAGCTCCGCCAGGCCGCGCAGCAGGACGACGTGCTCGCCGACTCGATCGCCGGTGAGCTGATCTCCTCGGAGATCGAGATCCGCTCGGGCCGAGGGCAGACGCTCGCCGACGCGCTGGCCGCTCAGCAGGAGGCGCGCCGGCGGCTGTTCCGTCTGGCCGGCGACCACGGTGTGCTGCTGTGTGCGACCGGGACGCACCCGTGGGCCGATTACCGCGAGCAGCACATCATCGACACCGAGCACTACCGGCGCGTCGAGGAGGGCCTCAAGTACGTCGCGTGGCGCAACAACACGTTCAGCACCCACGTGCACGTGGGCGTGAGGGACGCCGACCGCGCAGTCGCGGTGTGCGACCGCCTGCGCCCCGTGCTGCCCGAGCTGCTGGCGATCTCGGCGAACTCGATCTTCCTCGAGGGCCGCGACACCGGCCTGCACACCGTTCGCACCCAGATCTTCACCAAGAGCTTCCCCCGCTGCGGCATTCCGGATCACTACGGCACTGCCGCCGTGTACGAGGAGTACATCGACATGCTCTACCGGACCGGCTCGATCGTCGAGGACACGCAGATCTGGTGGAGCATCCGGCCCCACCGCTCCTTCGGCACCGTGGAGGTGCGCATCTGCGACGCGCAGAGCACGGCTGAGGAGTCGAGCGCGCTCGAGGCGCTCATCGCGGCCTGCTTGGCGCAGGCCGTGATGGACCACGACGAGAGCGTGCCGTACGAGCCGAAACCGCGGCGTCTGATCGAAGAGAACTTCTGGCGCGCGATCCGCTTCGGGCTCGATGGCAAGATGCTCGACCTCGACCGCCTCGAGGAGTTCCCGGCCGCGGCGTTGCCCGACCGGCTGCTCGCGTGGACCGCGCCCGCGCGGGCGCTGCTCGGAATCGACGTGCAGGTGCCGGCCGAGAACGGCGCCCAGCGACAGCGACGTGCGCTGCGCAGTGGTGCGAGCATGGAGGAGGTCTTCGCCGCCGAGGTGGAGGCTACGCAGAGGACCTACGCAGCGGCAGAGGGGGTGACGACTTGACGCAGGAAGGACAGGAGGGAGGCCAGCGGCAGCCGACCGAGGAGGAGCTTCGCGCAGCGCTCGAGGAGCAGATGCGCAAGATCACCGTCCGCGACGTAGTGCTCCAGACGGTGGTGAGCCTTGTGAACCTGAGCGGCCGCCGTCTCGGACTGACCGGCGCGCCCGAGGAGAAGGACCTCGAGCAGGCACGGCTCGGCATCGACGCGGTGCGTGCGCTGCTGCCACTGCTGCCCGACGATGAGATGGCGCCCGTGCGCGACGCGCTCTCGCAGCTGCAGGTCGCCTACGCGCGCGAGGCGGGCGGCGGCGCCGGACAGGAGCAGCCAGCGGAGGACCAGCCATCCGAGCCGTCCGCTGAGGACCAGGAGCGCGCCAAGGCCCGTTCCAAGATCTGGACTCCGCCCGGCACGTGAGCCCCGAGGCGCGGCCGCACGTCGGCATCTTCGGCGGCTCCGGCTTCTACGAGTTCCTTGACGACACCGAGGCCGTCACGGTCGAGACGCCGTACGGGCCTCACTCCGCCCCGATCCGGATCGGTCACATCGACGGGACGGCGGTGGCGTTCATGCCTCGGCACGGCGACAAGCACGAGCTGCCGCCGCACCGCATCGACTACCGCGCGAACCTCTGGGCGATGAAGGAGGTGGGAGTGCGGCGGCTGATCGGGCCGTCCGCGTGCGGCTCGCTGAAGCCCGAGCTCCAGCCCGGCACGTTCGTCGTAGTCGACCAGTTCGTCGACCGCACGAGCGGGCGCCGCGACACTTTCTACGACGGGCCGGGCACCACGCACGCGTCCGCCGCGGAGCCGTACTGCCCGGAGCTTCGCGGCATCCTGGTCGACTGCGCACGCCGGCTCGACATCCCCGTGGTGGATGGCGGCACGGTCGTCGTGATCCAGGGGCCGCGCTTCTCGACGCGTGCCGAGTCGCGCTGGTTCGCGGCGGCCGGGTGGGACGTCGTGAACATGACTCAGTACCCCGAGGCCTGGCTGGCGCGCGAGCTCGAGCTCTGCTACGCAAACGTGTCGCTCGTTACGGACTACGACGTCGGACTCGAGGGAAGCCCGCACGTAGAGCCGGTCTCGGCCGAGATGGCGCTCCGGGTTTTCGCCGAGAACCTCGCTAAACTGCGCGACCTCTTGTTCCAGGCGGTGCCCAGAATCGGGCCGCAGCCGGAAGACATCTGCGCGACGGCGCTTCAAAGCGCGATAGCACACTGAAGCGACTGCGCACGCGACATCCGGCGCCCGCACGCGGGGCCCAGGGCATCCGAATCCGGAGGACTACTTCTTGAGCACAGTTGATTGGGGAATCATCGGCGCGCTTGGCTGCGCCGGGGCGGCGGTGGTCTACGGACTGACCACGTCCCGCTGGCTGCTGGCCATGTCGCCCGGCACCGAGACGATGGCGAACATCTCTCGCGCCGTGCAGCAGGGGGCCGAGGCCTACCTGAAGCGCCAGTACCAGATCATCGCCGGCGTAGCCGTCGTGATCGCGATCGTTCTCGCCGTCGCGATCGACGGTCGCACGGCGATCGGATTCGTGATCGGCGGCACGCTCTCGGGCGCGGCCGGCTTCATCGGCATGAACGTCTCCGTGCGCGCGAACGCACGAGTGGCGGAGCGCGCCCGCAGCGGTGTCAGCGCCGCGCTCGAGGTCGCGTTCCGCGGCGGCGCGGTCACCGGCCTCCTGGTCGCGGGCCTCGCGCTCCTGGGCGTGGCCGGCTACTACGGCGTACTGCTCCTCGCCGGCGAGAGCGACAAGACCGCCGTCGACGCCCTGGTGGGCCTCGGCTTCGGCGGCTCCCTGATCTCGGTGTTCGCCCGCCTCGGCGGCGGCATCTTCACGAAGGCCGCCGACGTCGGCGCGGACCTGGTCGGCAAGATCGAGGCCGGCATTCCCGAGGACGACCCGCGAAACCCGGCCGTGATCGCCGACAACGTGGGCGACAACGTGGGCGACTGCGCCGGCATGGCCGCCGACCTCTTCGAGACCTACGCGGTCACCGCGGTCGCCGTGATGCTTCTCGGCGTTCTCACGTTCACGAACCAGCGCGACGCCGCGGTGTTCCCGCTCGTCGTCGGCGGCGTGTCACTCCTCGCGTCGATCGTCGGCACCTTCTTCGTCCGTAGCCGCGCCGGGAACGTTGAGCGCGCGCTCTACCAGGGTCTGATCGCGTCAGCGGTGATCGCCGCGGTCGCCTTCATCCCCGTCACGCAGTGGCTGATGGACGACCTGCGCGTGCGGCCCGACGCTCCCAGCCTGCTCCACGGCGCGATCGGCGCAGGCCCCTGGGACTACTGGCTCTGCACCCTGATCGGCCTCGCCGTCACCGCCGGCCTGTTCGTGATCACGGACTACTACACGTCCACCCGCTTCCGCCCGGTGCGCACCACCGCGCGCGCGTCGCAGACGGGTCATGCCACGAACATCATCCAGGGCCTCGCGCAGGGCTTCCAGTCCACGGCAGCCCCGGCGATCCTGATCGCGCTCGGCATCCTGGGCGCCAACGAGCTGGCCGGCATCTACGGCGTCGGCGTGGCGGTGATGGCGCAGCTGTCGCTGACCGGCCTGATCGTCGCGCTCGACGCGTTCGGCCCGATCACGGACAACGCCGGCGGCATCGCCGAGATGGCGGACCTCCCCGAGGAGGTACGCAACGTCACCGATCCGCTCGACGCCGTCGGCAACACCACGAAGGCGGTCACGAAGGGTTACGCGATCGGCTCAGCCGTGCTCGCGGCGCTCGTGCTGTTCGCCGCCTTCATCATCGAGCTGCAAGACGAGGCCGGCAGCAAGCCGCTCAAGTCGTTCGACATCTCCCAGCCGGAGGTGCTGATCGGCCTACTGCTCGGCGGCATGATGGTCTACCTGTTCTCGGCGCTCGCGATCGAGGCGGTCGGCCGCGCCGGCGGCGGCGTGGTCGAGGAGGTCCGCCGGCAGTTCCGCGAGAAGCCCGGGATCATGGAGGGCACGGACACGCCGGACTACGCCCGCGCGGTGTCGATCGTGACGGCCGCTGCCCAGAGGGAGATGATCGTTCCGGCGCTCATCCCCATCCTCATCCCGCTGATCGTGGGCCTGCTCTCGTATCAGGCGCTCGGCGGGCTGCTGATCGGCGTGATCGTGGTCGGCTTCTTCGCCGCGGTCTCGATGACCTCCGGCGGCGGGGCGTGGGACAACGCCAAGAAGCTGATCGAGGACGGCGAGTTCGGCGGCAAGGGCTCGGAGGCCCATGCCGCGTCGGTCACCGGCGACACGGTCGGCGATCCCTACAAGGACACCGCCGGCCCGGCCATCAACCCCATGATCAAGGTCGCGAACATCGTCGCCATCCTCATCATCCCGTTCCTCGTGTAGAGGCGGCTGCAAACCGGCGCTGGGCGGCGTCCTCGGGAGACTCGTGTGCAGAGCACACGTCGCTCCCTGCGTCCTTGCCCAGCTTGGTTTTCGCCGCCTTTCCGGGCCCGGGGCGATTTCTCCCCGGGCCCGGTTCTTTTTCTGGTCCTTTGGGGGAAATGTCGCCCGAGTCGGTTGTAGGTTTCGAGTAGATGGCCGAACGCAGGCCCAAAAACCAAGGACTCGAGCGCGTGCTCGGAACGGGCGCGCTATTCAGCACCGCCTACGGCAACGTGGGCAGCTCGATCTACTACGCCCTGGGCCTCGTGGCGTCGTTCGCGCTCGGGATGACGCCGGTCGTGTTCATCATCTCCGGGCTGATCTTCGCGGCCACGGCTGCCACCTACGCCGAAGCGACCGCGATGTACCCGGAGGCGGGCGGCTCCTCGTCATTCGCGCGGCACGCCTTCAACGAGTTCTGGTCCTTCTTCGCGGCCTGGGGCCAGATGCTCAACTACATCATCACGGTCGCCATCTCGGCGTTCTTCGTGCCGCACTACCTCGGCGTGTTCTGGGAGCCGCTGCGCTCCTCGCCCGGCGACATCTTCTTCGGCATCGGCGTGGTGGTGCTGCTCGGCCTCCTGAACATCGTGGGCGTGAGGGAAGCGGCCGGGCTGAACGTCTTTCTCGCGATCGCCGATTTCATCACCCAGCTGCTGCTCGTGATCGTGGGCTTCGTGCTGGTGTTCTCGCCGTCCACGCTCGTCAACAACATCGACTTCGGCACCTACCCGACGGTCACCGACTTCCTGATCGCGATCCCGGTGGGCATGGTCGCCTACACGGGCATCGAGACGATCTCGAACATGGCCGAGGAGGCGAGGGACTACGGGCATACGATCCCGAGATCGATCGGGTTCGTGGTCGCGGCCGTGGTCGCGATCTATGCGTTCCTGCCGTCGATCGCGCTTTCCGCCATGCCGGTCAAGAACGGCCAGACGCTTCTGGCGCTGTCCGAGGAGAAGGGCGGCTACGCGGGCGATCCCATTCTCGGCGTGGTGAAGAACATGGACCTCGGCTTCCTGCAGCACCCCGCGGAGATCTACGTGGGCATCCTGGCCGCCACGATCCTGTTCATCGCCACCAACGCCGGGCTGATCGGGGTGTCGCGGCTCACCTACTCGATGGGGCAGCACCGGCAGCTGCCTGAGCGACTCCGTCAGCTGCACCCGCGCTTCCGCACGCCGTACATCGCGATCATCATGTTCGGCGCGGTCGCGTGCCTCACGATCATCCCGGGCAAGGCGGACTTCCTCGGCCAGATCTACGCCTTCGGGGCGATGCTCTCGTTCACGATCGCGCACGCGGCGGTGATCGCGCTTCGCATCAATCAGCCGGACGTCGAGCGCCCCTGGCGAGGCCCGGGGCAGATCCGCGTCGCGGGCCGGAACCTGCCGTTCTTCGCCGTAGCGGGCGGACTTGGCACGGCGTCGGCGTGGGTGGTGGTGACCGTGCTGAACGCGTCCACCGCCATAGCGGGCGCGGTTTGGCTGACGATCGGGATCTCGACCTACGTGATCTACCGACGCCGCCAGGGCCTGAGCCTCACGCAGACGACGAAGATCGTGCTGCCCCAGCCGATCGTGGAGCACGAGGTGGAGTACGAGTCGATCCTCGTCGCCTTCGAGGACGACCAGTACGAGCCCGAGGCAGTCGCGACCGCCGCCAAGCTCGCCGCGCGCCGCCGCCGCGGGATCTACGTGCTCGTGCTGATCACGGTGCCGAACAGCTCGCCGATCGACGCGGAGCTGCCCGAGCAGGAGGAGGTGGCACAGGCCACCATTGACTCCGCGCATGTGCTCGGGGGCAGGCGCGTGACCGGCCGCTGGGAGAAGGTCCGTCCGGGCGAGGCCGGCCGGCGGATCGTCGACGAGGCGCGTGACATCCGCGCACGGGCGATCGTCATGTCGGTGCCGCGGAGGCGCGCCGGCGGCACGCCGTTCGGCCGCACCATCGAGACGGTGCTGGCGGAGCGGCCCGCGCGCGTCATCATCGAGTCGGGGAACGGCACGCACGAGCGTCGCCTGGCCGCCTGAGAGCGGCCGCCGAACCCGGTTTCCACTAGTCCAGAAGGCGGGTCTAACATCCCGCGCGTGCAGCGCGCATACAGAGAGTCCACACGGGTGATGGGCGCACTGATCTTCGTCCTCGGGGTCGTCATCGTCGTAGTCACGCTCGCGCGCGGAGGTGGTCCGCTGGCGCTCGGCGTGGTCCTGGGCGTCCTGTTCGCGCTGCTCGGCGCAGCGCGCTTCTACCTCGCCACCCGCCAGGAGCCGCGCTCGCGGCCTCCGACGTGAGGTGGCGCGGCGTCGGCTCGCCGGCGCTCTTCGCGATAGCGCTCACGAGCGTCGGCTCGGCCGCCTACTTCGTGCTCGGCGTGGTGGCGGGCGACGCGCTCGGCATGACGCCGCTCGTGTTCCTCGGCGCGAGCTTCTTCTTCGTGCTCACGATGATGACCTACGTGGAGGGCAACGCCCTCCATCCGGAGCGCGGTGGCGCGTCCACGTTCGCGCGCTACGCCTTCAACGAGCTCTGGAGCTTCATCGCCGGCTGGGCGATCATCCTCGACTACCTGATCGTGATGGCGATGGCGTCGTTCACGGTCTCGCACTACCTCGCCGGGTTCTGGGGACAACTCGACAGCTCGGGCCTGGAGCTGGTGATCGCCGCGGGGGTGATCGCGTGGGTGGCCTGGTGGAACATCCGCGGGCTCTCGCCGATGAGTCTCCAATTCCTGCTGCGGCTCGGCATCGCGAACCTCGTGCTGCTGGCCGTAGTCGTGATCGCGGGCTTCGCCAATTCGTCCGATTTCGGCCTGATCACCGACAGCATCCACCTGGGCAGCTCCCCGACCTGGGAGGACCTGATCTTCGCCTCGGCGGTGGCGACGGTCGCGCTCACCGGGATCGAGGCCGCGTCGGGACTCGCCAGCGAGATACGCGTGGGCCGGCGGGCGCTTCGCCGCCTCGTCTTCGTAGGCGGCATCTCGGCGCTGATCGTGCTCGTGATGATCTCGATCGTGGCGCTCCTCAACGTGCCCGTGGTGAACGGCGAGACGCAGCTCGGAACCCGCTACGTGGAGGAGCCGCTGCTCGGCGTCGCCAACTCCTACGACCCGGACTGGCTGATGCACGCGCTGCGCTACTCGCTCGGCGCGGTCGGTGCGCTCGTGCTCATGACCGCCGTGAACGGGCAGATGCTCGGGTTCGCCCGGCTCGCCTACTCGCTCGCCACCAATAGACAGATCCCGAGCGACCTCGGCCGCCTCACGGCCCGCTACTCCACGCCGTACGTGGCGATCATCGTCGCGTCGCTGATGGCGTTCGGGCTCGTGTTCAGCCACGACCTGAAGTTCATGGCGGGCATCTTCGCCTTCGGCGCGATGCTCGCGTTCCTGCTCGCGCACTTGTCCATCATCACGCTGCGCTTCCGCGAGCCCGACCTGCCGCGTCCCTACCGCATTCCCTGGTCCGTGAGGGTCCGCGGGGCGGACCTGCCGGTGCCCGCGGTGCTCGGCGCGATCCTCGCCGGCGCCGGCTGGGTGAGCGTCGTGATCCTGCATTCCGGCGCCCGCTACGTCGGCTTCGGCTGGCTGGCAGGCGGGCTGCTTCTCTACGTGATCTACCGGAAGACGGCGGGCAAGTCGCTCACGCGCCGCTTCACGATCCCCCCCACCGCGCTGCAGGACGCGCCAGAGGTTGAGTACGGGAGCATCCTCGTGCCCGTCTTCGGGTCCGACCTGGACGACGACATCATCGGCACGGCCGGGCGGCTCGCGTCGGAGGACGGCGACCCCGGTGAGGGCGGCACCGTGATCGAGGCGCTCTACGTGCTCGAGGTGCCGATGTCGCTGCCGCTCGACGCGCGCATGCCGGAGGATCGCATCAAGGCGGCGCGGAAGGCGCTCTCGCGCGCCAAGGAGGTGGGGGAGGAGTACGAGGGCGTCGAGGTGGCGACCGCGGTGGTGCGCGCGCGCTCGGTGGGCGCCGGGATCGTGGACGAGGCGCGACGGCGCGGCGTGGACGTGATCGTGCTTGCCGCCGAGTCGCCGTCGAAGGTCCGCGGCGGCGCCCTGCTGGGCGGGCGCGGGGGCCCGCGCGACAAGGTGGTGGGCGACGTGACCCGCTACGTGTTCGAAAAGGCCCCCTGCCGCGTAATCCTCACCGCCGCTCCCGAGGGGGAGGCGGGCACGAGAATGGGCGTCGCGCCCTAGCCCCGGCGCTTCCGCCGCTCTCGCTAGAGTGCGGCCTAGATGTTCGTGCTGATCGTCGGCTGCGGTCGGGTGGGGTCCGCAATCGCCCGGGCGATGCTCGCCGAGGGACACGAGGTGTCCGTCATCGACGAGGACCCCGAGGCACTCGCGCTGCTCGAGAGCGGCTACACCGATACCTGGGAGGACCAGGGCGGCATGTTCACCGTGGGAACCGCCCTCGAGATCGATGCCCTGATCGAGGCGGGGATCGAGCGGGCGGACGCGTTTGTGGCATCCACGGACGGGGACAACACCAACCTGGTGATCGCGCAGATCGCCCAGCGACGCTTCAATATCCCGCGCGTCGTGGTCCGCGTTCTTGACCCCGCTCGCGCCGCGTGGTACGCGGAACAGGGGCTTTCAACCGTGTCTCCCACGCAGAAGGCCATCGAGATGCTCGAACTCGCCGTGAGGGAGAACGCTTAGCGATGTACATCGTGGTCGTCGGAGCCGGCAAGGTCGGCTGGAACCTCGCGCGCGAGCTGATCGGCAAGGGCAACGAGGTCACGCTGATCGAGTCCGATCGCGCCCGCTACCAGGTCGTCGAGGAAGAACTCGAGCACGCCGTGCACTACGGCGACGGCTCCGAGCTGTGGGTGCTCGAGCGCGCCGGCATCGCACGTGCGGACATGGTGATCGCGGTGACCGGCGACGACGAGGACAACATCCTCATCTGCCAGGTGGCGCGCGAGAAGTACGGGGTGGAGCGGGTCATCTCCCGCTGCAACAACCCGCGCAACCTCCAGCACTTCGAGCTTCTCGGCGTGAAGCCGGCGGTGTCGGCCACCGACCTGATCCTCCGTCTGATCGAGCACGAGGTGCCGAAGTACGGGTTCCTGCATCTGCTCGATCTGCCCCAGGAGCGGCTCGAGATCATCGAGATCGAGGTGGCTGAGGGCTCGCCGGCGGCCGGCTCGCAGGTGCAGGAGCTGGGCCTTCCGGACGGCTCCCTCGTGATCTCGATCCT
This sequence comes from Thermoleophilaceae bacterium, assembly GCA_036392575.1. Classification (GTDB taxonomy): domain Bacteria; phylum Actinomycetota; class Thermoleophilia; order Solirubrobacterales; family Thermoleophilaceae; genus JADGHQ01. The sequence continues at coordinate 15,307 of DASVXS010000151.1, read as the reverse complement.
GCGCGACGGCACTGGGTTCGTGCCGCTGGCCGACTCCGTGATCGAGGCGGGTGACGAGGTGCTGCTCGTGCTCGACACCGGCCTCGAGCAGAAGATCATGGAGCGGTTCCGGCCGCCAGTAGAGGTCTCCTAGGCCGTTGGCGGAGAGGGAGGCCGACTACCTGCTGGTCGGCGGGGGCCTCGCCGCGGCCAACTGCGCCCGGTGGCTGCGGGAAGAAGGCGCGGACGGTTCGATCCTCCTCGTGGGCCGCGAGCCCGACCCGCCGTACAGCCGGCCGCCGCTCACGAAGGGCTACCTCCGCGGGAAGGAGAGCCGTGCCGACGCGCTGTTCCGGCCCGATGACTGGTGGCAGGAGCAGCAGATCGACCTGCTCACTCGAACGAGCGTGATGAAGCTCGACCCCGGCTCGCGGACGGCGAAGCTCTCGAGCGGCGACGAGGTGCGCTTCGCCAAGGCGCTGCTCGCGACGGGCGCGAACGTCCGGAGGCTGCGGGTGGACGGCTGCGACCTCGACGGGATCCACTACGTGCGCACGTTCGGGAACAGCGACGCGATCCAGGCCGATGCGAACGACGCCGAGCGGGTCGTGCTGATCGGCGGCAGCTACATCGGCACCGAGGCCGCCGCCTCGTTGACGGACCTCGGCAAGCGCTGCTCGATCGTGATGATGGAGGAGGTCGTACTCGACCGCTTCTACGGGCCGGAGGTCGGCGGCTACTTCCAGCGGGTGCTCGAGGAGCGCGGGGTGGAGGTGTACGGGTCGGAGGAGCTCGACCGCTTCGAGGGCTCAGACGGGCGCGTGCACAAGGTCGTGCTGAAGTCCGGGCGCGAGCTCGAGTGCGACATGGTGGTGATCGGGATCGGGGTGATGCCCGACGTGATGCTCGCGCGACAGGCCGGACTCGAGCTCGGCGAGAACGGGGGCGTGAAGTGCTCGTCGCGGCTCGAGACGTCGGCGCCCGGGATCTACGCCGCCGGCGACATCTGCGAATACGACAGCGTCATCCACGGCGGGCCGCTGCGGGTGGAGCACTGGGACGTGGCGTTGTCCCAGGGCAAGACCGCTGCCCTGAACATGCTCGGCCGCGACGTGCCGCACGACGAGGTGCCCTATTTCTTCTCTGATCTGGCCGACTGGACCGGGATGGAGTACGTCGGTCCGGGCTCGGGCGATCTGGTCGTGCGCGGCTCGCTCGACGAGGGGGACTTCACGGCGTTCTGGCTGGACGACGAGACCGTGAAGGCCGCCATGGCCGTCGGTCGCTCGGAGGATCTCGAGCACGCACGGCGCTTCATCAAGGAGAAGACGCCCGTCGAGCCGGGCGCGTTGGCCGACGGGGACACGGACCTGGCGGCGTTGTAGCCGTGATCAGGCGCTCGTGACGCGGATTTCCTCGCCGCCCAGCTGAACCACGTCACCGGGGTGGAGCTGTCGCCCGCGCCGGCTCTCACGCTCGCCGTTCACGAGCACGGGCTCCTCCGCGAGGAGCGCCTTGACCTCGCCGCCGCCCTCGACCAGGCCTGCCAGCTTGAGGAGCTGCCCGAGCCGGATGGAGTCGCCGCGAATTGGGATGTCGGGCATGCCGTCAGCCTACGAGCGCCTCCCTCGCGACGTTCTTGACCCCGAAGTTCTCGGTCTGGCTGTGACAGTTCGGGCACAACAGGGCGAGGTTCTCCAACCGGTTGTCCTCGGGATCGCCGTTGACATGATGGAGCGCGAGTTGCAGCGGCTCGCCGCGCCAGCGCTCGAGCCCGCACTGCTCGCACCGCGCCTGCTTCAGACCCTCTTTGAGAAGCCGGCGCTTGATGTTCCAGCGACTGCGTGGCGCGTCGACAGCGAGCAGGTGCGCCAGCGGCGTGAGCCGCGGGCGAGCCACGACGTCGCCGCGTCGCACGGCGTTGTTCCAGGCCTGCTTCGAGAAACCGAATCGCTCCTGGCACTCTCGTACGCTGTGGCCGGCGTCGTAGAACCGCCCGATCTCGGCCCAGTCATAGCGCCGTCCGAACTGCGGCGATCCAGGTTCGCCGAGCCGGCGCGCGTGATACGACACTGTGGATTTCGCGACCCCGAGCTCCCGCGCGATCGCCTGCCTGCTCAGTCCTGAGGCGATGAGTTCTGCCACGCGTTCGCGCATTACACGAACATACGTTCCCGTCCGGACGGCATGGTCGAGGCAGGTTTGGCGCTGTCTGCCCCGCCGCTACAATCATCTGCCGTTAGGCATTGCGGGATCGTCTAATGGTAGGACGCCGCACTCTGGATGCGGAAGTTGGGGTTCGAGTCCCTGTCCCGCAGCTGCAGCCATGAGGCGCCCATCGGGCGCCTCTTTTCGTCTTACGCCGCCGCCTGCTCCGCCCAGTCCTGATAGAGCCGGGCGTAGGCACCGTCGAGCTCGATGAGCTCGTCGTGCGTCCCCTGCTCCACGATCCGCCCGTGCTCCATCACGAGGATCCGGCCCGCGCCTCGGATCGTCGATAGACGATGCGCGATCACGAACGACGTGCGCCCCGCGAGCAGCCGGCGCAGGCCGCGCTCGATCCGCCCCTCCGTGTGCACGTCCACGTTCGACGTTGCCTCGTCGAGAATCAAGATCCGCGGGTCGACCGCCGCCGCCCGCGCGAACGCCACGAGCTGGCGCTGCCCGGCGGAGAGATGCCCGCCGCGCTCGCCCACCTCGGTGTCGTAACCCTCGGGCAGCCGCTCGATGAACTCGTCGGCCCCGACCGCACGCGCCGCCGCCCGCACCTCATCGTCCGACGCGTCACGCAGCCCGAAAGCGATGTTGTCGCGGATCGTTCCCGAGAACAGGAAGCCCTCCTGCGGGACCACACCGAGCTGAGACCGCAGAGACCGCTCGGTCACATCGCGCAGGTCATACCCATCCACCAGGATCCGGCCCGACGTCGGGTCGTAGAAGCGCGCGACCAGCTTCGCGAACGTCGACTTCCCAGCGCCCGTCTCGCCAACGAGCGCGACGGTCTGCCCAGGCGGCACGACGAGGTCGATGTCGCGCAGCGCGTACTCGCCGCCCTCGCCCTCGTAGGAGAACGACACGTCCTCGAACCGCACTTCGCCGCGCACCGTCGGCAGCTCGACCGCGTCCGGGCGGTCGGTCAGGTCCGGATCCTCATCAAGCAGCTCGAAGATCTTGTCGAGCGCCGCCATCCCCGCCTGGTAGGTCGTGTACAGCTGCGAGAGCTGCTGGATCGGATCGAAGAAGCTGTTCAGGTAGAAGACGAACGAGGCGAGCACGCCGATCGTCACGTCCCCGCCGTTGAGCACCTGGTTGCCGCCGTACAACAGGATCACCGCGGTCGCGACCGCCGACAGGAACTCCACCGCCGGGAAGTAGGCCGCGTTCAGATTGACCGTCTTCATGTTCGCCGCGCGGTTCTCCTCGTTCAGATCGGCGAACTGCGACAGGTGCCGCTCCTCCTGGCCGAACGCGCGCACAACGCGAATCCCCGACAGCGTCTCCTGCAGGTACGCCGTCACGTACGCGATCTTCTCGCGCGTGAGCCGGTACGCCTCGGCCGACACCAGCCGGAACACGATGCTCCCGATCCCGAGGATCGGGAAGGTGACGAACGTGATCAGCGCCAGCTTCCAGTCGAGAACGAACAAGATCACCGCGGTGCCGATCAGCGTCAGCGACGACGAGAACAACGTCACGACCCCATCCGTAACGAGCTGGTCGAGCGCCTCGACGTCGTTCGAGATCCGCGAGATCACGACCCCCGCCTTGTTGCGCGAGTAGAACCCGATCGACAGCCGCTGCAAGTGCGCGAACAGCTGCAGCCGCAGGTCCTGCAGCGCGCGCTCCCCGACCCAGTTCACGAGGTACGTCTGTACGTAGCTCGCCGTCCAGGTCACGATGGCGCTCACCAGGAACGCGACGACGATCCAGTCGAGCGCCGACACGTCGCCCTTGCGAATCCCGGCGTCGATCGCCTTGCCTGCGAGGTACGGCGGAGCGAGCGAAGCCGCGGTCGCGGCGAGCAGCGCCACGAACATCAGCACGGTCCGCCCGCGGTACGGGCGCAGCAGCTCGAGCAGCCCGCGCAGCTTGCGCGAGCGCTGCAGCTCGGTGCGCCGGAACAGCGCCCACCAGCGTGCCGCCCACGCCCGCATCAGAGCGTCGCCTCCCGCTCGAGCGGATCACGCGTGAGGAACACCTGGTCGGGCAGCCCCTTCTCCGCGATCTCGCGGTAGAGCTCCGACTCCTCGAGAAGCTCCTCGTGCGTCCCGCGCGCCAGCACGCGTCCCTCCTCGAGCACCACGATCTCGTCCGCCAGCGCGATCGTGGACAGCCGGTGGGCGATGATGAACGTCGTCCGCTCGCGCATCAGATCGCCGAGCGCCCGCGCGATCCGGCTCTCCGTCGTGGCGTCCACGCTCGAGGTCGCGTCGTCGAGGATCAGCAGCCGCGGGCTGCGCAGCAGCGCCCGCGCGATCGCGATCCGTTGCCGCTGACCGCCCGACAGCGTGTAGCCACGCTCCCCGATCAGCGTGTCGAAGCCTTCGGGCAGCTCGTCGATGAACTCGGTCGCGCCGGCGCGCTCGGCCGCCTCCTGCACCTGCTCGAAGCTTGCGTCCGGTCGCGCGTATGCGATGTTCTCGCGCACGCTCGCCGAGAAGAGAAACGGATCGTCGGACACGAACGCCACCTGCTCGCGCAGCTCCGGGAGGTCCACGTCGCGCACGTCCGCGCCGTCCACGAGCAGCGCGCCCGAGGTCACGTCATACAGCCGCGGCAGGAGCATCACGAGCGTGCTCTTGCCCGAGCCGGTCGCTCCCACGAGCGCCACCGTGCTGCCCGCCTCGACCGTCAGGTCGATCTCGTCGAGCACCGGCTCCGCGTCCTCGCCGCCATAGGAGAAGCTCACGTCACGGAACTCCACGCGCCCGCCGCCCTCCGGCAGCGGCTGCGCGTCCGGCTTCGACTCGAGCCGCGGCTCGCGGTCGAGCACCTCGAACACGCGCGCACCCGACGCGACCGCCCGCTGCGACATCCCGAGCGCCACGCCGAGCATCCGCATCGGCTGAGTGAGCAGCGCCACGTATCCGTAGAACGCCACGAACTCGCCGACGCTGATCGTTCCGTTGATCGCCTGCCGCCCGCCCACGAACAGCAGCGCCGCGAGGCCGAGGTTCGGCAGGAAGCCGATGAAGGGGTTGTAGAACGCGCGCAGCCGCGTCGACACCATCGACTGGTCGAACACGCGGCCGACCTGCCGGCTGAAACGCGCGAACTGGCGCTCCTCCTGCGCGAACGCCTTCACCACGCGCACGCCCGAGATGTTCTCCTCCGCCTCCGCCGTCAGCTCGGCGATCCGCTGCTGTACCTCCTGCGAGGCCGGGCGGTTCTTGCGCCCGTACTGCGTCGCGACCCAGATCACGAACGGGGTGGGGGCGAGCGTGACCGCTGCGAGCCCCGGGTTGACCGCGAACATCACGACCGCGGCGACGAGGATCGAGATCAGCGACTGCGCGATGAACACGAGGCCGTAGCCGAGGAAGAAGCGCACCGACTGCAGGTCGACGGTCGCACGCGACATCAGCTGGCCGGTCTGCTGCGAATCGAAGAAGCCGAGCTCGAGCGATTGCAGGTGCCGGTACATCAGATTTCGCAGGTCGAACTCCACGCCCAGCGACACGCGGCCGGCGACGAGTCGGCGGAACACCGAGAGCACGAGCCGCCCCACGCCGGCCGCGAGGATGGCGGCGGCGTACGGCCACAGGTTCGAGTGCCCGTTGCGGACCGCGTCGACCGTCTTGCCCACGAGCGCGGGAATGAGGACGCCGAGCACCATCGCGGCCGCCGCGAGCAGCAGCGAAGCGATCACCCCGCGGCGGTATGGCCGCAGGAAGCCCAGAAGCCGTCTGAACGTACCCACTCAGTCTTACTTTACTTTGTGAAGTTCCGGGCCACGGCCGCGGCGCGGTAGTCGAAAATCCGCTCCAGGTCCCGCTCCACGAGCAGCCTTCGCGCGACTTCGCCCAGCGCTCCGAACGGCACCGCGTAGCGCACGACGTCGCGCATCAGCGTCTCGCCGCCGCGCTTTTCGAAGGAGTGCGTGTGGTGCCAGAGCGCGTATGGCCCGCGCTCCTGGGCGTCCACGAAGCGGCGTCCCGGCTCCCAGATCTCGATGCGCGTCCGCCAGTGGATCGGCACGCCGTGGAGCCGAAGCCGGTAGTCGATCCGCGTGCCCACTCCCATGCCGACCGGCCCCGGCGTGATCACCTGGAACCCGAGCCACGGCGGCGTGATCGCCTCCAGGTTGTGCGCGTCCGCGAAGAAATCGAACACCTCGCCCGGCTCCGCGGGCAGCAGCTGATCGCGGGAGAGGGCATGGAGCATCCCCGATCCGTACCCTGAAGGTTGAGCCTCGAACACGGCGCGGCTCGTACCCCGGGCAGCGCCTCAGGCCCGTCTCCCCCGAACGACAAAGCCCGAGATGACCGCAACGGATACTCCGCGCGCGAAGAACCTCGCGCTCCTCCTGCTGGCGATGACGCAGTTCATGATCGTCATCGACGCCTCGATCGTGAACGTCGCGCTGCCGTCGATCGGCAAAGCGCTCGACTTCAGCCAGGACAACCTCTCCTGGGTCGTGAACGCCTATGTGCTCACGTTCGGCGGCTTCCTGCTGCTGGGCGGCCGGCTCGCGGACTACCTCGGCCGCCGGCGCATGTTCATCTACGGCCTGATCCTCTTCTCGATCGCCTCGCTGCTCGGCGGCCTCGCGCAATCGGAGGGCTGGCTCATCGCCGCCCGCGCGCTCCAGGGCCTGGGCGCCGCGATCGTCTCGCCGGCCGCCCTGTCGATCATCACCACCACCTTCGCCGAAGGCGCCGAGCGGAATCGCGCGCTCGGCGTCTGGGGCGCAGTCGCCGGCGCCGGCGGTGCGGCCGGCGTCCTGCTCGGCGGCGTGCTCACGCAATGGGCCGGCTGGGAGTGGGTGCTCTTCGTGAACACGCCGATCGGCCTGTTCGTCGCGTTCCTCGCCCCGCGCCTCCTCGAGGAGAGCAGCGTGCCCGAGGAGGCGCGCGGCTCGTTCGACATCCCGGGCGCCGTGTCGGTCACCGCGGGCCTCGCGCTGCTCGTCTACGGCTTCGTGCAGACGCCGACCGACGGCTGGGGCTCCACCGCCACGATCGCGCGCCTGGCCGGAGCGGTGTTCCTGATCGCCATCTTCCTCGTCATCGAGATGCGCGAGCGCAACCCGCTCATGCCGTTCAGCATCTTCCGGCTGCGCACCCTCCGGGGCGCGAACGTTGTCGGATTGCTCATCGGCATGTCGCTGTTCAGCATGTTCTTCTTCATCTCGCTCTACCTCCAGCAGGTGCTCGGGTTCAGCGCGCTCAAGGCGGGCGTCTCCTACTTGCCACTTGCGGTCACGATCATCATCTCGGCGGGCATTGCCGGACAGCTCGTAACGCGAGTCGGCTTCAAGCCAACGCTCGTGGCCGGGATGCTCTTCGTGGCCGCCGGCCTCTTCTGGTTCTCGAAGGTGAGCGCGCCAGGCGGCAGCTACACGAGTGACGTCCTCGGGCCATCGCTGCTAGCGGCCGTCGGGCTCGGACTCTCGTTCGTGCCAGACACGATCGCTGCCGTGACTGGGACCAAACCCAACGAGGCCGGGCTGGCCTCTGGCCTGATCAACACCTCGCAGCAGGTGGGCGGCGCGCTCGGACTGGCCGTGCTCGCCTCGGTCGCCAACTCGCGTACCAACGACGTGTTCGCGGCGGGCGAGAAGTCGCGGATCGTCGGGCTCACCGAAGGCTTCCAGGACGCGTTTCTGGCGGGCACGGGAATCGCGCTGCTCGGGGCCGTCCTCGCAGCGGTGCTGATCTCCTCGCGCGACTCGAAAGAGCACGCGGAGGCCGCGCGCAGGGGCGAAGCCGCGGCTGCCACGGAGGCCGGCTGAGCGCCCGGCGGGAGTGGCAGGACACCTACTCCAGCAGCCCCACGGCCTCGAGGGCCTCGGAATGGTCGAAGTACCGCTGCTCTCGAACGATCTTCCCGTCCTCGCCAAGCGTTTCCAACGTGGCGATGTTCTGGCTGACCGAGATGCCGCTCCCCTTGCCGCGTCCAACGATCTCCGCGAGCAAGAGCACCTGCTCGCCGAGATCGATGAACTCGCGGGGCTCAATCCGAAGCGCAGCCCAGCCGCTGCGCCATTCGGCTTCGAACGCACGGTGCCCCTCGCGACCGCGGTAGCTCGCCTCAAAGCCGAGCCTCCCGACTCCTCCGGGTGACTCGAACTCCACGCGCTCGTGAAAGGCGAGCTCCACGACCTCTAGGTCGCCACGGTTGTAGGCCTGGAGGCCGACCTGCATCGCTCGGAGCAGAAGTGCCTGCCGCAGACGGGACCTCGGCGACAGTCTTGCGATCGCGCGAGTCCACAGTCCCACGAACCACGGAAATCGAAGTGCCAGCCGCTCCTCCACCGTCCGACTCGGGCGCTCTCGGAGCGACAGCGGCCTTCGCACCGGCTCCACGTTCTGGCGCCGCATAGCCGGTCCAGTATCGGGTGGCCGCCATGTGGGGCACAACCCTGCCACCCGCTTCCACAAGGTGAGGGGCGACGGCCGACGGGGCGCCACCCCTCTCTTGCTGGTCTTCCGATCGGCGTGATCGAACGGCCGCGCCGAGGCGGCGAAGCCGCAATCCCGGCTAGTAGCCGCCGCCGCCGCCACCACCGCCGGAATAGACGGCGATCAGCGTGATGGCGAGCGCGATCACGATCAATACAGCAAGCGTGATCAGGAGCCGCCGATGCTGAGCGAGATTATTCATCGATGTTCACACCTCCCGATCAGTTAGACGCAACCGACCCCTGAATCCTGCCCATCGGGCACGCGCGAGCTCGTGCGGCCGCTCCCCCAAAACGACAGAATCCCGCTGCAGAGCGGGATCCTGGAGATAGCTCCGGGTGGATTCGAACCACCGACCTCACCATTATGAGTGGTGCGCTCTAACCGCTGAGCTACGGAGCCCTGCCGAACCAAGCAGTCTAGAGCCAAGCGATGCTGCTTACGGTGCCGAACATCAGCGAGGGGCGCGACCTGGAGGCGATCGAGGCGCTGGCCCAGTCGTTCACCCCGGCGCGCCTGCTCGACGTACACACCGACCCTGATCACGGGCGCAGCGTCTTCACGCTCGCGGGCCGGCACGGAGAGATCGCCGCCGCGCTCGTAAACGGCGCACGCGCCGCTGCTGCCCGCATCGACTTGAGCTCGCACGACGGGCTGCACCCTCACGTGGGCGCGCTCGACGTGGCGCCCGTCGTCTATCTCGACGATGCAGAGCGGGGCGCCGCGTGCGCGGAGGCGCTCACCGCGGGTGCCCTCATCGGCGACGAGCTCCGGATCCCTGTCGTCCTATACGGGCAGCTCGCGACGAGCGCGGGCACGCGGGAGCGAGCGGACATTCGCCGCGGCGGACCGGCCGAGCTCGCCCGGCGCATCGAGGCGGGCGACCTGCGGCCCGACTACGGCCCCTCGCACGCTCACCCGACGGCGGGCGCAGTGCTCGTCACGGCCCGCCCTCCGCTCATCGCCTTCAACTTGGACCTCGCGACAGACGACCTCGAACTCGCAAAGCGCATCGCGGCGAGGATGCGCGAGTCGGGCGGAGGCCTGCCGGGCGTGCGGGCCATAGGGTTGCCGCTCGCCGAGCGCGGTCGCGTGCAGGTCTCGTTCAACGTCCACGACCATCGCGCGGTCCCGCTCCGGGTGCTAGTCGAGGAGGTGGCGCGCGAGGCGCGGATCGCCGAGGCCGAGCTCGTCGGGCTCGCACCTCGCGCCGCGTTCGACGGCTTCCCGGACGGCGTGCCGCTCCGCGGCTTCGATCCCGAGCGGCATCTCCTGGAGGAGGCGTTACGCTCCATTAGCAGTGGCTCAGACACGTAAGAAGCGACGCAGCAAGCACCGCGGCACGCCGGCCGGCACGATCGAGCGGCATGGCCGCACGAGCAAGGCTCGCGGTGGCACCTCGAGCGGCTCTTCGAGCGGAAGCAAGACGAGCGCCCGCGACCGCCGCCTCGAGCGGATGAACAAGCCGCCCACCTGGACCGGCGCGTTTCAGCGCGCGGGCATCGCGGCGTTGCTGTTCATAGTGCTCGTCGTCCTGATCTTCGGACAGGCCGTGAGCGCGGCGCTCGCGCTCGGCGCCTTCATGCTCATCTTCTACGTGCCCGCGGGTTACTACATGGATCTCTTCCTCTACCGTCGCCGCATGCAGAAGCTCGGCCGTCCGGACGAGACGCGCCGGGGGAAAGAGGCCTGACGTGGACGTGCGCATGTTCACGGTCGGGCCGGTGCAGGAGAACACCTATCTGGTCCGCCGCGAGGGCTCCGATCGCGCGGTGATCATCGATCCAGGCGAGGAGGCGCCGAAGCTGCTCGCGGCGATCGACTCGCTGGGGGTGACGCTCGACGGCATCCTGCTCACTCACACGCACTTCGACCACGTCGGCGCGGTCGCGCCGGTCGCGAAGGCCACCGGCGCGGAGGTCTGGGTTCCCGAGATCGAGAAGGGCGTGCTCGCCGACATCATGAGCTACGTGCCCTGGCCGGGATTTGGGCCCTTCGAGAGCTACGACGCCGAGCACACGCTCAAAGGCGGGGAGAAGCTCGAGATGGCCGACTTCGAGATCCACGTGATCTTCACCCCGGGGCACAGCCCAGGTCACGTCACGTTCTCGATCCCCGACGAGAAAACGATCCTCTCGGGCGATGTGCTGTTCCAGGGCTCTGTCGGCCGCACCGACCTGCCGGGGGGCGACTGGAACACGCTGTTCGAGTCGATCCGCAACCTGATGGACACACTGCCGGAGGACACGACCGTCTACCCGGGCCACATGGGCATCACGAGCCTGGGCGCGGAGCGGGCCAGCAATCCGTTCCTTGGCGAGCTGGCCCGGTAGTCGTGGCCGGCCCGAAGATCCAGGCCCCCCGGGGCACCTTCGACGTGCTGCCCGCGGACGGACTCCGCCGCGAGCGGCTGCGCATCCTCTCGGAGAACCTGCTCGGCGCCGCGGGCTACGAGCCGTTCGAGACGCCGATCTTCGAGGCGACCGAGGTGTTCGCGCGCGGGGTAGGTGAGAGCACCGACATCGTCCAGAAGGAGATGTTCACCTTCGAGGACCAGGGCGGGCGCTCGCTGACGCTCCGGCCCGAGGGGACCGCGCCGATCGCGCGCGCCTACGTGGAGCACGGCATGCACAAGCTGCCGCAGCCCGTGAAGCTCCGCTACTGGGGGCCTTTCTTTCGCCACGAGGCGCCGCAGGCCGGCCGCTACCGCCAGTTCAACCAGGTCGGGATCGAGGCGCTCGGCTCCGACGACGCCTCCCTCGACGCCGAGGCGGTCCTGCTGCTCGAAGAGCTGCTGCGCGCGGCAGGCGCGGCCGGCGTCCGGCTGCGCCTCTCCAGCCTCGGCACCGCTGAGACGCGGCGCGAGTACGGCGAGGAGCTGCGCGCGTATCTACGCGCGCACGAGTCCGAGCTCTCCGAGGAGGTGCGTGCTCGAATCGACGCGAATCCGTTGCGGGCTTTCGATTCCGACGATCGGGGCACGAGGGCAGTCATGGCCGAGGCGCCGACTCTGCTCGACAGGCTCTCCGACGAGGACGCGCAACACTTCGCCGAGGTGCGTGCGCTGCTCGATGACGCCGGCGTGGCGTACGAGCTCGACGGCACGCTCGTGCGCGGGCTCGACTACTACACGCGCACGGTGTTCGAGTTCACGAGCGACGAGCTCGGAGCGCAGAGCGGCGTGGGCGGGGGCGGCCGCTACAACGGCCTCGTGCAGCTGCTCGGCGGGCCGGACACGCCCGGGGTCGGCTGGGCGGCCGGGATCGAGCGCATTCTGCTGGCGGCCGGCGAGCACGTCGCGGTGGAGGAGGAGACCGACGTCTACGTCGCGCGCGAGGACGGTGCGGATTCCACCGCGGTCTTCCGCGTGCTCCGGGAGCTCCGCTCCGAGGGACTTCGCGCTCAGGCGGAGCAGGCGGGCAGATCGATCAAGGGTCAGCTCAAGCACGCCGACCGGATCGGCGCCCGCTCCGTCGTGATCGTGGCGGGCGACGAGCTGCGCGTGCGCGACATGAAGAGCGGCGAGCAGCGCGCGGCGGGTGACGTGGCGGATGCCGTGCGGCTCGTGAAGGAGTCGCGGTGAAGCCGCCGCCACCGAACCGGTACCGCACCGCCTGGGCCGGCGACCAACGCGCCGGCAACGTGGGCAGCGACATTCGCGTGGCCGGTTGGGTACACCGCCGGCGCGACCACGGCGGCCTCATCTTCATCGACCTGCGCGATCGCACCGGGCTGCTCCAGCTCGTCTTCCGACCAGAGGAGGCGCCCGACGCCCACGAGGTCGCGCACACGTTGCGCCCTGAAGACGTGATCACCGCAAGCGGCCAGCTCGTGAACCGCGAGGAAGGGACGGTCAACCCCAACCTGCCGACCGGTGAGGTGGAGGTCAACGTCGCCGCCGTCGAGAAGCTGGCCGACGCGGAGACGCCGCCGTTCCAGATCGACGAGGAGCGCGAGGTCGACGAGACGCTTCGTCTGAAGTACCGCTACCTCGACCTTCGGCGCGAGCGCATGCGCCGCAACATCGAGCTGCGCCACGACATCGTGGCCGCCATCCGCGACTACTTCAACCCGCTCGGCTTCCTCGAGATCGAGACGCCGTTTCTCACGCGCTCGACGCCCGAGGGCGCCCGCGACTTCCTTGTCCCGTTCAGGCTCTCGCCAGGCAACTTCTTCGCGCTGCCGCAGTCGCCCCAGCTGTTCAAGCAGCTGCTGATGGTGGGCGGCATGGAGCGCTACTACCAGATCGTCCGCTGTTTCCGCGACGAGGACGCTCGCGCCGACCGCCTGCCCGAGTTCACGCAGCTCGATGTGGAGATGTCGTTCGTCGAGGAGGACGACGTGATCACGGCGATGGAGGGCGTGACTCAGGCGATGCTCGCCGCCGGCGGAATCGAGATCGAGCTGCCGCTCGAGCGCCTGAGCTACGACGACGTGATGCTCCGCTACGGCAACGACCGCCCCGATCGCCGGCCCGGCATGGAGATTCACGACCTGGCCGATGCCTTCCGCGAGTCGGACTTCAACGTCTTCAGCGGCACGCTCGAGAAGGGCGGCGTGGTGCGCGGATTCGCCGCCGAGGGCGAGTTCACGCGCAGGCGCTTCGACGAGCTGACCGAGCAGGCGAAGCGACTCGGCGCGGGCGGCCTCGTGTGGGCCGTGGTCGAGCCCGACGGCTGGCGCTCGCCTATCGCGAAGTTCCTGAAGCGCGAGGAGATGGACAAGGCCGCGCGCGAGCTCGGCGCCGAAGAGGGCGACGCCATCTTCATCGTCGCCGACACGGCCGAGGTCGCGTCCCGCGTGCTCGGCACGCTGCGGCTCGAGGTCGCGCCGCCGGTCGAAGGGCACGACATCTTCTGGGTCGTCGACTTCCCGATGTTCGAGTGGAACGAGGACGAGCAGCGCTTCGACGCGCTGCATCATCCGTTCACCGGGCCCACGGGCGATCTCGACGGCGATCCGGCGACCTGGCGCAGCCGCGCCTACGACATCGTGCTCGACGGCAACGAGATCGGCGGCGGCTCGATCCGTATCAACCGCCAGGACGTGCAGCAGAAGGTGTTCGCCGCGCTCGGGATCTCACCCGAGGAGGCGCGCGAGCGCTTCGGCTTCCTGCTCGACGCGCTGAAGTACGGCGCCCCGCCGCACGGTGGGATCGCGTTCGGCATCGACCGGATCGTCGCGCTGTGCGCGCAACAGGAGTCGATCCGCGAGGTGATCGCGTTCCCCAAGATGGCGAGCGGCTTCGACCCGCTGACGGGTGCGCCCGCGCCGGTGGACGAGCCGCAGCTGCGGGAGCTCGGCCTGAAGCTGATCGCGCCACCGGCGCCGGGCGGACCGCCGCCGATCAACCCCGACGAACCAGGCTCGGCGGACCACAACTGACGCGTGCATCATTGCTACGCTCGAATCCGGCTCGAGCCTGTACGACAGCCGTCTCGTTACTTGAACCAACACCATGGGAGTCGGGTGCCCGACTCGGGAGAGGGCCGTGGTCCTCTCTGGCGGGCGCCCAATCTTGCTGAAGCAAGGTTCAACTCCCGAGGCGGCATCGGCAGGCTGGGGCCAACCTTCTTCTGCGACCCTTGAGCACGTGAGCGAGTTCGCTGACCATGTGGCGTTCCCGCGCGGCAAAGGCGTGCTGGCGGACGCACCGCACGCCGGCGCCGCCGGCGGAGCCGCCTGCGGCGACCTCGTGCGCATCGCGGTGCGCGTGGAGGACGGTCGAGTGGCCGAGGCAGGCTTCGACGCAAGCGGCTGCGCTGCCGCGACCGCGGCGGGAAGCGCTGCGGTCGAGCTGATCGAAGGCGAGCCCTTCCTGAGCGCAGCACGCGTGTCGGCCGCCGACATCTCGGACGCGCTCGGCGAGCTGTCGAACGAGCGCAGGCACGCCGCAGAGCTCGCCGCCGACGCGCTCCACCGCGCACTCGGCGCAGCCGCCAAGGATGGTGCCGCGACAGCGACGCGCAGCGAGCGCCGCACCCTGGTCGCGATGAGCGGAGGCGTGGACAGCGCCGTGGCGGCGCAGCTCGCGCTCGACCGCGGCGACGAGACGATCGGGGTAACGCTCGAGCTGTGGGCGGATCCGGGAACCGACGGCACGAAGAGCTGCTGCTCTCCGTACGCCGTCACCGGGGCGCGCGCGCTCGCGCACCGCATGGGCATCCCGCACATCACGCTCGACCTGCGCGACGAGTTCCGGCGCGAGGTGGTCGACGACTTCCTGAACGCCTACGCGAATGGCGGCACGCCGAACCCGTGCGTGCGCTGCAACGGCCTGGTGCGCTTCGACGCGATGCTGGTGCTGGCCGAGAAATTGGGCGCCGCGCGGCTCGCCACCGGCCACTACGCGCGCATCGCGCGGACGCCGGAGGGACCGCTGCTCAAGGCGGCGGCGGACGCCAACAAGGACCAGTCGTACATGCTCGCGCGCGTGAGGCCCGACGAGCTCGAACGGCTTTGGTTCCCGCTGGCCGAGCTCGAGAAGCCGCGCGTGCGCGAGCTCGCCGCGACCGCGAGCCTGCCGGTGGCGCGCAAGCCGGAGAGCCAGGACCTGTGCTTCCTTGCGGGCACGCGTCGCGAGGACTTCCTCGCACGACACGGCGGCCCGCCGGCAGGCGAGGGCGAGCTCGTGAGCACCGACGGAGGCGTGATCGGCACGCATTCCGGGCAGGAGGGCTTCACCGTGGGCCAGCGCAAGGGGA
>DASVXS010000150.1:0-21922 GCA_036392575.1 Thermoleophilaceae bacterium | reverse complement strand
ACAGCAGGCCCTCGCCGTGATCGACGCGGCCCTCGCCCCCACCACGCGTTCGGTCCAGACCATCGCGCGCGGCCAGCTATAATCCGCAGCTTGTCCAGACAACCCACCAGGTATGACATGACGCAATCCGGTATTCCTTCCAGTGCGCTGCCGAAGGCGCTCGGCCACATCCGCGTGCTCGACCTGTCGCGCGTGCTCGCCGGCCCCTACTGCACGATGCTGCTCGCCGATCTGGGTGCCGACGTGATCAAGGTCGAGCACCCGGTCGGCGGCGACGAGACGCGTTCCTGGGGACCGCCGTTCGCCGGCGGCGAGGCAACGTACTACCTGTCGGTGAATCGCAACAAGCGGAGCGCGGCGCTCGACCTCAAGGACGAGGACGACCTCGCGGCGGTGCGGCGACGGGCGGAGGGCTCACACGTGGTGATCGAGAACTTCCGCCAGGGCACGGCGGAGCGGCTCGGGCTCGGGTACGAGCAGCTGCGTGAGCTCAATCCCGCGCTCGTGTACTGCTCGATCACCGGCTTCGGCAGCGCTCGCGCGCCGGAAGGGCGGCCGGGCTACGACTTCGTCGCCCAGGCGGAGACCGGGCTGATGAGCGTCACCGGACCGCTCGATGGCGAGCCGAGCAAGGTGGGCGTTGCGCTCGTGGACGTGCTGTGCGGGCTCCACGCGGCCGTCGGAATCCTCGCCGCGCTGCGCCGCGCCGAGCAGACGGGCGTGGGCGAGCACGTCGAGGTGTCGCTTATCGACGCCGGCCTCGCGTCGCTCGTGAACGTGGCGCAGGGCGTGCTCGCCACCGGCGAGGAGGCGCGTCGCTACGGCAACGCGCACCCGAGCATCGTCCCGTACGAGCCGTTCGAGACTCGCGAGGGCTGGCTCGCGGTCGCGGCGCCGAACGACGGGCTGTGGCGGCGGCTGTGCGAGGCAATCGAGCGGCCTGAGCTCGCCGACGACGCCCGCTTCGCGACCAACGAGCTTCGCGTGCGCGCGCGCGAGGAGCTCGTCCCGTTGCTCACGGAGGCGTTTCGCGCGCGAACCGCCGACGAGTGGCTCGAGCTCCTCGAGGCGGCCGGCGTGTCGGCGGGGAAGGTTCGCGGCGTGGGTGAGGCCTTCGACGCGGCCGAGGCAGCAGGCGACCCGGCGACGGTGGAGGTCGAGCATCCGACGGCAGGTACGCTGAGGCTGGCGCGCAGCCCGATCCGGCTTCACGAGACGCCGGATTCGCGCGACTCGGCGCCGCCGCTGCTCGGGGAGCACACGGCCGAGGTCCTGCGCGAGCTCGGAATTCCCCACGACGAAAACGGAGAGAAGATATGAGCGCAACCGGCACCCGGCCCGCAATGACGGCCGGTGACTTCCTCGACCTCGACGCCTCGCTGAGCGACGAGGAACGCCTGTTTCGCGACACCGTCCGCGCGTTCGTGCAGGCGGAGCTGCTGCCGCACGTGCCCGACTGGTTCGAGGAGGGGACGCTGCCGCGCGAGATCGTGGCCGAGCTGGGCAAGCTCGGCGTCCTCGGTATGCACCTGGAGGGCTACGGAACGGCCGGCGCGAGCGCGACCCTCTACGGCCTCGCCTGCCAGGAGCTCGAGGCGGGCGACAGCGGGCTGCGCAGCCTCGTGTCGGTGCAGGGCTCGCTCGCGATGTACGCGATATGGCGCTACGGCTCCGAGGAGCAGAAGCAGCACTGGCTGCCGCGGATGGCGGCGGGCGAGGCCGTCGGCTGCTTCGGCCTGACCGAGGCCGACGCGGGCAGCGACCCGGCGTCGATGCGCACACGCGCGCGCCGAGATGGCAGCAATTGGGTGCTGAACGGCGCGAAGATGTGGATCACGAACGGGTCGATGTCGGATGTCGCCGTCGTCTGGGCGCGCACGGATGACGGCATCCGCGGCTTCATCGTGGAGCAGGGCACGCCCGGCTTCACGACGCAGGACATCCACCGCAAGCTCTCGCTGCGCGCGTCCGTCACCTCCGAACTGATCTTCGACGACTGCCGCGTGCCCGCGGACGCGCAGCTGCCCGAGGCCACCGGGCTCGGCGCGCCGCTGTCGTGCCTGAACGAGGCTCGCTACGGGATCGTGTGGGGTTCGGCCGGGGCGGCTCGAGCGTGCCTCGAGGCAGCAGTCGAGTACAGCGTCACACGCGAGCAGTTCGGCGCGCCGATTGCGGCGCTGCAGCTCACCCAGCGGCGGCTCGCCGAGATGCTGCGCAAGGTCACCACCGCGCAGCTGCTGGCGCTGCAGCTCGGGCGCATGAAGGACGAGGGCCGGCTGCGGCCCGAGCAAGTGAGTCTCGGCAAGCTGAACAACGTGGGCGCGGCGCTCGAGGTCGCGCGCGAGGCGCGCCAGCTGTTGGGCGCGAACGGCGTGACGCTCGAGTACCCCGTGATGCGGCACGCGAACAACCTCGAGTCCGTCGTGACGTACGAGGGCACGGCGGAGATCCACACGCTGGTGCTCGGCGCGGCGCTCACGGGGCGGCCGGCTTACCGGCCGCCGACCCCCTAGCGACGCCAGGCAGCTAAAAGGCTGGGGCTACGGGCGCCGATATCTCGCTCATGGGAACTGAGCTCGGGCCGACCCGGCCAAACCGACTGACGATCTGGCCTGTCGAGGATGACTCCTTCGGGATCGACGTTCGCTGGGGCGGGGCGGCCGGCAACCGCCGCGCCACCGTGGTCGCACGGCTTCTATCCGACGCCGGGATCCACGGGAAGCTCAGGCAAACGATCGACGGCGCCTGGGAGATTCGCGTTGGTCCGGTTCCAGGCGACGAGGTCGCGAAGGTGATCGACTCGTTCGTCTGGTGATCGCCGCGTAGAGCCGCGCCTACGCCTTCGCGTCGGCGCCCGCCTCGGACTCGCCGCCGATGCGCGCCGTCTCCTCAGCCAGCACGCGCCAGCCCTCGAGGAACCCCGCTCGCGCGCGTGGAGAGAGCCGCTCGAGCGTGCGCCGGAACGGCTCCATGCGTTCGGCCAGCCAGTTCCGAAGCGATTCCTCGTACTTCTCGTTCACGTGGACGAGGGTGCGACGCCGATCGTCCTCGCACTCCTTGCGCTCGAGCAGACCGGCGCGGCTCAGCTCACCCACCATCAGGCTGGTGGTGGAGAGGCTCAGCCCGAGTTGTGCCGCGAGCTCGCTGACGCTCAGCGAGCCCTCGAGGGTGACGGCCATGAGCGGCGCCACGTGGCGTGGGCCGAGTCCCGCCTCCTCGAACGCGTTCTCGAGCGGCGCCGGCACCGGGCCGCCGCGCTTCATCCCCATGAAGACGGGGCGAACCATTCCCAACAGCTCGCGGAGGTCGTCGGAGATCGGCTCCTGCCCCGCGATGGCATCCACGAGCCCCACTCGCGAACCCTTCGCTTCCGTCTTGACAGCCATCACACCCCTCGGTTACCCTTCGGTTTCAAAAGCTTTTGCTTCAAAACCGATTGTACTCCTGAAGTTTATCTCCCCCTTAGGAGGACCGCAATGGACTCGCCCCACGCCGCCCCTCAGGCGCGAGGCCTCGTAGCTCGTATCGCCGGCTGGACCATGACGCACCGGCGCGCCACGGTCGTCGGCTGGCTGGTCATCCTGATCGTCACGCTCGCGGTCTCTGGCGCGGTCGGGTCCCACTACTCGAACAACAACTCGCTGCCTGGGACGCAGTCGCAGGCGGCGACGGATCTGCTGCAGCGCGATTTCCCGTCGCAGGCCGGCGACTCCGACCGCATCGTTCTGCACGTTCGCGAGGGCCGGATCACGGACCCGGCGGTACGCGCTCACATCGCCCCGATGCTCGCGAAGGTCGCAAAGCTGCCGCACGTGACCGGGGTTGTGAGCCCGTTCACGCGCGCCGGTGCGGAGGCGATCTCGCGCGACGGCCGCACCGCTTTCGCGACCGTCACCTTCGACGAGCGCGCCAACACGCTGCCGAAGGCGGCGACTAAGCGGGTCATATCGACCGCGGAGGGCGCGCGCTCGCCGCAGCTGCAGGTGGAGCTCGGCGGCCAGGCGATCGAGCAGGCTCAGGGCGTCTCGTTCGGGACAGCGAGCGCGGTCGGGCTCGGTGCCGCGATCATCGTGCTCCTGATCACGTTCGGCTCGTTCCTCGCAGCGGGACTGCCGATCGTTACGGCGCTGCTCGGACTCGGCAGTGCGTTCGGGCTGATCGCGCTCGGCTCGAGGGTGCTGAGCATGCCGGACTTCTCCACCGAGCTTGCGGCGATGATCGGTCTAGGCGTCGGGATCGACTACGCGCTGTTCATCGTCACGCGCTTCCGGGAGAGCTACCGCAGCGGCGGCGATGTGCAGGCCGCGATCTCGCAGGCGATGGACACCGCGGGCCGCGCGGTGCTGTTCGCCGGCGCGACCGTGATCCTCGCGCTGCTCGGGATGCTGGCGCTGGGCGTCACCTTCCTCACCGGGCTCGCGGTGTCGTCGGCGATCGCCGTGCTCCTCACGATGCTTGCCGCGCTCACGCTGCTGCCGGCATTCCTCGCCCGCGCCGGACGCCGGATCGCAGAGCGCGGACGGGCTCCTTCGACAGTCGTGTCGGACGCCGCGGCGGCCGGGTTCTGGCACCGCTGGGCGGAGTTGATCCGCCGCAGGCCATGGCCCGCGGCGATCGCCGGGCTCCTCATCATGCTGGTGATCGCGGCGCCCGCGCTCGGCATGCGGATGGGCCTGAGCGATCAGGGCAACGCTCCGAAGAGCGAGACGACGCGGCAGGCCTACGACCTGCTCGCCGCCGGCTTCGGCAAGGGCTTCAACGGGCCGCTGCTCGTGGTCGCGAGCCTGCCGAGCAAAAACGATCAGGCGGCGCTCCAGCGCATCTCCGCGACCGTGCGGAGCAACCCGGACGTGGCGTCGGTGGCGCCCGCGCAGATCAGCCCGAACGGCCGCACAGCCGTGATCGAGGCGTTCCCGCGCTCGTCGCCGCAGTCGACGGCCACGTCGGATCTCGTCAAGTCGCTGCGCGACGACGTGTTGCCACCGGTCGCCCACAGCACAGGCACCACGCTGATGGTGGGCGGGGTGACCGCGACCGGCATCGACTTCACGAACGTGCTGTCGAGCAAGCTGCCGCTGTTCGTCGCGATCGTCGTCGGCTTGGCCGCCCTGCTGCTGCTCGTGGTGTTCCGCTCGCTGGTGATCCCGGTCCAGGCGGCGCTCATGAACCTGCTGTCGATCGGGGCCGCGCTCGGCGTGACCGTCGCGATCTTCCAGCACGGCTGGCTCGGCGGACTGTTCGGCGTGCAGCCAGGGCCGATCGAGCCATGGCTGCCGGTGATCCTGTTCGCGATCGTGTTCGGACTGTCAATGGACTATGAGGTGTTCCTCGTCTCACGGATCCATGAGGAGTGGACGAAGCGCCGCGACGCCTCGCGCGCGGTGGTCAACGGCATGGCCTCCACGGGGCGTGTGATCACGGCCGCCGCCACGATCATGGTCTGCGTCTTCCTGTCGTTCGTGTTCGGCCCGGACCGCGATATCAAGCTGTTCGGCCTCAGTCTCGCGAGCGCCGTGTTCTTGGACGCGTTCGTGATCAGAAGCCTGTTGCTGCCGTCCGTGCTGGAACTGCTCGGACGCAACACCTGGAAGTTCCCGGACTGGCTGCATCGCCGGCTCCCCCGGCTGGCGATCGAAGAGCCATCCGCTCGTCCCCCCAAGCCCGTACTCGAGGAAGGTTGATCATGCCCGAGACATCACTCCGAAGCCGGATCCTCGATCCGGTGATCATGAAACTCCGGCTGGTTCCCGGCCAGCCGGTCGACGACGATCGCGAGGCGGTCGCGTCGAGCCTCGTCGGGGTTACACCGCTCGAGTACGAGGGTGCGGCGTACGTGGTCGCCAACCGTGCGGAGACCCGCTGGGCGCGCACGCTCCGCGCCGTGGGCCGCGGCGAGTTCATCGGCTGGCTCGGCAACAAGGCCTTCCGCGCCGTTGAGGTCGACGGACGTGAGCGCGAGCGTGTCGTGACCACGTACCGCAACGCGCTCGGCAGGCTCGCTCGGGACTACTTCGAGCAGTTCCCGAATCCGGCGGACCACCCGACGTTCAGGCTCGAGCCGATCTGATCGCGATACTGCCCGCATGTCCCAGGACGACGTGCGGGTAGTTCTCGACCAGTACGCGGCCACCAACGAGCGCGACTTCGCGCGCGCCATGGGCTACTACGCCGACGACGTGGTGCTGGTCGTGCATCCAGAGGCGTTCGTCGAAGGGGGAACGTTCGAGGGACGCGACGCTGTGGGGCAGTGGTTCGCGAACTGGTTCACGACGTTCGAGCCGGCTACCACTTCGA
This sequence comes from Thermoleophilaceae bacterium, assembly GCA_036392575.1. Taxonomy (GTDB): domain Bacteria; phylum Actinomycetota; class Thermoleophilia; order Solirubrobacterales; family Thermoleophilaceae; genus JADGHQ01. The sequence goes on along the minus strand of DASVXS010000150.1, from coordinate 15,628 downwards.
AATAGAGGAAGCGCGCGACCTGGGCGCCGTGGTATTTCTCGATGCGTCGCACCGTGGACGTGGCAAGGCGAGCGGGATCGAGGTCGGTGGTCAGACCGGCTACCTCTACACCGTGCGGGACGGCAAGATCGTTCGCGTCGAGCTGTATCCCACGCCGGCCGACGCGCTGGAGGCCGCCGGGGTTCGGGAATAGGCCTCAGTCGGGGAGGCCGATGCGGCGGTCGAATCCCGCCGGGGCGTGGATGTTGAGGAAGCGCACCGGCTCGGCGTTGTCGTTGCGGAAGCCGTGCTCGACGCCGGGCGGCACGAGCACGAACGTGCCGGGCGTCGCTGTCACCTCTTCGTCGCCGAAGAAGAACGTCATCTCACCCTCGACGATGTAGAAGGCGTCGTCCTCCTCGTTGTGCACGTGGGCCTCGAGCTCGCGGCCCGGCGCGATCTCGATGATCCCGAACGTGAAGCGCGGCGTGTCGACCGTGCGCGCGAGGAACTCGACGTTGCCGATGCGGTGACCCTGGCCGGGCGGAACGACGATCGGTTGAGGCTCCATCGCGCGGATCCTTCCAAACGCTTGAGACATCAGGACCTTTACGCGCTCGTTGGTGCCCGCGAGACTGACTCGGTGACGACCTCGGGACCTCGTAGCGAGGTGCGAAAGACGGTGACCGCCGTGTTCTGCGACGTGGTCGGCTCGACGTCGTTGGGACAGCGTCTTGATCCCGAGGCACTGCGCCTGGTGATGCGGCGTTACTTCGAGGAGATGCGCGGCGTACTCGAGGCGCACGGTGGATTGGTGGCGAAGTTCATCGGCGATGCCGTGGTGGGCGTGTTCGGGGTCCCACGACTGCACGAAGACGATGCGCTGCGCGCCGTGCGAGCTGCGGATGAGATGCGCAATCGGCTGGCCGAGCTGAACCGCTCCCTGCGAGCCCAGTTCGACGTCGAGCTCGAGGCGCATCTCGGCGTCTGCACCGGCGAGGTCGTGCTGGGCGCAGATGACGAGGTCGTGCTGGGCGATGTGATGAACACCGCGGCTCGGCTCGAACAGATCGCAGCGCCCGATGAAATCTTGATCGCGGACGACACGCACCGGCTGGTGCGCCATGCAGTGACCACCGAGCCGGTCGCCGGCATGGAACTCAAAGGCATGCGTTCGCGAGTGACCGCGTGGAGGCTGCTGGCGATCGACCCCACTGCCGAACCGCTGACTCGGGAGTTCGATCGCCCGCTCGTGGGCCGCGAGCGCGAGCTTCGGCTCTTGCGCCGAGCGTTCGAGCGCGCGGTTGCGGAGCGGCGCTGCGTACTTGCAACCGTGCTCGGCTTCCCGGGCATCGGCAAGTCCCGCCTCGCGCTCGAGCTTGCTGCGTCAGTGGCGGGGGAAGCCCAGGTGCTGGTTGGCCACTGTCGCTCGTACGGCGAGGGCATCACCTACTGGCCGGTCGCGGAGATGGTGCGCGAGGCCGCTGGCGTCAACACATACTCCGGACTCGCCCGCCTGCTCCAGGCTGAGCCCGACGGCGAGCGAGTCGCGGGGCTGGTGGCCGCGGCGCTCGGGGAACCCATGGTGAGCGAGGGAGGCGAGGAGACGCTCTGGGCGGTCAGGCGCCTCGTCGAGGCGCTGGCTGCTGCGGGGCCCCTCGTTTTGGTGTTCGAGGACATCCACTGGGCGGAGCCGACGCTGCTCACTGTGATCGAGCACCTCGCTGAGCGCATTCGCGAGCGGGCGGTTCTCCTGCTGTGCCTTGCGAGGCCCGAGCTACTCGATGATCGCCCGAGTTGGGGCCGCGGCAAGGTCGACGGGGCCTCGCTGCTCCTGAAATCCCTGTCAGACAGCGCTGCGCAGCAGATGCTGCAGGAGCGGCTCGAAGGCCGGCCGATCGCACCTGGGGTGCGTACTCGAATCATGCAGTCGGCTCAGGGGGTGCCGCTGTTCCTGGAGCAGATGCTGGCGCTCTTGGAGGAGCACGACTCGATCGGCGTGGAGGACGTGCCACCGGCGATCAGCGGGCTGCTGTCCGCCCGGCTCGAGTCGCTCGAGCAGGTGGACCGGGCGCTGCTCGAGGAGGCTTCGGTCGAAGGCGAGCGGTTCCACGCAGGCGCGCTTGCCGCGCTGGCTGCTGATGCACCTGCGAGCGTGTCCGCCCGGCTCGATGGTCTGGAGGCGCGCGAGATGATCCGGCCTGACGACGCGGACATCGCCGGCGAGCGGGGCTTTCGCTTCGCCCACGTCCTGATTCGCGACGCGGCGTACGAGCGGGTGCCCAAGGTGGAGCGCGCTGTGCTGCACGAGCGGCTTGCCGCATGGCTCGAAGATCACGGCACGGGCGACGAGCTGGTCGGCTATCACCTGGAACGAGCGTTTCGGCTTCTGGCCGAGCTCGCGCCGCCGGATGAGCGGGCGGAGGCTCTCGCGCGGCGCGCCTCGCGACTGCTGGCGGCCGCTGGTCGGCGCGGCCAAGGCCGCGTCGACTACCCGGCGGCGGTGAACCTCCTCTCGCGGGCAGTCAACCTCCTGCCGGTCGATGACCGGGAGCGACTTGAGTTGCTGCCGGACCTGGCCTTCCTGCTCGGCGAGCAGGACGTCTCGAGCTCGCTGCCGTTGCTCACCGAGGCTATCCAGCGAGCGCGCGCGACCGGGAATCGACGAGTGGAGTGGAGGAGCGCCATGATCCGCTCGCGGGTTCTGCTGTACAACGATCCATCTTCGCGACCGGCGGCCGAGGTGTTGGCGGAAGCGGAACGCGCGACCGAACAGCTCGAGGCGCTCGGAGACAAGCGCGGGGTTGCGAGCGCTCTTGTCGTACGCGCCGACGTTCACGAGATGGCTGGAGAGCTCTCGCGCTGTTACGAGCTGTATCGGCGCACGGCGGCCTTGAGCGCGGGCGGCGTTCGCGCGAGGGCGCTTGGCTACGCGGGATGGGGGCTGTGCCTCGGTACGACCCCTGCGAACGAGGTGGAAGTCGGATGCCTCGAGTTGCTCGAGGCGGCGGGCGAGAGTCATGTCGATCGTGCGCTCGTACTCACCTCAGTGGGCTGGGCACAAGCAATGCAGGGCCGACTCGGCGAAGGCACCCAGGCCTCCACCGCCGGTCGCGATGCCGTGGTCGAGCACGGAACCGCCGACTGGCTCGGGGTGGCGACACTGGCGTGCGGTTACGTTGCGCTGCTCTGCGACGACCTCGTCGCCGCTGAACGCGAGTTTGCCCGCGCCGCAGAGACATTCGCCGCGCAGGGCGACAGGTGGTACCTCGCGGTGGCAGCAGTCGACCGCGCTCTGGTGCTTTGCGCGCTCGGCCGCCATACCGAGGCGCTCGCGGTTGCCGCGAGCTCCAGGGCGCCCACCGACGCGGAATGGGCAACCAAGTGGAGCCGCGTTCAGGGACTCGTCGACGCCTGCGAAGGCTGGCTGGATACCGCACTCGCCCACGCAGACGCCTCGGTGAGCGCGGCGCAGGCCACCGAATACACCAACTACCACGCCGCGGCGCTGGCGGATCGCGCCGGAATCAGGGATCGGCTCGGTCACGTGCGAGAGGCCGTCGCTGACCTGAAGGACGCGCGCGTCCTCTACGAGAGGAAGGGCAACCTCGTCGACGCTGACCGGATCCGCAGGCGACTCGAGGCCTCCGCGCGTCGGGTCAGCTCGCGAAGCTTGTGATCGAGCGCTCGAGCTGCGGCCGAAGGCGTGCCCAGTCGCCGGGCTGAGCGGCGGCGACAACGACCGTGGTGGCACGCGCGCCGCGCACGATGCAGGCGATCTCCCGATAGCGCGCGGACGTGGTCGTGTAGTGATCCATCACGCACGAGCCGGTGGCCGAGCGGAAGGGCAATCCTGTTGCCGACGCTTCGCGTACGACGCTGCGGTCACCCTCTTCACCGTTGTGAGCCGGTCGAAACTTTGCCCAGTTCGCGAGTGTCTCCGCGCCCGACTGGGGCGTGGCGTTGAGGTACCCGCGAATCGCGCCGTTCGCTCCTAGCAGCGCGGCGGAGAACGTGCCCGGATCCGTGGTTATGGCCCGCCACTGCGGCGGGTATGCGAGCTCGGCCTTGCGCGACGGCAGCTGTCCGACCTTCCAATTTGCCGGCACCTCGGCGGGACGCACCCAGGCAAATGGTCCCGGCGTCAAGGCGGCCGGGTGGGCCGGTTTGGGAGCGGCCGCGCCGCCGCAGCCCGCTATCACGAGGGCTGCGGCGACCGCGGTGAGGGGGACGAGGCGGCTAAATGTTGCCGTCGCCATCGCTCGGTCCGCCGTTGTTGTCGGCGTCGTGATCTCCGCCGTTGTGCTGCGGGATCCGGCTGTGGTGGCGGTGATGCCGCTTGGCGGCGTGCGCGCTGACGGAGTGCGCCTTCGTAGCGCTACTCGCATGGACGAGCGCGGGAACCGAGAACGCAAGCAGCGATGCGGTGGCGATTGCCCCCGCGATGATCCTGCGGATGTGGAGTGACATTTGGTCGGTCCTTTGGTTGGGGGAGGGAGGGCCGTTTCTCCTGAAGACGACGAGCGCCCGACCATTGATCCCACTCGCCGACGAGACTTAGGTCGGCTTGAAGAACTGCGGCCTTGCCGTTGACTGCCGGAGAGCCGGCGATCAAGCTGCGCATCAAACCCCGACTCGCCGCAGGCTCCTGTCGCACGAAGGTGCGCGCCGAACGTCTCGACAGACTCAGCGCCGACGACGCTCGAATCCTGAGACTCGAGCGCGGGACGGTGCGCGGACACACCTGCAAGGTGATTCTGCTCGAGCCTGGTGAGCATGGCTCGCTCCCTTCCACGGATGCGCTCCGGGAGCACGTGTCGACTCGGCTTGACGCGGCGCCGCGACTGCGAAGGTGCCTCGCCTCCACGCCGCTGCACCTCGCGCCGCCTGCTTGGGTCGATGACCAGGAGTTCGACATTGCGCGCCACGTGAGGCCCGTCGAGACCCGCGGCGCTGTGAGCCCGCCGCAGCTCGACGAGATCGTTGGCCGCCTGATGGAAGAGCGCCTCGACCGCTCGCATCCGCTTTGGCAACTCGACGTGATCGACGAACTCACCGACGGCTCGATGGCGCTTGTATGGCGGCTCCATCACTGCCTCGCGGATGGCACGACGGCGGTGCGGCTCGGTTCCGATGTCCTCTGGAGCGAGCACCCCGATGACGTCGTGCCCGCGTCACCGAACTGGAGCCCTGACGCCTGCCCCGGTTCCGCCGGCCTGCTCGCTCGCGGGCTACGGGACCGCGCACGCCAGGCGGCCCAGCGGGTTCCACGCAGGGGACGGCGGCCGCAGGACCAAGCCACTTCTGTATTGCGATCGCGGGCCGCGATCAGGCGCGAGCTCGCGCGAACAGCGTCGCGCTCTCCACTCGACAGACGAATCGGTTCCACGCGCAGCATCGCGTTCCAACGCGCTCCGCTGGACGACTGCCGCCGGGCCGGCAAAGCGATTCACGACGCCGTGACCGTGAACGACGTGGTGCTCGCCATCGTGGCCGGGGCGGTGCGCGAATGGATTGCGCATCGGCACGGGCACGACGAAGTGGTGCGCGTCAAGGTCCCCGTGAGCCTCCACGACAAGGCCGGTGGCGACCGCGAGGCGAACCGCGATTCGTACTTCTTCGTCGATCTGCCGGTCGGGGAGCCGGACCCGGTGAAACGTGTACTCGCGATCAACCGGGAGACGACGGAGCGCAAGGTCGATCGCGACGCGGAGGCGCTCTACCGCCTCGGTCTGCACCGGCCCGTCGCCCACTGGGCGATGAGCCCGCGAGTGTTCACCTTCAACGTGTCAAACGTGCGCGGGCCCGCCCAACCGGTCTACGTGCTCGGAGCCAGGGTGCGCGAGATGTACTCGCTTGTGGAAGTGGCCCAGCGACACGCGCTGCGGGTGGCAGTGGTGTCCGCCTGCGGCAGCATCCACTTCGGGCTCTGCGCCGACCGCGATGCCGTTCCGGACGTCGCCGTGCTCGCGGACGGTCTCGAGCGTTCGACGGCGGAGCTTCTCGAGTGTGCGCACTAGCGCGACCGCCTCTGGAGCACGCGTAAATGAGAGGGGGAGCCGGGTTGGCTCCCCCTCGGCCACTTATGTGTCAGGCGCTGTCGATCAACCGCAGCCCGTGTTGTTGCCGCAGCTGGAGCACGTGTAGCAGCTGCCAGTCCGCTGCATCATCCCGCCGCACTGCTCGCAGGCCGGGCCCAGGTCGAGGCCGGCCAGCTTCGCCGGCAGCACCGGAGGCGTGTCGGTCAGCGCTGACGCCGCGGGCTTCGCGGCGGTGTTGCCGCCATTCGTGCCATTGCCGTTGGCGGGCTTCGCCTCGGTCGTCTCCGGCTCCGCTGCGGGCGCCGCGGTGTCGCCGCGCATGAGCGCGTCGTGCGCGGCCTTCCGGGCCCGCACCTCGGGCGTGAGGATGCCGAGCTCCTCCTGGACGTCCACGTCCAGGAAGCGCGACGCCAGCCAGCGCATGATGTAGTCGGGCATCGACTTCGCGAACGGGATCTCCGGGTTCGTGGTCATGCCCTCCGGGTCGAAGCGCATGTAGGAGAACTTGCGGACGTAGGTGTCGAGCGGCACTCCGTACTGCAGCCCGATCGAGATCGCGGTCGCGAACGAATTCATCATGCCGCGCAGCGTGGAGCCTTCCTTGCCGATGTCCGTCAGGAAGATCTCGCCGAGCGAGCCGTCCTCGTACATGCCGGCCGTGATGTAGCCCTCGTGACCCTGGCCGATCCGGAACTTGTGCGTGATCGACTGGCGCTCCTGCGGCATCCGGCGGCGGTGCGGGCGCGGATCCGCAACAGGCTCCTCGGCCTCCGCCTTCTTGTCCTTCTTCTTCGAGCCGCTCGTGGACAGCGCCTGCGCCGTCTTCGAGCCGTCGCGGTAGATAGCGAGTGCCTTGACGCCGAGCTTCCAAGCCTGCAGGTATGCGTCGGCGATGTCCTCGACCGTGGTGGTCTCGGGCATGTTCACCGTCTTCGAGATCGCGCCCGAGATGAACGGCTGCACCGCGCCCATCATCTTGATGTGGCCCATGTGCGAGATCGCCCGCTCGCCGACCGCCACGTCGAACACCGGCAAGTGCTCGGGCGCCAGCTCCGGCGCGCCCACGATCGTGGCGCGCTCGTTCACGTACGCGATGATCCGCTCGACCTGCTCCTCGCTGTAGCCGAGTGTGCGCAGCGCCAGCGGGACCATGTTGTTCACGATCTTCATCTGGCCGCCGCCGACGAGCTCCTTGAACTTGACGAGCGAGAAGTCGGGCTCGATGCCGGTCGTGTCGCAGTCCATGAGGAACGAGATCGTGCCCGTGGGCGCGAGCACCGTGGCCTGTGCGTTGCGGTAGCCGTGCGCCTCGCCGAGTTCGACCGCCTCGTCCCAGGCCCGGCGCGCCGCCTTGACGAGTTCGCGCTCGGCGACGAGCGCGTCGATCTCGTAGGCCGCATCGCGATGCTTGCGCATCACGTGGTTATGTGGCTCGCGGTTCTCCTCGTAGCGGTCGTACGGGCCCATCACCGCGGCCACCTCGGCCGACTTGCGGTAGGCGCGGCCGGTCATCAGCGCGGTGATCGCGGCTGCCTGCGCGCGACCCTCGTCCGAGTCGTACGGCAGGCCGTTCGACATCAGCAGCGCGCCGAGGTTCGCGTAGCCCAGGCCGAGCTGGCGGAACGCGCGAGCGTTCTTGCCGATCTCCTCGGTCGGGTAGCTTGACGGGCCGACGATGATCTCCTGCGCGAGGATCACGACGTCGACGCAGTGCTCGAACGTCTCGACGTCGAAGGTGCCGTCCTCGCGGCGGAACTTCATGAGGTTGAGCGACGCGAGGTTGCAGGCCGAGTCGTCGACGTGCATGTACTCCGAGCACGGGTTCGACGCGTTGATGCGGCCCGAGTTCGGGGAGGTGTGCCATTCGTTGATCGTCGTGTCGTACTGGACGCCCGGATCGGCGCAGCGCCAAGCGGCGTCGGAGATCTGCCGCAGCAGGTCACGCGCGTCGACCGTCTTCAGGGTCTCGCCGCCCACGCGCGCCTTCAGCTCCCAGTCCTCGCCGCGCTCGGCGCGCTCCATGAACTCGTCGGTGACGCGCACGGAGTTGTTCGCGTTCTGGTACTGGATCGAAGCGAACGCCTCGCTGTCGAGGCGCATGTCGAAGCCGGCGTCGCGTAGGGCGGCCGCCTTCTCCTCCTCGTGCGCCTTGCACCAGATGAAGGCCTCGATGTCGGGGTGGTCGACGTCGAGCACGACCATCTTGGCCGCGCGGCGCGTCTTGCCGCCGGACTTGATCGTGCCCGCCCACGCGTCCGCCCCGCGCATGAACGAGACGGGGCCGCTCGCAAGCCCGCCCTTCGAGAGATGCTCCTGCGAGCCGCGGATGTTGGAGAGGTTGATCCCCGAGCCGGAGCCGCCGCGGAAGATCATGCCCTCCTTGGTGTTCCAGTCGAGGATCGACTCGATCGTGTCCTGGACGCTGAGGATGAAGCAATTGTGGACCGCGATGTAATTGGTGAGGTACTCGCCCGACTCAGTCTGGATGTCGAAAACCTCCATATCGCCGAGCGGTTCGATGGAGACGATTTCCTCCTCGCGCAGATCCGGGCAACGCTTGGGATTGCGAAGCTCCAGCGAAGAGAGCAGCCGCTCCTGCTTCGCCCTACTAACAAAGCCCACCAGCTCCGCGAAGCGGGCTCGCTCCGAACCGATCGAAACCGAGACCTCGTGTAGGTCGTGCCTGTCGGGACGACGCTCCAACTTGCGTGTGCGCCTTGAGTAGATGCCCAACACGCCGAGCAGGAGCTGCACGTCCTCAGTCCAGCGCTCGCCAATGACGGCGAACCCGATTCGCGCGTTCTCGCAACCGTTGTCGTGGCGAAGGCTGATGTAGCCGTCGGCCTGGAAAATGCTCCTCAGATAGGCCGCTATCTCGTCGTGGGAAGCCGTCCACAGGCGAGACGGGACGCGGATCTCGGTACCGCGGGCCAAAAGGTCCCAGCGCTCGACGAACGCACGCAGCACCTCTCCATAGAGCCGGATGCGCTGAACACGGGTGTCCTTGGTGTCGGCCTCGCGAACCTTTCGGTGGACGTCCGGGAAGACGACATCCAGGTTGTCCATGACCCACTCGTACTCCGCGTCGTCCGCGACTTGGAATTCAATCGTCAGCGACCTGTTGGTTCCGTCGTACTGGCCGACGAAGCCGTCTGCCTGAAGCCAGCCGGCAAGCGCTGCTTCCGCGACAGCCACCGCATCGGCGGACGCTGGCTCATCGACCCCGCTTGCACCGCCAGCTGTCACAAGCGCTGGCGCTGCGACCTTGGCTCGGTGCGGATGGAGATGCATCCTCATCCCGGGCTCCAGCTGATCCACCCGTAGCCATTCAAGGGCGCTGCGCCGCTCGCCGACCGCCCTGACGACATGGTCCGCGGTTGCCTCGACATAGCTACCGTTGCGAAGCTGGACGCGCCAAACGGCCTTGCGGCCGTTGGCCTTTGTCGCCACGATACGCGTAGTTCCCTCCGCGTCGTAAACCTCGCGACCGACTTGATCTTCGGTCACGAGTTCGCCGATTGGAACGAGGCCGTCCGGCGTGGAGATGAGTGCGTGGTAGGGCTGGCAGGCCGAGCACTGCGGCCGCTCCTCGAAACCGACGTTGAACCAGACCGGCGAGTTGAACGCCGCGTACTGGTTGAGAAGGATGTGTGTGAGCTCGGCCTCGAAGGCGTCGCCGTCGTCCCCGCTCGCGAAGTAGCCGCCCTCGCGGCCCCACTCGGCGATCGTGCCGGCGACGCGGCCGACCATCTGCTTTACGGACGACTCGCGTTGCTCGGAGCCGAGCTTCCCGCGGAAGTACTTCTGGCTGACGATGTTGGTCGCGTTCTGCGACCAGCTCGCCGGAAACTCGACGCCGTGCTGCTCGAAGGCGGGGCTCTCCGGGTTGCCGATCACGGCATCGCGGATCTCCCACTCGACCATGTCGAACGGATGCTCTCCAGCCTGAGTGAAGCGCCGCCCGATCTGGACTCCATCGGTGCTCACCTGGGTGGGTGGTGCGGCGGCGCTACGGCTGGACTGCATGGCCTCTCCTATCGATCTCGGATGCTTCTCGCGTCTCCCCAGACGGGTCTGAGGGGGAAGGACCGATGCTTGCTCGCGGGTCGGACAGAACCGATCCGGGCTCGGCCAGGTCCAGCTGATTCGCCGGCGCGACGCTCTGCGACTCGATGCGGCGCACCTCGGCCTCGACGTCGTCGAGGTCGTCGAACGACCGGTAAACCGCCGCGAACAGCAGCGCGCTGACGCGGTCGAGCGCGACCAGCCCGCGCATCACGCGCTCGCCGATCTCCTGCGCACTCATCGAGCCGCCCGCCCGCCGGATGTCGCCTGCGATCGAGTCGGCTATCGCCTCGAGATCGGCCACATCCACGCCCCGCTTCGAGGCCGCGCGCAGCATGCCGTCGACGAGCTTCTGCCGGTCGAACTTCTCCTGGCTGCCGTCGCGCTTCTGCACGACGAGCGTGGGCCCTTCGGCCCGTTCGAAGGTGGTGAAGCGCTGGCCGCAGCTCGCGCACTCGCGGCGCCGGCGAATGGCGTCGCCCGGCTCCGTGAGCCTCGAGTCGACTACGCGGGTCGATTCAAACGAGCAATAGGGGCAGCGCACAGCCCCTAATTCTACTAGGTGTTGTGCTCGATTCCTCTCCGAAACACAACATCTTGTGCCTGAATACGGTTTTTTGCCCAGTTTGCGGGTTCCCGCGCCAGAATTGGCTCCGTGTTTGCGGGAAGGGCGTAGCCTTCACGGCCATGAGAAGGGAGGAAGCCGAGGCGCTCTGCGTTCGGCTCTGCCATGAGCACCCGGACCGTGCGACTCATGCCTGGCTGCCAAGACGTTTGGCCACCGACAGCTGGTCGGTGGTGAAGGTCAAGATCCCGCGGACCCGCGGGGTGCATCCGCTGCTCGATCGCCGCGGGTGAGCTAGCGCCCTAGCCTGATCCAGTCGCGGAAATCGGCCGCGGTGTCTGCCATGCGCTCGCGCGCGTCGGTGCGAGTGATGCCCCGGGTGCGCGCCACGACGAGCGCGCCCAGCACGACGAGCACCACCACCGCGATCGCGACCCACACGACGGTCATGCCCGCAAGCTAGCGCGACTCGCGTACCGACTCGACCGTCGAGCGCAGGCCCTCGTCGAGCGTCACCTGCGGCTCCCAGCCGAGCCCCTCGCGCGCGCGCGAATAGTCGAGGTAGATGTGCTGCACCTCGCCGGGCCGCTCGGGAGCGAACTCGGGATCGAAGCTATCGGGCGAAATCTCTCTGAACGCGTCCACGAGTTCGAGCACGCTCACCTCTTCGCAGCTCCCGATGTTGAAAGCGCCGGTTTCGTCCGAGTCCGCGGCCAGGAGGTTCGCGCGCACGACGTCGTCCACGTGGATGTAGTCGCGCGTCTGCTCGCCACTGCCGAACACGGTGGGGCGGCCGCCCTCGATCAACTTGCCGGAGAAGATCGCAATCACGCCCGCCTCACCAAGCGGGTCCTGGCGCGGCCCATAGACGTTGCCGTAGCGGAGTGAGACGGTCGAGAGGCCGTGCAGGCGGTTGAACAGCGAGCAGTAGCCCTCGGCCGCGAACTTCGACTGGCCGTACGGCGCCTCCGGTGCGACGGGGTGGTCCTCGGGCGCCGGCAGCACGCGGCCCTCGCCGTAGATTGCGCCTCCTGTCGAGGTGTTCACGAAACGCCGCACGCCGGCGGCGAGCGCGGCGTTCAGCACGTTGATCGTGCCCTCGACGTTGATGCGCGCGTCGTTGGCTGGGTCGGCGACCGACTTGCGCACGTCGATTTGCGCCGCCAGGTGGAAGACCGCCTCGGGCTGCACGCGCGTGACGAGGTCGCGCACGGCGTCGGCCTCGCGGATGTCGATCTCGGCCAGCACGGCGCCGCCCGCGATCGCCTGGTCGAGGTTCGAGCGGCGGCCGGTCGAGAGGTTGTCGACGACCGTGACCTCGTCGCCGCGCGCCAGCAGCGCGTCGACGAGATTCGAGCCGATGAAGCCCGCTCCGCCTGTGACCACGGCTCGCATGAGCGCGCCATCCTAGTGCGCGCCCCAGCGGCTGGTACCGTCGATCGCCGCATGCGAGGACTGTTCGTGACGCTCGAGGGCATCGACCGCTCGGGCAAGACCACACAGACGCAGCTGCTCGTAGACGCGCTCGGCAATGACCAGGCGATTTCAGTCCGGGAGCCCGGGGGCACCGCCGTCGGCGAGCGAGTGCGCGAGCTGCTGAAGGACCCGGGCGTCGAGATCGGCGCCGAGGCCGAGGCGCTGCTGTTCGCCGCCGCGCGCGCGGAGCTCGTGGCGCAGGTGATTGCGCCCGCGCTCGAGCAGGGCCTCGTCGTGGTGTCCGACCGCTTCCTCGACTCGTCGCTCGCGTACCAGGGCGGGGCGCGGGGACTCGGCCTGCAGGGCGTGGCGCGCATCAACGAGTGGGCGACCGGCGGTGTCGTGCCCGACCTCACGATCCTCCTGCGCATCGACCCGGAGACCGCCGCGTCGCGCGCCGGCGAGGCCGACCGCTTCGAGGACGAAGGCACCGACCTGCAGCGAGCAGTGGCCGACACCTACGCGCAGCTCGCGGCGGCCGACCCATCGCGCTGGGTGGTGGTGGACGCCTCGCGTTCGCCCGACGACGTGCACGGCGACGTGCTCGACGCGGTGGTGCGCGCGCGCTCGCGGGTGGCCGTATGAGCGCGCCGCTGATCGCGGGCACCGAGGACCACCCGCACGCCCGGCTCGTGCTCGGCGCGGGGCTCGCCTCGGGCTCGCCCTCGCACGCCTACCTCTTCCACGGACCGGCCGGGACGGGCAAGCGCACCGCCGCCCGTGCGCTCGCGGCCGAGCTGCTTGCCGAGGGCGCGCCCGATCCCGAGAGCGTCAGGACGCGCGTGATGCACGGCGTGCACCCGGATCTCACCTGGGTCGCGCCCACCGGCGCGCACGTGATGCGCGTCGACGACATCGACGAGCCGGTCGTGGCCGCCGCGACGCGCACACCGTTTGAGTCGAGCCGGCGTGTGTTCGTGCTCGAGCGCGTGGAGACGATGAACGACGAGGTGGCGAACCGGATGCTGAAGACGCTCGAGGAGCCGCCGCCGTTCGTGCACCTAATCCTGCTGACCGAGCAGCTCGGCGGCGTGCTCGAGACCGTGGTGTCGCGCTGCCAGGTGGTGCGCTTCGACCCGCTGCCGCCGGAACGGATCGCCGAGGGGCTGGTCGCCGACGGCGTGCCGGCGGACGTCGCCGACTCCTGCGCGCGGGTGTCGCTCGGCAACGGCGCGCGGGCGCGCGTGTTTGCGACCGAGGAGGGCGCCGCGCTTCGCCGCGACGCCGACGCGCTCGTGGCAGACGCGCTCGCGAGCGACGACTCGGCGCGTGCCGCGAAGGAGCCCTGGCGAGCACTGCTCGAGCGCGCTGAGGAGCGTCGCGTCGCGGCGGAGGAGGCGGTCGAGCGCGCGAAGAAGGAGCGACTGGAACTCGAGCCGAAGGGCCGCGAGCGCCGCGCGATCGAGCGCGAGTTCGAGGAGGCCGCGAAGCGCGACGGCCGCCGCGCCCGCACCGAGGTGCTCGACACGGGCTTGGAACTCGCCGCGATCGGCTTCCGCGACCTGCTCGCGGTGCAGACTGGCGCGGGAGAGGCCGTGCTCGGCCGCGACCGCATCGAGGCGCTCCAGGCCGCGGCCAGCGGCCGCGTGCTCGACCCCTTCGCGCTGCGCGAGGCGGCCGAGATATGCGAGGAGGCGCGCAGCTCGCTCGAGTTGAACGTGAGCGAGGACCTCGCCCTGGCGGCGCTCAGCTTCCGGCTGCGCTCAGTGCTCGAGCGCGAGCCGCAGGCCTTCTAGGAACAGCTCTCCCTCGCCGGCGCGCGTCTCAACCACGTGGCGCCCGCCGCGACCGGGTGCGACCCGGTTCGGCGGCACCTCGCGGTCGAGCCGCAGCTCGTCGCCGATCCAGATCAGGTCGAGCGGGAAGCGCATGCCGTAGGTGTGCACCGAGCGGCAATGCGGGAGCGTGAGCGCGCTGCGCGGCGGGATCTCGTCGAGGTGGGCGAGCCCGAACAGGCGGGAGATCGGGTCCCGGGCGACGTGCATGCGCAGTCCGCCGGGGAGCTCGACGAAGGGGATGCGGTCCAGGCGGCCCATGTCACTAGAAGGCCGCGGGCGGAGGTTCTCTCCCCCTACGCCGCCGGCACCGTCTTCAAGCCACGCGCCTCGATTGCGCCGAGCACCTCGGGCAGCGCCGCCAGCGTGCGGGTCCACGACCCCGGCGCGCTGTACCAGTCGGCGTCGTGCAGGAGCAATACGTCGCCCGGTCCGATGTCGCGCGTGACCATGCGCGCGATCGCGTGCGGGCTGATCCGCGCGCGCCAGTCGCGGCCCCAGCGTGACCACAGCAGCGGCCGCCAGCGCGTGCGAACGGCGGCGAGCCCGAGTGCGGTGTAGATCCCGTAGGGCGGCCGATGCAGCCTGGGGGAGTGGCCGGTCGCGTCCTCGATGGTCGCCGCTCCGCGGCGCAGGTCATCGGCGATCTGCGCGGGCGTGAGCCGCAGCATGTTGCGGTGGCGGTGGCAATGCAGCCCGACGCCGTGGCCCGCCGCGACGATCTCGGCGGCCAGCGCCGGCCGCAGCTCCACCTGCTCTCCGGCGAGGAAGAACGTCGCCGTCGCGCCCGCTCGTCGGAGCAGCTCGAGCACGCCCGGCGTGCCGTCGGGATGGGGCCCGTCGTCGAACGTGAGCGCCACGCCGGGGGAGCGGTCGATGCGGCGCGCGATGCCGAGCACGTCCGCGACCGGCGCAACGAGCGGCGCGAGCCCCGGCAGCGAGTTCACGGCGAACGCCCCGACTGCCAGCGCTGCGACGCGCATCGCGCTACCCGCTCGCCGCCAGCTGGTCGCTGGACCGATCGCCGCTCGACACCAACAGCTGCCGCGCCGAGAGCGTATGGAGCCGGGCCGCCTGGCAGTCGGACGCGAGCGCGTCGAGCGTGGGCGCCCAGGTGCTCTGCGGACCCGCGAGGCGAACCTGCACAAGCTGCCCGGCGGCCAGCTTCTGGGTCGCCGGGCCGGTGATCGTGACGGCCGGCCCGACCGGCAAGCCACCGGCCGAGTGCGCGAGCACGTACTCGCCGAGGCTGAATCCGTCGCCCGACACGTAGCGGTAGTGCTTGCCGTAGCCGACCGCCGTCGCCACCTGGCGAAGCTCGCGCTTCGCGCCGACCCAGTGCACGAACGCGCGGCTGTCGAGCTGGGGAATCGCATCGTCGCCGTAAGGCTGCAGCGCGCTCATCAGTCCAGGTCGGGGCATCGTCGCAACCACGAAGGATGCGCGCATGCCGCGCCGCTCGAGCGCTCGGGCGGCTGCCGGCACCTGGCTCGGATCGACAAGCACGAGCAGCCCCACCTCGGGCCTCGTGGTGGCCACCGCGGTCTCGGGATGCAGGTCGAAAGCCCGCGCGAACACGGGGAAAGTGTCGTCGCTGCTGAGCGAGAACGCGAGTAGCGCGACGCACGCCGTGCCGAGCGCGAGCGAGTGGCCGAGCCGCCGCTTGGGAGCAGTGACCGGACGCGGCAGCGTTCGCGCGCGACCCTCGAGCACCACGCGCGCGATCG